>NZ_JBSFER010000022.1:0-182281 GCF_053594535.1 Streptomyces sp. NPDC001889
CCGTGGATCGCGAGGCGGAGGAGGGAGCCCACGCGGAGCGTCGGCGACCGACGACAACGCGGCGAGGCGCGGTGCCGGGGCTCGCGAGCCCGGCAAGATCCGAAAGAGACGACCTGGACCGGGCGGCTGCCGGGGCTGCCGGGGCTGCCGGGGTTATCGGGGCTGCCGTCGCGGTCGGGGCGCGGGTCCGCGCGGTCCGGGGCGCGCTCGGGCCGTGCCCGGGCGTCCCTGAGTGATAACCGGTGCGGCAGGTCCCCGTGGTTACGATGGGCTTCATGGTGTCCACTGACCGGTTACTCGCCTTCTCGGCCATGTCGTTCCTGCTGATCGTGATCCCCGGCCCCAGCGTTCTCTTCGTGGTGGGCCGGGCGCTGGCGCAGGGCCGCCGGGCGGCCCTCACCACGGTCGTGGGGAACACCCTCGGCGCCTATGTGCTGGTCGTGGCGGTGGCACTCGGCGTCGGCGCGATCGTGGAGCGCTCGGTGCTCGTCTTCACGATGCTGAAGCTGGTGGGCGCCGCGTATCTGGTCTACCTGGGGGTCAAGGCGTACCGCCAACGCGGCGCGCTGCACGACTCCTTCAACGGCGACAACCCCCCGCGCGGCGGGATGCGCACCCTCTGGGAGGGCTTCGCGGTCGGTGTCGCCAACCCCAAGACCATAGTGTTCTTCGCCGCCGTGCTCCCGCAGTTCGTCGACCGCGGCGCGGGCAACGTGGTGGTCCAGATGCTGGTGCTCGGCCTGGTCTTCAACGCCATCGCGGTGGCCTGCGACAGCGTCTGGGGTCTCGCCGCTGCCACCGCCCGCACCTGGTTCGCCCGCTCCCCGCGCCGGCTCTCCCTGGTGGGAGGGGTCGGCGGAGTCACCATGATCGGCCTCGGCGTCACCATCGCCGCGACCGGCCACGGGGAGTAGGGAGTTTCTCCCGGATCGGGCCGGAACAGCACCGGGCTCACCTCCCCGTGTTCTCCCTGAGGGTGTGCGCGACCAGGGCGTTGGCGTGGCCATGGCCCATGCCGTGCTCGGTCTTCAGCCAGGTGACCAGCTCCATGTGCCTGCTCAGGGGCGAGGAGGAGATCAGCTCCTGCCACTCGGCTATGGGGCGGCCGTACTTCTTCTCGATGGCGGGGAAGTAGCTCGCGGGGCCCTGGGCGCTGTCGGTGCTCATGGTCACCAACGTAACCGAGGGGTATGACAACGGCCGGGGGTCCCGCTCCGCCCTCGCGGCGCTCGGGGCCACCCTCTGTCCGCTGGGTCTGCTGGGCCCGTCGGCGGCCGGTCCCGGCGGTCTGCTGGAGGGCCGCTCGGCGACCCTGACAGCGGTGCCGGTCACCGCCCCCGCCGCCGTGGCGACGGCCCTCGGCGGCTGGCCGCTCGTGGAGCGCGCCGGGCGCCGGCCCCGCCGCCGCCATCACCCCGGGTGCGCGGATGATTCCGTTCCGTGCCCGGTCGCGCGGCCGTTGTCCACAGGCGGATCTGCGGGTCGCGCCACCGCCGTACTCTGGGCATCGGACCGCGAACCCCCGGAGCAGGAGAAAAATGGCCGTCAATCTGGTCAATGTCGAGGCAGTCACCAAGGTGTACGGGACCCGTGCGCTGCTCGACGGTGTGTCCCTCGGCGTCTCCGAAGGGGACCGCATCGGCGTCGTGGGGCGCAACGGCGACGGGAAGACCACCCTGATCCGGCTGCTGGCGAAGCTGGAGGACCCCGACACCGGCCGGGTCACCCAGAGCGGCGGGCTCCGGCTCGGAGTGCTCACCCAGCACGACTCCCTCGACCCCGCGGCCACCGTGCGCCATGAGGTGATCGGCGATCTCGCCGACCACGAGTGGGCGGGGAACGCGAAGATCAGGGATGTCCTCACCGGCCTCTTCGGCGGTCTGGACCTCCCCGGCTTCCCCCAGGGCCTGGACACCGTGATCGCGCCGCTCTCCGGCGGTGAGCGCCGCCGGATCGCCCTCGCCAAGCTGCTCATCTCCGAGCAGGACCTGATCGTTCTGGACGAGCCCACCAACCACCTGGACGTCGAGGGCATCGCCTGGCTCGCCGAGCATCTGCGGGCCCGCCGCTCCGCGCTCGTCTGCGTCACCCACGACCGCTGGTTCCTGGACCAGGTCTGCACCCGCATGTGGGACGTCCAGCGCGGCGCTGTCTACGAGTACGAGGGCGGCTACAGCGACTATGTCTTCGCCCGCGCCGAGCGGGAGCGCATCGCCGCCACCGAGGAGTCCAAGCGGCAGAACCTGATGCGCAAGGAGCTGGCCTGGCTGCGCCGCGGCGCCCCCGCGCGCACCTCCAAGCCGCGCTACCGCATCGAGGCGGCCAATGAGCTGATCGCCGATGTGCCGCCGCCGCGCGACACCAGCGAGCTGATGAAGTTCGCCAACGCCCGCCTCGGCAAGACCGTCTTCGACACCGAGGACGTGACGGTCCAGGCCGGCCCCAAGGTGCTGCTGAAGCATCTGACCTGGCAGCTCGGCCCCGGCGACCGCATCGGCCTGGTGGGCGTCAACGGCGCGGGCAAGACCTCGCTGCTCCGCGCCCTCGCCGACGCGGCCCGCACCGCCGGTGAGACTCAGCCCGCGGCCGGCCGGATCACCGTCGGCAAGACGGTCCGGCTGGCCTATCTCTCCCAGGACGTGACGGAGCTGTCCGGCAGCCTCCGCGTGCTGGAGGCCGTCCAGCAGGTCCGCGACCGGGTCGACCTCGGCAAGGGCCGGGAGATGACCGCGGGCCAGCTCTGCGAGCAGTTCGGCTTCGGCAAGGAGAAGCAGTGGACTCCGCTCTCCGACCTCTCCGGCGGTGAGCGCCGCCGGCTCCAGATCCTGCGCCTGCTGATGGACGAGCCCAATGTCCTCTTCCTCGACGAGCCCACCAACGACCTGGACATCGAGACCCTGACCCAGCTGGAGGACCTCCTCGACGGCTGGCCCGGCTCCATGGTCGTGATCTCCCACGACCGGTTCTTCATCGAGCGCACCACGGACCGCACCTTCGCCCTCCTCGGCGACGCCACGCTCCGGATGCTCCCGCGCGGCATCGACGAGTACCTGGAACGCCGCCGCGCGATGATCGACGCCGCGACCCCCGCCGCCCCGGCCAGGCCGGCCGACCGGGCCAAGTCCGCCGGGGAGGCCCGCGCCGCCCAGAAGGAGCTGTCCCGCATCGAGCGCCGGCTCGACAAGCTCGCGGGGAACGAGACCAGGCTCCACGACCGGATCGCCGAGAACGCCACGGACTTCGAGAAGGTCGCGGAGCTGGACACCGAGCTGCGCGGGCTGGTCGCGGAGCGCGAGGAGCTGGAGATGCGCTGGCTGGAGCTGGCCGAGGAGTCCTAGGCACTCCCCGGAGGTCTTGTCACGGAGGCATGACGGGCCGGTTCCCCCTTGGGCACAGGGATGGACCGGCCCATGGCCGTAACTGATCCGAGTGATACAAAGAAGCCCCGCTCAGTGTCGTGCAGCACGCGGGATCGCTGTCCGAAAACGCTCCAGTCCGGGTCACGGCAGAGACGCCGACGCGCCCACCGGACACGCGGGGGAGGCCGGTTCGGACAGCGGCCCGTAGGAAAGGGGACGCGCTGATGTCTCAGCCGCCCAGCCAGCAACCGCCGGGAGGCTTCGGGGCTCCCCGGGACCAACAGCCGGATTCCCCGCCGGGCCCGCCGTCCGATCCCCGGCAGCCGTATCCGCCGCGGGACGCGTCCGGGCAGGGGATACCCCCGGCGCCGCCCCCGCCCCCGCAGGGCCCGCCGCCGGGCGCCCCGGGGCCCGCCGGGGCGCCGGGATACGGATTCCCGCAGCAGCCGGGACCCTACGGGCAGCCCGGCCCGTACGGGCAGCCCGGCCCGTACGGGCAGCAGGCGCCGCAGCCTCCGTACGGACAGTCGCAGCCGGGGCCGTACGGGCAGCCGCAGGCACCCCAGCCGTACGGGCAGCAGGCGCCGCAGCCGCCGTACGGACAGCAGCAGCCGGGGCCGTACGGGCAGCCCCAGCCGCCCCAGCCGTACGGGCAGCAGGCCCCGGGCCCGTACGGGCAGCAGCAGGTGTACGGCGGCTACCCGGGGCAGGACCAGGTCCGGGCCCAGTCCGCCCATCAGTACCCCGGTCCGCCGGTCCCGCCCGGCGGCGGCGGGGGCGGCGGCTTCTTCCGGGGGAAGCGGGGCGTGGTCATCGCCGTCGCCGTCGCCGGTCTGCTCGTCGTCGGCGGCGGGACCTATCTCGCGCTCAGCGGCGACGGCGCCTCCGGCAAGAAGAAGGACGTCGCCAAGAACGGCGACCGTGACCCGGCCGGCTCCCCGGACGCCGGCGGCGCCACCGGCGGGACGGACAGCGGCACGGACACCGGCGAGGACACCCGCCCCGGCGGCGCGGACGGCGAGCTGAACGCCGGGCGCAAGGACGGCGAGGCGAAGATATCCTTCGTCACCACCAACGACGTGGATCTCCCGCGCAACGGCGTCGACGCCTTCGGCCCCTGGGTCGTGGACGGCACCGTCGTCCGGGCCATGTACAAGCAGATCGTCGGCTACTCCGCCGAGGACGGCAGCAAGAAGTGGACCATCCCGGTCTCCACCGAGGTCTGCTCGGCCACCCTCCGGCCCAGCGACGACGGAAAGATCGTCGTCGGGGTCAAGGACGGCCACACGGAGAAGGCCGAGTGCCTCGATCTCCGGATGATCGACCTCAAGACCGGCAAGGCGGGGTGGAAGAAGACCCTGCGCACCGGCTCCGGCTTCAACTCCCTCACCGACTTCACGCTCACCATCAGCGGCGACACCCTGGGCGCGGCCGGCCTCGGCAACTCCTACGGCATCTCGATGGCCGACGGCAAGGAGCTCTTCAAGGGCCCGGCCACCGGCTGCAAGCCCTTCGCCTTCGCCGGCGGCCCCCGGCTGCTCGCCGCCGCCGGCTGCCCCACCAAGGACTGGAACAAGCCCAGGCAGCAGCTCCAGGAGATCGACCCCACCACCGGCAGGGCCAAGTGGACCTACAGCGCGCCGGAGGGCTGGGAGGTCGAGAAGGTCTTCTCGGCCGATCCGATCGTCGTCTCGATGAAGCAGTCCCGGGAGAAGAAGTGGGGTGTCATCGCGCTCAACGCGGACGGCACCGAGCGCTCCCGCATCCAGGGCGGCAAGGACAGGTTCCAGCCCCGCTGCGGCGGCTCGTTCGTCGTGATGGGGGAGAACCTGGAGGGCTGCATCGGGGTGGCCGCCGACCGGAACACCTTCTACATGGCCACCCAGTCCGCCAAGCCCGGCGGCGCCAACGAGGTCGTCGCCTTCGACCTCGGCAGCGGCAGGGCCAAGTGGCGCACCCCGTCCGGCGGTGACAGCACCATCATGCCGCTGCGCATGGAGGGCGGCGACGTCCTCGCCTACCGCGAGCCGACCTGGGACAAGGGCGGAGTGCTCGCCACCATCGCGCCCTCCGGCGGTGCGCCGAGGACCCTGCTGAAGTTCCAGGACGCCACCGCCCAGGCGGAGAGCACCTTCTACTCCTCGCGCATGGTCTACGACGG
Organism: Streptomyces sp. NPDC001889; assembly: GCF_053594535.1. Classification (NCBI taxonomy): domain Bacteria; kingdom Bacillati; phylum Actinomycetota; class Actinomycetes; order Kitasatosporales; family Streptomycetaceae; genus Streptomyces; species Streptomyces sp. NPDC001889. Next base: position 5,521 of record NZ_JBSFER010000022.1, read on the forward strand.
CGGGCGGTTCTTCATCGCCAGCGGCCGGGTCAGCGCCCGCAACGACGCGGAGGAGAAGGAGACGAAGACGATGATGGCGTTCACCAGGTGAGCGCAGCCCGGCCTCCGGCCCCGGTCCCGTCCCCGTCCCCGTCCCTTCGCCCGGTTCCCCGGGCCGAGTCCCCGCAGAGGTGCGCGACACCATGACGCAGCCGCCCCCGCCCCCGCCGCCCCACCAGCCCCCGCAGGGCGGCGGCTTCGGGCCGCCCCAGGACCCGCCCCCCGGCGGGTTCGGCGCCCCCGTCCCCCCGCCGCCGCAGGGGTACGGACCGCCCCCGCAGATGCCGTACGGCTACGGCCATCCGACCCCGGTCCCCGGGCCGGGGAAGAAGCTCGGCATCCAGGCACGGATCATCATCGCGGCGGCCGTCGCCGTGGTGCTGATCGTCGGCTCCGGTGTCTGGTTCGCCGCCTCGCGGGGGGACGGCGGCACCCGGGACGGCACCGGCAGCAGCGCGAGCGGCGGCAAGGAGCGGAAGGGGGAGCAGGAGGGGAAGAAGGGAGGCGGCGCGCCCGACGGTCCCGGCACCGAGAAGGTGCCCGCGGACACCGCCTCCCGGACCGCCTTCGCCCACCCCGAGCCCAAGGTCGAGGACATCACCTTCATCAAGGGCTCCTGGATCTCCGGGAAGACGTTCGTCAAGCCCGGCATCAACTCCGTCGTCGGCTTCGACGCCGACAGCGGCGCCACCGCGTGGACGCTCAAGCTCCCGGGCCAGGTCTGTGCCTCCTCCGCGCACCAGTCCGAGGACGGGAAGGCCGCGATCGTCTTCGAGGCCGCCAAGCGCACCGCGCCCCGTTTCTTCCAGCCCTGCACCGAGGTCGGCGTCGTCGACCTCGGCAGCGGGAAGCTGTTGTGGCGCGCCTCCGTCACCGGTGCCAGGAGCGGGGACGCGAAGGTGAAGTTCGCCGAGATCACACAGAGCGGCACCACGGTCGCCGCCGGCGGTCTGGAGGGCGGCGCCGCCTTCGACCTCGGCAGCGGCAAGGTCCTCTGGAAGCCCGGAGCCGACGCCGGCGAGTGCTACGACCGGGGGTACGGCGGCGGTCCCGCCCTGGTCGCGGTCCGCCGGTGCGGTCCGGTGGGCAGTTCGAGGACCGTCATCCAGGCGCTGAACCCCAAGGACGGCGCGCCCCTGTTCTCGTACCGGATGCCGGAGACGGTGGAGTACGCGAACGTGGTGTCCAGCAGCCCGCTGGTGGTGGCCGCCGATGTGGGCGACACCGCGGGGGTGTCCGGATTCTCGGACCTGTTCTCGCTGGACGGCAAGGGAGCGCTGCGGGCCAGGATTCCGGCCACCGGTGACGCCTATGAGGCCCGGTGCCGGGCGACCGAGGTGGAGAGCTGCAAGAAAATGGCCGTCGGCAATGGCCGGGTGTATCTCCCGACGGCCGCGCGGGAGAGTTCCTCGGGATTCGCCGACACCAATGAGATCGTCTCCTTCGATCTGGCCACCGGGAAGCCGACCAGCGACCGCGCGGACGCGGGCGCCCGGCATCTGCTGATGCCGGTGCGGATGGACGGCGGGAACCTGATCGCGTACAGGACACCGGCTCCCGACAGCGGCGGGCAGGTCGTGAGCATCGACGGGGCCACCTTCGAGCAGACCGTGCTGATGAAGAATTCGGATGAGCGTTCGTCGCGCGATCAGGAGATCGGCTTCACACTGGACAGCGACGAGATCGATTTCGAGAACGGGCGGCTCTTTCTGAGCGGTTCGCTGATGAGCAGGACCACGGTCAGCGATCAGCATCTGGTGGTGGGCTTCAGAACCGGGTGAATTACGTCGTTACCCGCCTTGGCCCGGCATTTCGGAGGTCTCGAAATGCCGGGCCAAGGTCATGTGTTGGTCATGACGTGGTCATAAGGAGCCCTGTCCAACCAACAATTGGGCATTCTGAGGGACTTCTGTCAAGTTTCTGACGCGCTCGTTCGAACAAGCGTGTAGCTTGCCGGGGCAAGGCCGGGTTGCATCAGCGGCGGGGGGATGGGGGTTGCTCGATGGGCGTGCGGCTCATGGTGGTCGATGACCACCGACTTCTCGCCGAGGCGCTCGCCTCGGCGCTGAAGCTGCGGGGGCACCGGGTGCTCGCCGCGGCGGCACCGGCGGCCGGTGCGGCCGATCTGGTGGTCAGCAGGGCGCCCGAGGTGTGTCTGCTCGGCACGGCGACTCCGGCGGAGCCGGGGACCTTCGACCCGGTGGTGAAGATCAAGCGGGAGCGGCCCCAGGTGGCCGTGGTGGTGCTGGGACCGGTGCCGAGCCCCCGGGGGATCGCCGCGGCCTTCGCGGCCGGCGCGTCCGGGTATGTGCGCCATGACGAGCGCATCGAGGGGGTGGAGCGGGCGATGATGAAGGCGCGGGCGGGCGAGGCGGTGGTGGCCCCCGCCCTCCTTCAGGGGGCGTTCGCGGAGCTGCTCAATCCGGTGGCGCAGCCGGATGACGAGGGGCAGAGGCTGTTGCAGCTGCTGACGCCTCGGGAGGTGGAGGTGCTGGTGAGGGTGGCGGAGGGGGAGGATACGCGGTTGATCGCGGCGGGGATGGGGATTGCGCCGAGTACGGCGCGGACGCATGTGCAGCGGGTGCTGATGAAGCTGGGGGTGGGGTCCCGTCTGGAGGCCGCCGCCCTGGCGGCCCGCACCGGCCTCCTGGACCGCGCGGCCCTCTCCCCCCACTAGCCCCTCGCGCCTCAATCGCCGGCGGGGCTGGTTGTGCCCGGGTTTCCGGCGGGGCCTGAGGTCAACCCCCGCGCACGGTTGACCCGGGCGGTCCCGCCCTGTCCGGGAAGCCTGAGCCCGGCCCCCGCGCCTGACGGGCGGCCCGAGCATTCTCAGCCCGCCCGGGAAACCCCAGCCCGTCCGGCGCTTGAGGACGGCTCCCGCGCCACGGGTGACCCGGGCGATCTCAGCCCGTCCGGCGTTTGAGGACGGACCCTGGTCCACAGGTTCCCGCATCCTGCGGGCCACGGTCGGGGGCCAGCCCCCGAACCCCCGCTCCTCAATCGCCGGAGGGGCTGGGGTGTGCTGCCTCAATCAGCCGGAGGGGCTGGTTTTCGTGCATCAGCTCGCTGGAGAGGCTGGGGTGGTGCGGGTCAGCCGTCGGGGGGCTGATGCATCTCAGCCCGTCTGCGGGCACCTCCCAGTGGCAGCTCTGGGGGAGTTTGAGGACAACCCCCGCGCCACGAGCGACCTGGGCAAACTCAGCCCGTCCGGCGCTTGAGGACGGACGACCCTGTGCCAGGGGGACCCCGCATCCCGCGAGATTCAGCCCGTCCGGCGCTTGAGGACGGACCCCGCGCCACGGGACCCCGCACCATCCGGGGCCCGGCCCCCAACCCCACCCCCCCCACCCCCCCGGAGGGCGAATCCTCCCGCCCTGGCGGTTCTCGCAGGCTTCGCGAGAAATTTCCGGTACATATGCAACGGAATGCCATCCACCGCGCCCCACCCCCTCCCATTGACGCTCCCTGTTGGCTTGTGTTTTGGTGTGTGCGCTTATGTTTGATGCGGTCGAGGGAGCATCACCATGAAGAAGACATCCACCCGGCTCGCCGACGGCCGCGAACTCCTCTACTACGACTCCCGCGACGACACCGTCCGCGACGCCGTCGACCTGCGCCCCCTCGACCCCCTCCCCCCCACCCCCGAGCTGCGCCGCGACCCCCTCCTCGGGGACACCGTCGCCATCGCCGCCCACCGGCAGAACCGCACCTACCAGCCGCCGGCCGGTGAGTGCCCGCTCTGTCCGTCGCGTGACGGGCGCCTCAGCGAGATCCCGGCCGACGACTACGACGTGGTCGTCTTCGAGAACCGCTTCCCCTCCCTCGCCGGGGACTCCGGCCGCTGCGAGGTCGTCTGCTTCACCTCCGACCACCACGCCTCCTTCGCCGACCTCGGCGAGGAGCAGGCCCAACTGGTCCTCGCCGCCTGGACCGACCGCACCGCCGAACTCGCCGGGCTGCCCCAGGTCGAGCAGGTGTTCTGCTTCGAGAACCGGGGCGCCGAGATCGGCGTCACCCTCGGCCATCCGCACGGGCAGATCTACGCGTACCCCTTCGTCACCCCGCGCACCGCGCTGATGCTGCGCTCGGCCGCCGCCCACCGCGAGCGCACCGGCGGCAACCTCTTCGACGAGGTCGTCGCGGCCGAGCTGGCCGGCGGCGAGCGGGTGGTGCTCGCCACCGGCCACTGGGTGGCCTTCGTCCCGTACGCCGCCCACTGGCCCTACGAGATCCATCTCCACCCCCGCCGGCGGGTGCCCGATCTGCGCGGCCTCGACGCCGCCGCGCGGGCCGAGTTCCCCCGGGTCTATCTGGAGCTGCTGAAGCGGTTCGACCGTGTCTTCGGGGAGGCCGAGCCGCCCACCCCGTATGTCTCCGCCTGGCACCAGGCCCCCTTCCGGGCGGCGGGCCGCGACGATTTCGCGCTCCATCTTGAGCTTTTCACCATTCGCCGTACTCCCGGCAAGCTCAAGTTTCTCGCCGGTTCCGAGTCCGGTATGAGCGTGTTCATCAACGATGTGCCGCCGGAGGCCGCGGCCCGACGACTGCGAGAGGCAGCGAGCGAATGAACAAGTACCTGGTGACGGGCGGCGCCGGATACATCGGCGGGGTGGTGGCGCGCCATCTGCTGGAGGCCGGCCACCGGGTGGTGGTCCTGGACAATCTCTCCACGGGATTCCGGGATTCCGTGCCGCCGGGCGCTGAGTTCATCGAGGGCGATATCCGCGACGCCGCGCAATGGCTCGAACCCGGATATGACGCGGTGCTCCACTTCGCCGCGTACTCCCAGGTCGGCGAGTCCGTGGCGAAGCCGGAGAAATACTGGGACAACAACGCGGGCGGCACGATGGCGCTGCTCGCGGCCATGCGGACCGCCGGGGTCCGCCGGCTGGTCTTCTCCTCCACGGCCGCCGCCTACGGCGAACCGGCCCGTACCCCCGTCACCGAGTCCGACCCGGCCGCCCCCACCAGTCCCTATGGCGCGTCCAAGCTCGCCGTCGACCATATGATCACCGGCGAGGCGGCGGCCCACGGCCTCGCGGCGGTCTCCCTGCGGTACTTCAACGTCGCGGGGGCCTACGGCGGCCAGGGCGAGCGCCACGACCCCGAGACCCATCTCATCCCGCTGCTCCTGGAGGTCGCGCTCGGCCGCCGCGCGTCGATCTCGGTGTACGGGGACGACTACCCCACGCCCGACGGCACCTGCGTCCGCGACTACATCCATGTCGCCGACCTCGCCGAGGCCCATCTGCTGGCCCTGGCGGCGGCGGCCGAGGGCGAGCATCTGATCTGCAATCTCGGCAACGGCGACGGCTTCTCGGTGCGGGAGGTCATCGAGGCGGTCCGGCACATCACCGGGCACCCCGTGCCGCAGTCGCTCGCCCCCCGCCGGCCCGGCGATCCGGCGGTGCTGGTGGCCTCGTCCGCCGTCGCCCGGGAGCGGCTCGGCTGGCGGCCCGCCCGCCCGGGGCTCACCGGGATCGTCACGGACGCCTGGGAGTTCGCCCGGGAGCGGTCCGCCGCGCGCTCCGTGGCGCGGTCCGTATGAGCGGGGGCGTGTGGGCGGCGCCCGGCCGGGTCAATCTGATCGGGGAGCACACCGACTACAACGACGGCCTGGTGATGCCCTTCGCGCTGCCGCTGACGGTGGTGGCGACGGCGGAGCGGCGCGACGACGGGGTGCTGCGGCTCGTGTCGGCGGACGCCGCCGGCGGTCCGGTGCTGCTGCGGGTCGGCGAACTCGCGCCGGGGCACGGCCCGCGCGGCTGGACCGACTACCCGGCCGGGGTCCTCTGGGCGCTGCGCGAGGCGGGCCACCGCGTCGGCGGCGCGGATCTGCGCTACGAGTCGACGCTCCCGGCGGGCGCCGGGCTCTCCTCCTCGGCCGCGCTGGAGGTGGTGACCGCGCTGGCCCTCGACGAGCTGTACGGTCTCGGCCTGGAGCGGCAGGAGCTGGCGCTGCTCTGCCGCCGCGCGGAGAACGCCTACGCGGGCGCGCCCACCGGGATCATGGACCAGACGGCGTCCGCGTGCTGCACCGAGGGGCATGCGCTGTATCTGGACACCCGGAACCTCTCCCACCGGCACATCCCGCTGGATCTCGCGGCGCACGGTCTCGCCCTGCTGCTGGTCGACACCGGGGTGAGGCACGCGCACAGCGCGGGGGAGTACGGCAGGCGCCGCGCGGGCTGTGAGACGGCGGCCCGGGAGCTGGGGGTGCGGGCCCTGCGGGACATTCCGTATCCGGGTCTCGCCGAGGCGCTGGGCCGGCTCGCGGACCCGGGGCTGCGGGCGCTGGTGCGGCATGTGGTCACGGAGAACGAGCGGGTGGAGCGGGTGCGGACGGCGCTGGAGACGGGGGAGGCCCGGGCGGTCGGCCCGGTCCTCACCGAGGGCCATGCCTCCCTGCGCGACGACTTCCGGGTCTCCTGCCCGGAGCTGGACCTCGCGGTGGAGTCCGCGCTGACCGCCGGGGCACTCGGCGCCCGGCTGACCGGCGGTGGCTTCGGGGGGTCGGCGATCGTGCTCGTCGAGGCCCCGGAGAGCGACGCGGTGGCCGAGTCCGTGGCGTCGGCGTTTGCGGAGGCGAGTTTTCCCAGGCCGAAAATCTTCGGTGCGGTGGCGGCGCCGGGAGCGCGCCGGATCGTATGACCGGGACCCGTGCGACCTGCACGCGGTCCGCGAATCCCGGTCGAATTGTGTCCCATTACGAAACATCAGGCACACCCTGAACACCACGGCCAATCAGTTCTGCAAATAGCCTTCCCCTCCCGGCCCCCGCCCGTACTCTGATGCTCAGCGCCGGTGGGGGCCGGTGTTGATCAGGGGGCGAGAACCGTCGGGTACGACGCCCGGGGCGGGGTACCAGTCACAGCACGGCGGCGGCCGGGCGGTGAGGTGTCCCTCTCCCGGGCGGCGTGCCCGCGCCGTCCGCCCTCCGAGCCAGGGGGTGTCTGTGGTCCGTATCCGGGTCCTGGTGGTGGATGACCACCGAATCTTCGCCGAGTCGCTCGCAGCCGCTCTCGCGGCCGAGCCCGACGTCGACGTCGCGGCGGCGGGCAGTGGTCCCGCCGCGCTCCGATGTCTGGAGCGGGGCGCGGCCGACAGCCGCGCCTTCGACGTCATGCTCGTCGACGCCGATCTCGGCACCGGCCTGGGGCAGGGGGGCCGGGCGCCCATAGCCCGGGCCGTCTCCGACGACGGCGACGACGGCCTCGTCGACGGGATCTCCCTGGTCGCCGGGGTGCGCTCCGGGCACCCCGGGGTCCATACCGTCGTCCTCGCCGAGAAGGACGATCCGCGCCGGGCCGCGCTCGCCCTCCAGGCGGGGGCCTCCGGCTGGGTCGCCAAGGACTGCTCGCTCCAGCGGCTGCTCGCCGTGATCCGGGGGGTGCTGCGGGAGGAGACCCATCTGCCGCCCGCGCTGCTCACCGGCGTACTGCGGGAGCTGACCGCCGCGCGCAAGCACCGTACGGAGAGCGAGCGGCTGGTGGAGTCGCTGACCCCGCGCGAGCGGGAGGTGCTCCGGTGCATGGTGGCGGGACTGGGGCGCAAGGCGGTCGCCGAGCGCCTCTTCCTCTCCCCGCACACCGTCCGCACCCATATGCAGAATGTGCTGGGCAAGCTCGGGGTGCACTCCACGCTCGCGGCGGTGGCGCTCGCGAGACGGGCGGGTGTCGGCCCGGCCGAGCTAACCGGGAATGTTGTCGAACGGGGCGGTCAGCTGGCGTAGCAGGGCGGCCAGCTCGGCCCGCTGGGCCCGGGACAGCTCGGAGAGGATCGCCCGCTCCTGCTCCAGCAGACCGGCCAGCGCCTGGTCCGCGCGGTCGCGGCCCTCGGCGGTCAGCCGCACCAGCACCCCGCGCCGGTCGCTGGGGTCGGGCAGCCGCTCCACCAGGCCCTTCTTGGCGAGCCGGTCGATCCGGTTGGTCATGGTGCCCGAGGTGACCAGCGTCTGGGTGAGCAGTTGTCCCGGTGAGAGCTGATACGGGTCCCCGGCGCGGCGCAGCGAGGTCAGCACATCGAACTCCCAGGGTTCGAGCTGATGCTCGGAGAAGGCGAGCCGCCGGGCCCGGTCCAGATGCCGGGCGAGTCTGGAGACGCGGCTGAGCACCTCCAGCGGTTCCACGTCGAGGTCAGGGCGCTCGCGGCGCCAAGCTGCGACCAGTCGATCGACCTCGTCCTCCATGGCGATCAGTGTAGAGGGTCTGTCGACATGAAGTCTCTTGACGTCAAGATATGACCTGCCCCAGGATGGCCGGAGAGGGGCCGGGACACCTGGTTCCGCCGCTTCTGTGCCGTATCCGCCCGGGCCCGCCGGGGTTCCCGCAGAGATGCCGGGAGACTCCGGGGTCCCCTCCGCAAGGGGCTCGTCACCCATGCTCTCCGCAGAGAACTCACCCGTCTGGGACCCCCGGCAGTATCTGCGCCACGCGGGCCACCGCACCCGCCCGTTCCTCGACCTCCTCGCCCGCGTCCCCGCGCCGCCGCGCGGGGAGGACGGCGGCGGCCCCCGGATCGCCGACCTCGGCTGCGGCGCGGGCAATGTCACCGCGCTGCTCGCGGAGCGCTGGCCCACGGCCGTGATCACCGGCTTCGACAACTCCCCGGAGATGCTCGCCCGCGCCGGGAAGGAGCACGCGGGCCCCACCCCGGGCGGCGGCAGCCTCGGCTTCCGGACGGCGGACGCCGCCCACTGGACCCCGGACGAGCCGTACGGCCTGATCGTCTCGAACGCCCTCTTCCACTGGGTGCCCGGCCACGCCGACTCCTTCGACCGCTGGATCGGCGCTCTCGCCCCCGGCGGCACCTTCGCCTTCCAGGTCCCGGGGAACTTCGCCGCCCCCAGCCACACCCTGCTCACCGAGGTCTGCGCGTCCCCGCGCTGGCGCGACCGGCTCGGCGGCGACCAGGGGCGCTCCCACACCCTGGACCCGGCCGAGTATCTGCGCCGGCTCACCGGCCCGGGACGCGTGGTGGATGTCTGGGAGACCACCTATCTCCAGCTGCTCACCGGCGACGACCCCGTCCTGGACTGGGTCAAGGGGACCAGCCTGCGGCCGGTGCTCACCGCCCTGGACGGCGATCCGGCGGCCCTGTCGGCGTTCCTGGAGGAGTACGGCGCGCTGCTGCGGGCCGCCTATCCGGCCGGCCCGCACGGCACCGTCTACCCCTTCCGGCGGATCTTCGCCGTCGTCCGCACGACGACGGCCGGCTGACGACCGCCGGCTGACGACGGCCGGCTGACGGCCCACCGGAGCCCGGGTCCGGGTCCGGGTCCGCCCGGGACCCGGGCCGTCCGGGCCGGGTTCAGTTCTTGCGGTGGCCTATCAGCCGGGGCCTCGGCTCCAGACCGTCCAGCCCGTGCCACGCCAGATTCACCAGATGCGCCGCGACCTCCGCCTTCTTCGGGCGGCGGGCGTCCAGCCACCACTGGCCGGTCAGCGCCACCATCCCCACCAGCGCCTGCGCGTACAGCGGCGCCAGCTTCTGGTCGAAGCCCCGGTTCTTGAACTCCATCCCGAGGATGTCCTCGACCTGCGTGGCGATATCGCTGATCAGCGAGGCGAACGTGCCCGTGGACTGGGCCACGGGGGAGTCCCGCACCAGAATGCGGAAGCCGTCCGTGTACCGCTCGATGTAGTCCAGGAGGGCGAAGGCCGCCTGCTCCAGCAGCTCACGCGGATGGCCCGCCGTGAGCGCGCCCGTCACCATGTCCAGCAACTGGCGCATCTCGCGGTCGACCACCACCGCGTACAGCCCCTCCTTGCCGCCGAAGTGCTCGTACACCACCGGCTTGGAGACTCCGGCCTTCGCCGCGATCTCCTCCACCGACGTGCCCTCGAAGCCCTTGTCCGCGAAGAGGGTCCGGCCGATGTCCAGCAACTGCTCGCGGCGCTCCGCGCCGGTCATCCGCACCCGGCGCGTCCGCCGGCTGGACCGGTTCTTCTCCGTACCACTGCTGCCGTCGGTCGCCACGTCCTCCATCATGCCGTGTCGGCGGCGGGACCGGTGCGGCGGGCATCGATCCGGGAAGCGCTGGGCCAGCGGACGTCGTACGCCCAGCCCAGCCGCTCGAACCAGCGGATCAGCCGCGCGCTGGAGTCCACCTGGCCGCGCAGCACACCGTGCCGCGCGCTCGTCGGGTCCGCGTGGTGGAGGTTGTGCCAGGACTCACCGCACGAGAGCACCGCGAGCCACCACACATTGCCCGAGCGGTCGCGCGACTTGAACGGGCGCCTGCCGACCGCGTGGCAGATGGAATTGATCGACCAGGTCACATGGTGCAGCAGGGCCACCCGCACCAGGGAGCCCCAGAAGAACGCGGTGAACGCGCCCCACCACGACATCGTCACCAGACCGCCCACCAGCGGCGGGATCAGCAGCGACACCAGCGTCCACCACACGAAGTCGCGGGAGATCCGGCGCAGCGCCGGGTCCTTGATCAGATCCGGGGCGTACTTGTGCTGAGGGGTCTGCTCCTCGTCGAACAGCCAGCCGATATGGGCCCACCAGAGCCCCTTCATCAGCGCGGGCAGCGACTCGCCGAACCGCCAGGGCGAGTGGGGGTCGCCCTCCGCGTCCGAGAACTTGTGGTGCTTGCGGTGATCGGCCACCCAGCGCACCAGGGGGCCCTCCACCGCCAGCGACCCCGCGACGGCCAGCGCGATCCGCAGCGGGCGCTTCGCCTTGAAGGAACCATGGGTGAAGTACCGGTGGAAGCCGATGGTGATGCCGTGGCAGCCGATGAAGTACATCGCCACGAGCAGGCCGAGGTCCAGCCAGCTGACCCCCCGGCCCCAGGCCAGCGGAACCGCCGCGGCCAGGGCGAGGAAGGGCACCGTGATGAACAGCAGCAGCGCGATCTGCTCGACCGAACGCTTGCTGTCCCCGCCGAGTGTCGCCGAGGGGAGTCCGGCCGGGGCCGACTCCGGGGCGCCGTCCATCAGGTCGGGGCTTGTTGTCATAGTGAGGTCCCCTGGGGGGTGAGGGAGAGATGATCACGAGAGGCTACGCATGCGTAACCTACGGCGACGTAAGTATGTCAGCGCGCGGCCCCACGGCAAGGCCCTGTGGATAACCTCGGAACGGGGGACACCTATCCTGGGTCTCGTCGGACAGCGCGGTCCGCAGCCTCCAGTACCCCTCCAGACGTGCTCAAACACTGCAAGGAGCCGCACCTGTGAGCAGTGCCGACCAGACCCCGACGGCCAGCGCCGAACTCCGGGCCGACATCCGCCGACTGGGCGATCTCCTGGGCGAGACCATCGTCCGCCAGGAGGGCCCCGAACTGCTCGACCTCGTCGAGCGTGTCCGAGCTCTGACCCGCAGCGACGGTGAGGCCGCAGCCCAGCTGCTCGGCGACACCGATCTGGAGACCGCCGCCAAGCTGGTGCGCGCCTTCTCCACCTACTTCCACCTCGCCAACGTCACCGAGCAGGTGCACCGCGGCCACGAGATGCGCGAGCGCCGCGCCGCCGAGGGCAGCCTGCTGGCCCGCACGGCGGACCGGCTCAAGGACGCCGACCCCGAGCATCTGCGCCAGACCGTCAGGAACCTCAACGTCCGGCCCGTCTTCACCGCGCACCCCACCGAGGCCGCCCGGCGCTCGGTCCTCAACAAGCTCCGCCGGATCGCCGCCCTCCTCGACGCCCCGTCCAGCCCCGCCGACCGGCGCCGCTGCGATCTGCGGCTCGCCGAGAACATCGACCTCATCTGGCAGACCGACGAACTCCGGGTGGTCCGCCCCGAGCCCGCCGACGAGGCCCGGAACGCGATCTACTACCTCGACGAGCTGCACGCCGGCGCCGTCGGCGACGTCCTGGAGGACCTCGCCGCAGAGCTGGAGCGCGTCGGCGTCGAACTGCCCGCCGGGACCCGCCCGCTCACCTTCGGCACCTGGATCGGCGGCGACCGCGACGGCAACCCCAACGTCACCCCAGCGGTCACCCGCGAGGTGCTGATCCTCCAGCACGAGCACGGCATCACCGACGCGCTGGAGATCATCGACTCCCTGCGCGGACAGCTCTCCAACTCCATCCGCTACACCGGGGCCACCGAGGAACTCCTCACCTCCCTCCAGACCGATCTGGAGCGGCTCCCCGAGATCAGCCCCCGCTACAAGCGGCTCAACGCCGAGGAGCCCTACCGGCTCAAGGCCACCTGCATCCAGCAGAAGCTGGTCAACACCCGCGAGCGCCTCGCCAGGAACACCCCGCACGAGCCGGGCCGCGACTACCTCGGCACCGCCGAGCTGCTCACCGATCTCACCCTGATCCAGACCTCGCTGCGCGAGCACCGGGGCGGGCTGCTCGCCGACGGCCGCATGGACCGGACCATCCGTACCCTCGCGGCCTTCGGCCTCCAGCTCGCCACCATGGATGTGCGCGAGCACGCGGACGCCCACCACCACGCCCTCGGCCAGCTCTTCGACCGGCTCGGCGAGGAGTCCTGGCGGTACGCGGACATGCCGCGCGACTACCGGCAGAAGCTGCTCGCCAAGGAGCTGCGCTCGCGCCGGCCGCTCGCGCCGTCGCCCGCGCCGCTGGACGCGGCGGGACAGAAGACCCTCGGGGTCTTCCAGACGGTCAAGGAGGCGTTCGAGCGCTTCGGGCCCGAGGTCATCGAGTCGTACATCATCTCGATGTGCCAGGGCGCGGACGATGTCTTCGCCGCGGCCGTGCTGGCGCGCGAGGCCGGTCTGATCGACCTCCACTCGGGCTGGGCGAAGATCGGCATCGTCCCGCTCCTGGAGACCACGGACGAACTGCGCGCGGCCGATGTGATCCTGGAGGGCATGCTCGCCGACCCCTCGTACCGCCGGCTCGTCTCGCTCCGGGGCGATGTCCAGGAGGTCATGCTCGGCTACTCCGACTCGTCCAAGTTCGGCGGCATCACCACCTCCCAGTGGGAGATCCACCGGGCCCAGCGCCGGCTGCGCGACGTGGCCCACCGCCACGGCGTGCGGCTGCGGCTCTTCCACGGCCGGGGCGGCACCGTCGGCCGCGGCGGCGGCCCCTCGCACGACGCGATCCTGGCGCAGCCCTGGGGCACGCTGGAGGGCGAGATCAAGGTGACCGAGCAGGGCGAGGTCATCTCCGACAAGTATCTGATCCCGTCGCTGGCCAGGGAGAACCTGGAGCTGACGGTCGCGGCCACGCTCCAGGCCTCGGCCCTGCACACCGCGCCCCGCCAGTCGTCGGAGGCGCTCGCCCGCTGGGACGCGGCGATGGACACCGTCTCGGACGCCGCCCACGCGGCGTACCGGGGTCTGGTGGACGACCCGGACCTGCCCGCGTACTTCTTCGCCTCCACCCCCGTCGACCAGCTCGCCGATCTCCACCTCGGCTCGCGCCCCTCGCGCCGCCCCGACAGCGGCGCGGGTCTGGACGGTCTGCGGGCCATTCCGTGGGTCTTCGGCTGGACGCAGTCCCGGCAGATCGTGCCGGGGTGGTACGGGGTCGGCTCGGGGCTCAAGGCGCTGCGGGAGGCCGGGCTCGACACGGTCCTCGACGAGATGCACGAGCACTGGCACTTCTTCCGCAACTTCATCGCCAATGTGGAGATGACGCTGGCGAAGACCGATCTGCGGATCGCCCGGCACTATGTGGACACCCTGGTCCCCGAGGAGCTGAAGCACGTCTTCGCCGGGATCGAGGCGGAGCACGCGCTCACCGTCGCCGAGGTCCTGCGGATCACCGGCGGGGAGCGGCTGCTGGACTCCAACCCGGTGCTCCAGCAGACCTTCGCGATCCGGGACGCCTATCTGGACCCGATCTCCTACCTCCAGGTCTCGCTGCTGGCCCGTCAGCGCGGGGCGGCGGCGGCGGGCGAGAGCCCCGATCCGCTGCTGGCGCGGGCGCTGCTGCTCACGGTGAACGGTGTCGCGGCGGGGCTGCGCAACACCGGCTGACCCGGTCACGGGGAAGGGGCCGCCCGGCGCGATCGAGCGCCGGGCGGCCCCTTCGCGCGGGTCCGCGCGGCCGGAGTCAGAGCGTGAGGAAGGCGCCCACCAGCACCGCGCCGCCGACGCCCGCCGTCACCCAGGCGAACCGGGGGAGCCGCATCCCGCCGCCTATGATCAGCGCCGCCAGGACCATCGCGCCGCCGAGCGGCAGCCAGGCCTGGAAGACCCCGCCGGTGCCCCGGCGCACCACCTCGCTGGTGCCGGGCTTGACCACCACGGAGAGCGTCGCGCCCTCCTTGACGGCGAGCGACTTCTCCATCGTCATCCCGTTGCGGGTGCCGGCCGTGCCCTCGGGGTCGAAACGCCCGGTGCAGGTCTCGCCGTCGCAGCCGGTGACGGTGATCGTGCCGTGTTCCCGGCCCTTGGCGAGCATCACGTGCTGCGCCGTGCCCCACGACGACCAGCAGCCCGCGGTCAGCAGCAGCAGAGCGACCAGACCCATCGCCGTGCGGCGGCTGTAGAGGAGCATGCGACTCATGGGGCGCGATCCTTGGGCATCCGGCCGCGCCCGGTCAACTCACCGAGGCGACTTGGCGCCGCTTGTCAGGAGTTGTACGTCCCCTGGGCGCGCTCCAGACCGTCGAGGACCAGCGACTCCACCGCGTCGGCCGCGCGGTCCACGCCGTAGTCCAGCTCCTTGCGCTCGGTGGCGGAGAAGTCCTTGAGGACGAAGTCCGCGACCTGCATCCGGCCCGGCGGGCGGCCGATCCCGAACCGGACCCGGTGGTAGTCGGGGCCCAGGGACTTGGTCATCGACTTCAGCCCGTTGTGGCCGTTGTCCCCGCCGCCGAGCTTCAGCCGCAGGGTGCCGTAGTCGATGTCCAGCTCGTCGTGGACGGCCACGATGTGCGCGGTCGGGACCTTGTAGAAGTCCCGCAGCGCGGTGACGGGGCCACCGGAGAGGTTCATGAACGACAGCGGCTTGACCAGCACCACCCGGCGGCTGCCGGGGCCGGGCGGGCCGATCCGGGTCTCGACGACCTGGGCCTGGGCCTTCGGGGCCCGCTTGAAGCCCGCGCGGGCCCGCTCCGCGAGCAGGTCGGCGACCATGAAGCCCACATTGTGCCGGTTGCCGGCGTATCCGGGGCCGGGGTTGCCGAGACCCACGATCAGCCAGGGGGCGTTGGGGTCGGCGTCGGTCGTCGTCATCCGATGGTCTCCGTCCAGACATCAGAACAGCCGGAAACCCGGCCGCCGCCCGCACCGTGGGGTGCGGGCGGCGGCCGGGGAGAGCGGCTCCCGGGTCCCGGGGCGACCGGGGGCCGGGAGCGGTCCCGAGCGTCGGGGATCAGGCCTCGGCGGACTCGGACTCGGTCTCGGCGGCGGGCTCCTCGGCCTGCGCGGCCAGGACCTGGATCACCACGGTGTCCTCGTCGACGGCCAGCGTCGAACCGGAGGGCAGCGGGATGTCCTTGGCGAGGATGGAGGCACCGGCCTCCAGGCCCTGGATCGAGACCGTGACGGCCTCGGGGATGTGGGTGGCCTCGGCCTCGACGGGCAGGGTGTTGAGGACGTGCTCCACCAGGAAGCTGCCCGGGGCCAGGTCGCCCTCGGTGTGGACGGGGATCTCGACCGTGACCTTCTCGCCGCGCTTGACCAGCAGCAGGTCGACGTGCTCCAGGGAGCCCTTCAGCGGGTCGCGCTGCACGGCCTTCGGGATGGCCAGCTCGTTGCGGCCGTCGATCGAGAGGGCGAGCAGCACATTGGAGGTGCGGAGGGCGAGCAGCAGCTCGTGGCCCGGCAGGGTGATGTGGACCGGGTCGGTGCCGTGGCCGTAGAGCACACCGGGAACCTTGTTGTCGCGGCGGACGCGGCGGGACGCGCCCTTGCCGAACTCGGTACGGAGCTCGGCGGCGAGCTTCACCTCAGACATGTGCACTCCTCGTGTGGCAGACGGATCTGATGGTCACCCGGCCACGAATGGCCTGCTACGCCTGCTGCGAAGAGCGCGTCGATAACGGACCGCCGCACCGAATGTGCGGCCTCCCTCGCCGAGCAACTCGGACAGTCTACCGGGGCCCCTCCCGCTCCACCCAATCGATCAAGCGGGGCCCGGCGCCGGGCCGGCGGGAGCGCCCCCGGCGCGGGGCAGGACAGAGGGCCGTGACCCGGAGGTCACGGCCCTCTGTCCCGTGGTCGGTCGACGACCGGGGTCAGACCCGGATCAGGCCCCGATCAGAACTGCTCCTCGAAGAGGCTGGTCACCGAGCCGTCCTCGAAGACCTCGCGCACGGCGCGGGCGATCGTCGGCGCCATCGAGAGCACCGTGATCTTGTCCAGCTCCAGCTCGCCCGGGGTCGGCAGGGTGTTCGTCAGCACGAACTCGCTGACCTTGGAGTTCTTCAGCCGGTCGGCGGCCGGGCCGGAGAGGACTCCGTGGGTGGCCGTCACGATGACGTCCTCGGCGCCGTTGGCGAAGAGGGCGTCGGCGGCGGCGCAGATGGTGCCACCGGTGTCGATCATGTCGTCGACCAGCACACAGACCCGGCCCTCGACATTGCCGACGACCTCGTGGACGGTCACCTGGTTGGCGACGTCCTTGTCACGGCGCTTGTGCACGATGGCCAGCGGCGCGCCGAGGCGGTCGCACCAGCGGTCGGCCACGCGCACCCGGCCGGCGTCCGGGGAGACGACGGTGAGCTTGGTGGGGTCCACCTTGGCGGCGACGTAGTCCGCGAGGACCGGCAGCGCGAAGAGATGGTCCACCGGGCCGTCGAAGAAGCCCTGGATCTGGTCGGTGTGGAGATCGACGGTGAGAATCCGGTCCGCGCCGGCCGTCTTCATCAGATCGGCCACCAGACGGGCGGAGATCGGCTCACGGCCGCGGTGCTTCTTGTCCTGGCGGGCGTACCCGTAGAACGGCACGATCACGGTGATGCTCCGGGCCGAGGCCCGCTTCAGCGCATCGATCATGATCAGCTGTTCCATGATCCACTTATTGATGGGAGCCGTGTGGCTCTGCATCAGGAAGCAGTCGGCGCCGCGGGCGGACTCCTGGAAACGGACGTAGATCTCGCCGTTCGCGAAGTCGAAGGCCTTGGTCGGCACCAGGGTGACACCCAGTTGATGTGCGACTTCCTCGGCCAGCTCGGGGTGGGCGCGGCCGGAGAAGAGCATGAGTTTCTTCTCGCCGGTCGTCTTGATCCCGGTCACAGCACTGTCTCCTCAGAGGGTGTTCTCTGGCCGCGGGGGTGTGGGGAGCGCGAGCCAGCCGAATTTATGTGCACGTATCACGGTACGCCCAGTTCGGGATACCTGGTTTCGGTCAGTTCTGGTCGGTGGCGGGTTCCGCCGCGGCTGCGGCGGCCTGTGCGGCGGCGCTGCCGGGTCGCTTACGGGCCACCCAGCCCTCGATATTCCGCTGCTGGCCCCGGGCGACGGCCAGTGAACCGGCCGGTACGTCCTTGGTGATGACGGAGCCGGCGGCGGTGTAGGCGCCGTCCCCGACCGTGACCGGTGCCACAAACATGTTGTCCGAGCCGGTCTTGCAGTGGGAGCCGATCGTCGTGTGGTGCTTGGCTTCCCCGTCGTAGTTCACGAACACGCTGGCGGCGCCGATGTTCGTGTGGTCGCCGATCGTCGCGTCGCCGACATACGACAGGTGGGGGACCTTGGTGCCCTCTCCGATCGTGGCGTTCTTCATCTCGACATAGGTCCCGGCCTTGGCCCTGGTGCCCAGCCGGGTGCCGGGGCGCAGATAGGCGTACGGACCGACCGTCGCGCCGGCGCCGACCTCGGCGGACTCCGCGACGGCGTTGTCCACGCGGGCGCCGTTGCCCACGGTGGTGTCCTTCAGACGGGTGTTGGGGCCGACCTCGGCGCCCTCGCCGAGGTGGGTGGCGCCCAGGAGCTGGGTGCCGGGGTGGACGATGGCGTCGGGCTCGAAGGTGACGGTGACATCGATGAGGACCGAGGACGGGTCGATCACGGTGACTCCGGCCAGCATGGCCTGCTTCAGCAGCCGCTCATTGAGCAGGGTGCGGGCCTCCGCGAGCTGTACGCGGTTGTTGATGCCGAGGATCTCACGGTGGTCGCCCGCGACGGAAGCGCCGACGCGGTGGCCGGCCTCCCGCAGTATGCCCAGGACGTCGGTGAGGTACTCCTCGCCCTGGCTGTTGTCGGTCCGCACCTTGCCGAGCGCGTCCACGAGGAGCTGCCCGTCGAAGGCGAAGACCCCGGAGTTGATCTCCCGGATGGCGAGCTGCGCCGGGGTGGCGTCCTTGTGCTCGACGATCGCGGTGACGGCGCCGTTGGCGGTGTCGCGGACGATCCGGCCGTAGCCGGTGGAGTCGGGGACCTCGGCGGTCAGCACGGTGACGGCGTTGCCGTCGGCGGCGTGCGCGGCGGCGAGGGCGGTGAGGGTCTCGCCGGAGAGCAGCGGGGTGTCCCCGCAGACCACGACGACCGTGCCGTCGAGGTCGGCGTCGAGCTGGTCGAGGCCGGTGCGGACGGCGTGCCCGGTGCCCTTCTGCTCCGCCTGGAAGGCGGTGCGGGTGCCGGGGTACGCGGCGGCGAGATGCCCCTCGACCCGCTCGCTGGCGTGGCCGACGACCACGACGAGGTGCCGGGGGTCCAGCTCGCGGGCGGCGCAGACGACATGTCCGACGAGCGAGCGCCCGCAGATGTCATGCAGAACCTTGGGGGTCTTCGACTTCATACGGGTGCCTTCACCCGCTGCGAGAACGACGACGGCTGCCGGGCGGTTGGCGCTCACGGGAATGCCCTTCGGCTTCGGGTGGTGGACATCCGAAGGATACCGGGGCGTTTACCGGGGGAAATGAAGGGCGGGGCCGGACCGGCGGGGTCGGCTGTACGGGCCACCGAGTGAGGGGTGGGAGGCTCCCCCGCCAGGACTCGAACCCGGACAAATGGCACCAAAAGCCACTGTGCTGCCAATTACACCACGGGGGACAGCGGAGCCGGGTGACACCGATCACGGTGACCGGGCTCTCCGACCAGCAACCCACACTATGCCGTAACACCCGCCTCTCCCGCGACGGTACTTGTCCGCACGTTGCCGGGGACGTGCCGCCCCCGGCCGCCGGAAACCACCGGGAAAACCACCCGCGCGCGCCCGTAGGCTGAAGGACATGACCACAACGGGGGCACACCAGGACGGCACGGGCACGACCACCCGTGGCGTGCTGTGGTGGGGACGGCGGCGCAGTGTCGCACTGGACGTGGGGCTCGGGCTGTTCTCCGCCGTCGAGTGCGCGGTCGAGGGAGCGGTGTTCGCGGAGAGAACCGCGCTGCCGCTGCCGCTCGGCGCGCTCTTCGGGCTGCTGGTCGGCGCCGTGCTGGTGGTACGGAGGCGCTGGCCGATCGCGGTCGTCCTCGTGGGGGTGGCGGCCACGCCCGCCGAGATGGGCTACCTCATGGGGATCGTCGGGCTGTACACGCTCGCCGCGTCCGAGGTGCCGCGCCGGATCATCGCCACCCTCTCCGGGATGTCGCTGATCGCGACGCTGATCGTGAGTTTCGTGCGGGTCCGCCAGGACGTCGCCGCCTCCGGGCTCGCCGACCCCGGCGCCTGGTACGTACCGCTGATGTCGACCTTCGTCGCGGTCGGTGTGACCATGCCGCCGGTCCTCTTCGGTCTCTACATCGGCGCCCGGCGCCGGCTCATGGAGAGCCTGCGGGAGCGCGCCGACAGCCTGGAGCAGGAGCTGTCGCTGCTCGCCGACCGCGCCGAGCAGCGGGCGCAGTGGGCGCGCACCGAGGAGCGGACCCGGATCGCCCGCGAGATGCACGATGTCGTCGCGCACCGGGTCAGCCTGATGGTCGTCCACGCGGCGGCGCTCCAGGCGGTCGCGCTCAAGGACCCGCAGAAGGCGGTGAAGAACGCCGCGCTGGTCGGGGACATGGGCCGGCAGGCCCTGACCGAGCTGCGCGAGATGCTCGGGGTGCTGCGCACGGGCGACGGGGAACAGCGCGCCGCCGCGCCGGTGCCGCTCGCCGCCGTGGGGGCCGCCGCCGCCGCTGCCGCCGCCGCGGCGGCCGATGACGGGCCCTGCATCGCCGATGTCGGCGATCTCGTCGGGCAGTCCCGCCAGGCGGGGATGGTGGTGGAGCTGGCGGTGCACGGAGGGGTGCGGGAGTACGCCCCCGAGGTGGAGCAGACCGCCTACCGGGTGGTGCAGGAGGCCCTGACCAATGTCCACAAGCACGCCGCCGGCGCGAAGGTGATGGTGCGGCTGGCGCACCGCGATGCGGAGTTCGCGATGCAGGTGGAGAACGGGGCGCCGGGGGCGGCGGGGAGCGGGGTGGGCGCGGGGCTGCCCAGCGGGGGGAACGGGTTGGTGGGGATGCGGGAGAGGGTGCTGGCGCTGGGCGGGGTGTTCGTCTCGGGGCCCACCGAATCCGGTGGTTTCCGCGTCTCCGCCGTCCTCCCGGCGCCCTAGCGTCTCTTTTCCTTCGGATCCCGCCGGGCCCGCGGGCCCTGGCGCCGGACCCCGCTCACCGGTCCGGTCCGGTCCGATCCAGTCCGGTCCGGTCCGGTCCGGGAGGGAAACCCCCTAGCCGGTGAGGCGAGGAGGCTGGAGGCCGGTGATCAAGGTGGTGAGGGCGCGGTCGATGTCCGGGCCCAGATACCAGTCCCCCGCGTGATCCACGCAGTACACCCGCCCCTCCGCGTCCACCGCCAGCACCCCACCCCCTCCCTCTTCCCCTTCCCCCTCCACTCCCAGCGGAGCCATCTCCGCCCCCACCGCCCTCCCCAGATCCCCCAGCGTCCGCGCCATGTGCAGCCCCGCCAGCGGCTGCATCCGCACCACCGGCGGCGCGCACTGCCGCCCCGGCCCCAGCCCCGCGATCCGCAGATCGCCGAATTCCGCCCACACCTCCACCGCCGCCGGGAAGACGGCGTGCCGGTGCCCCGCCGGGGACTCGTACCCGCGCAGGGTGTCCGCCCAGTGCTCGGCCAGCTTGATGTCCCAGCGGCCCGGCACCCACCCCGCCTCGCGCAGTGCCGCGTCGACAGCGACGGGGAAACGGGTCGTACTCAGATTCTCGGGCATCGGTGCGGGATCAGCCGTTCGTGGAGTCGGTCGCGGCCGGGTTCACTGCCCGTACCCCGAAGTGGTTGAGCATCGCCGTACAGGAGCGGCACGGCGGCGCGTACGTACCGTGCAGCGGATCTCCGTCCTCGCGGATTCTGCGCGCCGTCAGCTTCGCCTGCTTCAGCGCGCGCTTGGCCTCCCCGTACGTCAGCGGTCTGCGCCGGGCCCGCTTGGAGCGGTTGCCCTCGGCCGCCGTCAGATGGCGCGACAGCAGGATCGCCTCCGGGCAGCGCCCGGTGAAGCGTTCCCGCTGGCCGCTGGTGAGCGTGGACAGGAAGTCCTGGACGAGAGGGTGGAGCACCGGGGCCCGGTCACCCTTCCCGGCGGTCGACTTGAGCGTCTCCCCGCGCACGGAGAGCGCCGCCGCGACAGCGGGCAGAATCCCGTCCCGGCGCTGGCTGAGCGCGGGCGGGCCGGTCTCCTCGGCGCTGCTCCAGCTGAGACGAGGATCACCCGCCGTGGCCGGAGTACCTGATTGCGCAGTGTGCATGGTGCTTTTGTCCCTCCCCACACTCCCCCGAAGTGAAGGAACAGCGTGCCAAATGCGGCGCAGAGTGTGGAAGCTGGGTAGCTGAATCGTGTGAGTCCGCCGGTGTTCGGTCACTCCGCCGTGACCATTCGTGACCATGCGTTCGGGCGCGCGCGGCCCCGCCCGGAGCACCGGCGCTCCCCGCACCCCCACCGCTTAGGCTGTCCCGGACAGCCGGAAGCCAGCAGGGGGCGGATCGCCATGACGACAGGTGGGCAAGGGCTCGGGGCACCCCCCGGCCCCCGGACCTCGGGCGCCGGGGCACCCGTCACGCCGCCGAACGCGGCCTACGCCGGCCAGACCGTGCACTTCCCCGATCCGGTACGGGCGGCCCGCCACCCCCGGGGCGTCCGCGTGGACGCCGACGGCTACCCGGACTTCTCGCCGTACGCCCGCGCCGCCGCCGAGATCGCCGAGCCCCCGGCCGGATTCGGCGTCGACGAACTGCGGCTCACCGACTACGTATCGGCCAACGCCGCCCTGCACGCCTCCCGCCACACCCTCTGGGACACCATCCCCGCCGTCGCCACCCCGCACGGCTGGACCTGGCACCACGCGCGCGGCACCCGGCGGCTCGAACTGATCCCGGTCGAGGTCAAGGCGCTGCTGCGGCACCACGGCGGCATCGCGACCTCCACCGTCGACCAGGAGAAGCGCGGCACCCGCCCGCTCCAGGAGACCCGGCCCGCGCACTTCGGGCTGCCCCGGGGCGCCCTCTCCGTCACCGAGCAGCAACTGCTCGGCGTGGAGGAGGACCTCGGCTACCGGCTGCCCGGCGCCTACCGCTCGTTCCTCAAGGCAGCGGGCGGCTGCGCCCCCGTCGGCGCCGCGCTCGACGCGGAGCTGGGGCTCCTGGTGGACCAGCCGTTTCTGACGGTCCGCGACGAGGCCGCCGTCAACGACCTCGTGTACGCGAACAAGTGCCTGCGCGACCATCTGACCAAGGACTACCTGGGCGTCGGGTTCGTCCAGGGCGGCATCCTGGCGGTGAAGGTCAGGGGCGCGTCGATCGGTTCGGTCTGGTTCTGCCCCTACGACGACGGGCGCGACCGCGACGGCTGGAACGTCCAGCAGCGCGTGGACCGGCTGCTGCTGCCGTGCGGCGACGACTTCGACGGTTTCCTCGGGCGCCTCGCCGGCAACCCGCCCGAGCTGGAGACCGTGGCCAATCTGATGGTGGACGGCGGCTTCGCGCGCGCCGTGCCCCTCCCGGACGGGGAGTGACGCTCCGATGGTGACGTTCGCACAGGCGCAGGAGCGCGCGGAAGAGTGGGTCAACGGCGATGTGCCGCCCTACCAGCACCGGGAGGTGCGGGTGCGGGAGTTCGGCCTCGGCTTCGTCCTCTGGGCGGAGGACCGCGAGGGCGGGGTGCGCTCGGACGGCGGACAGCTGCGGCTGGTGATCGCCCGCGACAGCGGGGAGGCCACCCTGTGGCCCGGGCTGCCGGTGGGCGAGGTGATCAGGCGGTACGAGGAGGAGTACGGCGCGCCCGCCGTCCCGGCCGAGTCCGCCCCGGGCCCGGCGCAGCGGCGGATCGATCTGAACCAGACCTCCTTCCTGCTCACCCCGCCGGAGTGGCTCCAGGAGGCGGCCGACCGGCTGGGGGAGCCGGAGACGCCCGCCGCCACTCCTGCCGCGCCCGCTGGTTCCGCTGTTTCCGCTGCTCCGGACAGGCCGGACAGGCCGGACGACGACTGGCCGGTCGCCCCGCCGGCCCCGCGCGATCCGGCCGCCCTGCCCAACGCCTCCCAGGCGGGCGGGGGGCCGCTCGCCGCGGAGGCGTCCCCGACCCCGCCCGGCGGCTCGCCCGGCGCGGGAGCCCCCGGCTCCCTCGGCGCCGGACTCCCCGCTCCGGGCGCGCCCGGTGGGGCGGCCCCGCCGCCGCCCCCGGGCCCGCCGTCGATCGGCGGCCCGCCGGGCGCGGGGCTGCCGCCCGCGCCGCCCGGTGCGCCCGCCGCTCCCGGCACGCCTCCGCCGCCCGGACCCTCCACCGGGCCGGGCATATCCGGTGCGCCCGCGACCCCGCCGGCCCCCGGTGCGCCTCCTTCCCCGCCCGGGGTCTCCGCCGGGCCGGGCCTCCCGGGCGCCTCCGGTGCGACCCCGGCCCCCGGGGTTCCCGGCGGAGCCGGAACCGGAGCCGGAACCGGAACCGGAACCGGGAACGGGAACGGGTCCGGATCGTCGGGCGGGGGCACACCCTGGACCGACACCAGCGCCGAGAGCGCGGACGACGCCTCCGTCCCGCTCCCCGACACCGTCTACACCTCACCGGTCTCCGGCCGGGGCGGCAGCGCCAGTGACGGCGACGGCGCCGGTGACGGCGACAGCCCGGACGCGGACGCGCCCACCGCGCTGATGGACGGCGGCAGCAGCCTCCCGCCCACCGCCGTCCGCCCGACCCTGAAGGCGACCGTCCCCGGGACGGCCCCCGGGACCGGTTCCGGGGGAGCGGCCGACCTCGCGGACGCCGCCACCGGCAGAGGCGCCGGACCCGCGCCGCGGCGCACCCCGCGCGGCGGCGGTCCGTCGACCCCGCCGCCGCCGGGACCGCCGCCCCCGGCCCCCGGAACCCCCGGAACCCCCGGAACCCCGGCCGCCGGGTACCTGCCGACCCAGCTCAGCCCCCAGGTCCCCGGCCCGCCGCCCCCGGCGGCACCCCCCGCCGCTCCCGCCGCTCCCGGTGGTCCCGGGGGGGTTCACCAGGCCGCGACGGTGCTGTCCGATCCCGGCAGGCTGGGCCCGCAGGGACCGGGAGTGCCGCAGCCGCCCGGACCCCTCCCCGGGGCCGTACCCCCCGCGTACCACTCCACCGGAGTGCCGACCGTCGGGCCCGGCTACCAGGCCGTGCTGCGCTACCGCGCCCCCGACGGCTCGGAGGCCCGGCTCATCCGGCGTTCCGCGCCCGGCACCCCGCACCCCGAGTGGCAG
Organism: Streptomyces sp. NPDC001889; assembly: GCF_053594535.1. Taxonomy (NCBI): domain Bacteria; kingdom Bacillati; phylum Actinomycetota; class Actinomycetes; order Kitasatosporales; family Streptomycetaceae; genus Streptomyces; species Streptomyces sp. NPDC001889. Next base: position 30,042 of record NZ_JBSFER010000022.1, read on the forward strand.
ATGCTGCACGAGCTGCGGGCCCTGAACGTGCCGCCGCAGCAGGTGCTGGAGCTCCACACCGAGCTGGAGTCCTGTCTGCTCCCCGGCGGCTACTGCGCCCGCATGATCGCCGAGACCTGGCCCCAGGCCCGTATCACCAGCATCGCCCCCTACGGCACGGACCATGTGAGCCGGCAGCAGGGCATGCGCCAACTCCTCACCCACCAGGGCGAGCTGCACCAGGTGGCGGACGGCCCGGCGCGGCCGGCGCCGGTGCGGGCGCCGCTGCCGCAGGTGCAGCAGGCCCCACCGGTTCCGCCGCAGGCGGTGGCGCAGGAGCTGGTCTCGGCGTTCGGGCCGCAGGCGGTCTGCCGGTTCGACCAGCGGGCCGTCTCGCGCCAGGGGGTGCCGGAGACCGTGGCGGCGACCCTGGTGTGGGCGGGGCTGCCGGCCGACTTCAACCCCTTCTTCTGGGCACAGCCGGCCCACCCGGTCGTACCGACCCTGGCGGAGCTGGCGGCCCAGCGCCAGGTGCAGGCCGCCGTGGACGCGGGCTCGTACCTGGTCGTGGGGAACGACTTCGGCCGGGCGATCTGTGTCCAGTACGGCACCGCGCACATCGTCGCGGTGCCGGTGGAGGCGGCGGGCCCGGGCGGGCAGCCCACGGCGCCGCAGTTCGTGAACAGCGGGCTCCCGGAGTTCGTCCGCTGTATGGCGCTCCTCGGCCGGATGTGGCGGTTCCGCTACGGCCTCAATCCGGAGCAGGCGGGGCGCTGGACGGTCGACTTCCAGGCGCAGCTCGCGGCGCTGGACCCGGCAGCGCCGGCGGCGCCCGACAACTGGTGGTCGGTGCTGCTGGAGCAGATGTGGGACGGGCTGCTGTAGCCCGTGCCGTCACCGCGCGCGCCGAGGGGCGTCCGGACCACCGCGCGTGGGCCGGGCGCCCCTCGGCGGTTCCGGTTCCGTCCTCTTTCGCCTGATGACACAGTGTCGCGTTATGAGCGTTTGTCTTGTATCCGGAAGGATATGAGCACAATCGCGTAATGCGTCGTTGGGGATCTGGAAGGGGCTCGAAGGATGAGTGCAGCATCGGTATCGCCTCATGGCTTCGCCGTTGTGCGCCGCGGCTACCGCATGGAGACGGCGGACGCGCATGTCTCCGCTCTCTCCCAGGACCGCGACGACGCCTGGGAGCGGGCGGCCCGGCTGACCGTGCTCGCCAAGGGGATGGAGGCCGAGGCCGCCCGGTTGCGCGAGGTCGTCGCCGGTCTGAGCCCTCAGGGGTACGAGGCGCTGGGCGACGGGGCCAGGGAGCTGCTGGCGCTCACCGAGGAGGAGGCCGGGGCGGTACGGGCGACGGGGCGCGCGGACGCCCGGGCCGCGCTGGACGAGGCGAGGGCCGACGGGCTGCGCACGGCGGAGGAGGCCGCCGCGGCGGCGGACGGGGCGCGCTCGGCCGCGGAGGAGTACGCCGGGGAGGTTCTGGGGGCGGCCGGGGCCGAGGCGGCGGAGATTATCGGCCAGGCGCGGGCCGAGGCGAAGCAGGTGCGCGCGGAGGTGCTCGCCGGCTGGCAGGAGACCCGGCGGCGGGCGGAGGATCTGCTCGCCGGGCTGGAGTCGGAGCAGGCGGAGCGGTGGGCGGCGGAGGGGCGCGAGCTGGAGGCCCGGCAGGCGGAGCTGGACGCCCGCCACGCCGAGCTGACCGCCTTCGCGGAGGCGGCCCTCGCGGACGCGGAGCGGGCTCTCGCCGAGACGGAGGAGCAGGCGCGCCACGGGCAGGAGGACGCGGAGGCGCGGGCGGGGGAGTTGTTGGGGCGGGCGAGGGTGCGGGAGGAGAGGGTGGGGCGGGAGACGGAGAGGGTGTTGCGGGAGACGGAGGAGGTGCGCGATGAGATGAACGCGCACATGGCGCATATCCGCAACAGCCTGGCGACGCTCACGGGCCGCGCCCCCGCCGACGGGTAGCCCCCTCCGGGGAGGCGGGCACAAGGGGCCCGCCCGCCCCGCTGGTTGCGGGTTCCCTGTGGCCCGGGGTCCGTCCTCAATCGCCGGACGGGCTGGGGTGGTGAGGGGTTGCCCGTGGCCCGGGGGGCGTTCTCAGGTGCCGGGTGGGGCGGCCTTGGGGTGGGGTGGGTCCTCCAGGAGCGGGAAGTGGCGGGGGGCCCAGAGGAGGAGGACCAGGAGGGCCAGCACCGCCGCCCCGGCCGCCCCGGCATACACATGATCCACCGCCGCGTCCACCGCCCTCCGCACCCCTTCCCCCTCCAGCCCCCTCCCCACCGCGTCCAGATCCCCCGCCCCGCCCAGCCTCCCCGCCAGCACCGCGTTCGCCACCGCCCCGAACAGCGCCGCCCCCACGCTCTGCCCGATCTGGCGGTAGAAGAGGATCGACCCCGTCGCCGTCCCCCGCTCCGACCACCCCACCCCCGCCTGCACCCCCACGATCAGCGGCAGCTGGAACAGCCCCAGCGCCGCCCCCAGCACCAGCATGAGCAGCGCGGGCTGCCAGGCGGACCCCGGGTAGGGCAGCAGCGGGAACACCGCCAGCGTCAGCGCCGCGAGCCCCATCCCGATCGCGGCGGTGTCGCGGAAGCCGATGCGGTTGTAGAGCCGGCTGGACAGCGCCGCGCTGATCGGCCAGCTGATGGTCATCACCGAGAGCACGAACCCCGCCGCTGTCGGACCGAGCCCCAGCACGGACTGCGCGTACGTCGGCAGGAACACCATCGGCGCGATCATCAGCAGCCCCAGCGCGCCGAGCGCCAGATTCGCCGCGGCGATGGTGCGCCGCCGCCACACCCACCCGGGCAGTATCGGCTCGGCGGCCCGCCGCTCCACCACGACGGTGACCGCGACCAGCACCGCCCCGGCGCCGAAGAGCGCCAGCGAGGGCGCCGAGAACCAGGGCCAGGCCACACCGCCCTGCACCAGCCCCGTGAGCAGGGCCGCCCCCGCCCCGAAGACGGCCAGCGCGCCGGCCCAGTCGATACGGGACCGGAGCGCCGCGCCCCCGGACGGCGCCGCCCCCGTCCGTACCGGCTCCCGCAGATGACGGACGATCAGCCAGAGCGCCACCGCCCCCACCGGAAGGTTGATCAGAAAGATCCACCGCCAGTCGGCCCAGGTCGCCAGCAGCCCGCCGACCGCGGGCCCCGCCACCGCCGACACCGCCCACACCGTGGAGAGCCTGGCCTGTATTCTCGGGCGCTCCTTGAGCGGGTACAGATCCGCGGCGATGGTCTGCACCGTGCCCTGGAGCGCCCCGCCGCCCAGCCCCTGGACGATCCGGAAGGCGATCAGCGACGCCATGTTCCAGGCGAGCGCGGACAGCAGCGAGCCGATGAGGAAGAGAACGATCCCGGCGATCAGGACCGGTTTGCGGCCGAGGGTGTCGGAGAACTTCCCGTACACCGGCAGGGTCACGGTCACGGCCAGCAGATAGCCGGAGAAGAGCCAGGAGAAGACGGAGAACCCGCCGAGGTCGCCCACGATCTGCGGGACGGCGGTGGACACGATCGTCCCGTCGAGCGCGGCCAGCGCGGTCCCGGTCATCAGCGCGGCCACCACCGCCCCGCGCCTCCCGTCCTCCGTACCGGTCTCCGGCGCCGCCGACCCCGGAGCGGACAGTCTGGCGTTCTCCCCCACGGCGAACCCTTTCATCCTGCAACTGGTTTCCCCGGGACACCTTCTCACCCGCTCTCGGCCCAACGGCAGGGCGCACAGGGCGGATTCCCGCTCCCACCGGGGGCGGACGCCCCCTAGGGGCTACTCCCTACGAAGGGCCGGGGCCCGTTCGTCCGGAGGGACGACGTGCCGCGGGGGTCGGATTCCTTACGTTGTTCCTACGCGGCACGGGGGACGGACGCCGCGGCAAACAGGGGGGCGGGGTGGGGGAAACCCCAGGGCCAGGAGTGCGCTGAGCACCAGTGCGCCCGCCCCCCTCCATCGACAGACTCGATGCGTACGCGGCGACACCCGGAAACCCTCGACATAGGAGACATACAGTGACAACGGCTGTGACCACCCCCCAGCACGGGGACACCGGAGGGCGTACGGCCGTCGCCGCACGCGGACGTCAGGTCGTCAAGGCGTACGGCGCGGGGGAGACCCGGGTGGTCGCGCTCGACCATGTCGATGTCGACATCAGCCGGGGCCGGTTCACCGCCATCATGGGCCCGTCCGGCTCCGGCAAGTCCACCCTGATGCACTGCCTGGCCGGCCTCGACACCGTCACCTCCGGCCAGATCTATCTGGACGACACCGAGATCACCGGCCTCAAGGACAAGAAGCTCACCCAGCTCCGCAGGGACCGGGTCGGCTTCATCTTCCAGGCGTTCAACCTGCTGCCGACGCTCAACGCCCTGGAGAACATCACCCTCCCCATGGACATAGCCGGCCGCAGGCCCGACGCGGCCTGGCTGAACCGGGTGGTGTCGACGGTGGGCCTCTCCGAGCGGCTCAAGCACCGCCCCACCCAGCTCTCCGGCGGCCAGCAGCAGCGCGTGGCCGTCGCCCGCGCGCTCGCCGCCCAGCCCGAGATCATCTTCGGTGACGAGCCCACCGGGAACCTGGACTCCCGGGCCGGCGCCGAGGTCCTCGGCTTCCTCCGCCGCTCGGTGGACGAACTGGGCCAGACCATCGTCATGGTCACCCACGACCCGGTCGCCGCCTCCTACGCGGACCGGGTGCTCTACCTCGCCGACGGCCGGATCGTGGACGAGATGTTCCGCCCGACCGCCGAGGCCGTTCTCGACCGCATGAAGGACTTCGACGCCCGGGGGCGTACCTCGTGACCGTATTCAAGACGTCCCTGCGCAACTTCTTCGCGCACAAGGGAAGAATGGCCCTCTCGGCGGTGGCGGTGCTGCTGTCCGTGGCCTTCGTGTCGGGGACCCTCGTCTTCACCGACACCATGAACACCACCTTCGACAAGCTCTTCGCCGTCACCGCCAGCGATGTCAGCGTCAAGCCCCTGGAGGACGGGGACGACGAGGGGTCGCAGACCGGCAGGCCGGAGTCCCTGCCCGCCTCCGCCCTGGCGAAGGTCAAGGCCACCGAGGGGGTCGAGTTCGCCGAGGGCGCCGTCAACAGCATGAGCGTCACGGTCGTCAACGGCGACAACAAGGACGTGGGCGCCGGCGGCGGAGCCCCGACCATCGCCGGCGACTGGACCAGGAACGACCTCCGGTCGATGGAGGTCACCTCGGGCCGGGCGCCCCGGGCGCCCGACGAGTCCATGGTCGACGCCGACACCGCGAAGAAGCACGGGCTCGCGGTCGGCGACGAACTCCGGGTCATCGCCGTCACCGGAGACCTGAGGACCACCATCTCGGGCATCGCCTCCTTCAAGGTCAGCAACCCCGGCGCGGCCCTGGTCTACCTGGAGTCCGCCACCGCGCAGCGCCAGCTGCTCGGCGCGGAGGGCCGCTACAGCTATCTCTCCGTCACCGCGGCGGACGGGGTCAGCGACGAGCGGGTCAAGAAGAACGTCGTCGCGGCGCTGGGCACCTCGTACAAGGTCAGCACGGCCGCCGAGGCGACCGACGAGGGCCGGAAGGAGGTCGGGGAGTTCCTCAATGTGATGAAGTACGCGATGCTCGGCTTCGCCGGGATCGCCTTCCTCGTCGGCATCTTCCTCATCGTCAACACCTTCTCGATGCTGGTGGCCCAGCGCACCCGTGAGATCGGTCTGATGCGGGCCATCGGCTCCAGCCGCAGCCAGGTCAACCGTTCCGTCCTGGTGGAGGCGCTTTTCCTCGGCATCGTCGGCTCCATCGCCGGAGTCGCCGCCGGAGTCGGGCTGGCCGTGGGGCTGATGGAGCTGATGGGCTCCATGGGCATGAAGCTGTCCACCGACGATCTGACGGTCGCGTGGACGGTCCCCGCGATCGGACTGGCGCTCGGTGTGATCGTGACCGTCGTCGCCGCCTACGTCCCGGCCCGCCGGGCCGGGAAGGTCTCCCCGATGGCGGCCCTGCGCGACGCCGGGACCCCCGCCGACGGGAAGTCCGGCTGGATACGGGCCGGGCTCGGGCTGCTGCTGACCGGTGCGGGCGGCGCCGCCCTGCTGGGCACCGCCCAGGCGGAGAAGGCCGCCGACGGCTCGCTGCTCCTCGGCGCCGGTGTGCTGCTCACCCTGCTCGGCTTCATCGTCATCGGCCCGCTGCTCGCGGGTGTGGTGGTCAAGGTGATCGGCGCGCTGGTGCTGCGGCTCTTCGGCCCCGTCGGACGGATGGCCGAGCGGAACGCGCTGCGCAACCCGCGCCGCACCGGAGCGACCGCCGCGGCCCTGATGATCGGGCTCGCCCTGGTGGCCTGTCTGTCGGTGGTCGGCTCCTCGATGGTCGCCTCGGCCACCGACGAGCTGGACCGGAGCGTCGGCGCCGACTTCATCATCCAGACCGGGACCGGGCAGCCGGTCGTCCCGCAGGCCCACCGGGCCATGGAGAAGGCCGAGGGCATCGCGCACATCTCCGAGTACAAGCCGGTCGAGGCGAAGGTCACCGGGCCCGACGGGAAGTCCGCGACGGAGACCCTCATCGCCACCGATCCGACGTACGCGAGGGATCTGCGCCGCGAGATGGTCGAGGGCGAGCAGTCCGACGCGTACGCGAAGGACGCGATCTCGGTCGGCGACGAGTACGCCGGGAAGCACGGGGTCCGGGTCGGTGACACCCTCACCGTCGCCTTCGACGGGGGACGCACGGCGAAGCTGAGGGTCGCGGCGATCACCTCGGACGATGTCTCGCTGGACCAGGGCGCCAAGTACCTCGCGATCGAGACGGTGGCGCGGTATCTGCCGGCCGACCGGATGCCGCAGAACCAGATGCTGCTCGCCACGGCGGAGAAGGGCCAGGCGAAGAAGGCCCAGGCCGCGCTCAAGGCGTCGCTCGCGGACTACCCGCAGTACAAGGTGCGCGACCAGACCGACTACAAGGACGAGCTGAAGAGCCAGGTCGACCAGATTCTGAACATCGTCTACGGCCTGCTGGCGCTCGCGATCATCGTCGCGATCCTCGGTGTGGTGAACACGCTGGCGCTGTCGGTGGTGGAGCGGACGAGGGAGATCGGTCTGATGCGGGCGATCGGTCTGTCGCGGCGGCAGCTGCGGCGCATGATCCGGCTGGAGTCGGTGGTGATCGCCCTCTTCGGGGCGGTGCTGGGGCTCGGGCTGGGGATGGGGTGGGGGGTGGCGGCGCAGAAGCTGCTGGCGCTGGAGGGGATGGGGATTCTGGAGATTCCCTGGGGGACGATTGGGGGGGTGTTCGTGGGGGCGGCGTTTGTGGGGCTCTTCGCCGCGCTGGTGCCGGCGTTTCGGGCGGGCCGCATGAATGTCCTGAACGCCATCGCCACGGAGTGACGCCTCCGGCTGCGGAGAGCCACGCCCCGGGAGCCCCTGGGCCCCGCGCCACGGTCAGCCGCTCTGAGGGTTGGGCCGAGGCCCGAAATCCAGGTCTTCCGGTGGTTGAGCCGCATCACCTCGGCCCTTCCGGTGGTCGAGCCGCACCACCTCCCGGCCCTTCCGGTGGTCGAGCCGCACCACCTCGGCCTCGCTGGCGAGCTGAGGCACGAAATCCAGCCTCGCCGGCGTTTGAGGCGCGGGGGTTCGGGGGCTGGCCCCCGACCGTGGCCCGCACCGTGCGGGGTCCCGTGGCCCGGGGTCCGTCCTCAATCGCCGGACGGGCTGGGTTTGTGCGGGGTCCCGTGGCCCGGGGTCCGTCCTCGATCGCCGGACGGGCTGGGTTTGTGCGGGTCTCCTGTCTGGGAGGTGCCCCCGGACGGGCCGGGTTGGTGCGGGGTCCTGTGGCCCGGGGGCTGTCCTCAAGCGCGGGACGGGCCGGCCGGTGCCGGCCGGGTGGGTTGGCTCGGGGAGTGGGGGGACGGGGGCGGGCGTAGGGTGGAGGGCCCGGCACGGTGGACGTGCCGGGCCCTCCGCGTTGCCCAGCACTGCCTTCCCGGGAGGGAACCCCTTTCATGAGCCTGCACGGTCTGCTCGACGCCGTCTCCCATGACCCCGCGCTCACCGAAGCGGTCCACACCGCCCGCAGCGGCACCCGGATGCACGTCGACCTGGTCGGCCCCCCCGCCGCCCGCCCCTTCGCCGTCGCCGCGCTCGCCCGCGACAGCGCCCGCCCCGTGCTCGCGGTCACCGCGACCGGCCGCGAGGCCGAGGACCTGGCGGCGGCGCTGCGCTCCCTCCTCCCCGAGGAGGGCATCGTCGAGTACCCCTCCTGGGAGACCCTCCCGCACGAGCGCCTCTCCCCCCGCTCCGACACCGTCGGCCGCCGTCTCGCCGTGCTGCGCCGCCTCGCGCACCCCTCCCCGGACGACCCCGCCGCAGGCCCCGTCCAGGTGGTCGTCGCACCGATCCGCTCGGTGCTCCAGCCCCAGGTCAAGGGGCTCGGCGAGCTGGAGCCCGTGGCCCTGCGCACCGGCCGGCAGGCCGATCTGAACGAGGTCGTCGACGCCCTCGCCGCCGCCGCCTACTCCCGGGTCGAGCTGGTCGAGAAGCGCGGCGAGTTCGCCGTCCGCGGCGGCATCCTCGATGTCTTCCCCGCCACCGAGGAGCACCCCCTCCGGGTGGAGTTCTGGGGCGACGACATCGAGGAGATCCGCTACTTCAAGATCGCCGACCAGCGCTCCCTGGAGGTCGCCGAACACGGACTGTGGGCCCCGCCCTGCCGTGAGCTGCTCCTCACCGACGAGGTCCGCCGCCGCGCCGCCGCCCTCGCCGAGGCCCACCCCGAGCTGGGCGAACTCCTCGGCAAGATCGCCGAGGGCATCGCGGTCGAGGGCATGGAGTCCCTCGCCCCGGTCCTGGTCGACGAGATGGAGCTGCTGCTCGACGTGCTCCCCGAGGGCTCGATGGCCGTGGTCTGCGACCCCGAGCGGGTCCGCACCCGGGCCGCCGACCTGGTCGCCACCAGCCAGGAGTTCCTGCACGCCTCCTGGGCGGCGACCGCCGGTGGCGGCGAGGCCCCGATCGATGTCGGCGCGGCCTCCCTCCGGGGCATCGCCGACGTCCGCGACCACGCCCGCGACCTCGGCATGATGTGGTGGTCCATCTCCCCCTTCGCCGCCGACGAGGAGCTGTCGGACGACACCCTCAAGCTCGGTATGCACGCCCCCGAGTCCTACCGGGGCGACACCGCCCGCGCGCTCGCCGACACCAAGGGCTGGCTGGCCGACGGCTGGCGCACCGTCTTCGTCACCGAGGCCCACGGCCCGGCCGCCCGCACCGTCGAGGTCCTCGGCGGCGAGGGTGTGCCCGCCCGGCTCGAACCCCGGCTGGGCGAGATCGAGCCCGCCGTCGTCCAGGTCGCCACCGGCTCCATCGACTTCGGCTTCATCGCCCCGGGCCTGCGGCTCGCCGTCCTCACCGAGACCGATCTCTCCGGCCAGAAGGCGGCCGGCAAGGACGGCCGGCGGATGCCCACCCGCCGCCGCAAGACCATCGACCCGCTCACCCTGGAGACCGGCGACTACATCGTCCACGAGCAGCACGGCGTGGGTCGCTACATCGAGATGGTGCAGCGCACGGTCCAGGGCGCGACCCGTGAGTACCTCGTCGTGGAGTACGCCCCGGCCAAGCGCGGCCAGCCCGGCGACCGGCTCTACATCCCCACCGACCAGCTGGAGCAGATCACCAAGTACGTGGGCGGCGAGGCCCCCACCCTGCACCGGCTCGGCGGCGCCGACTGGACCAGGACCAAGGCGCGCGCCAAGAAGGCCGTCAAGGAGATCGCCGCCGACCTGATCAAGCTCTACTCCGCCCGGATGGCGGCCCCCGGCCACGCCTTCGGCCCCGACACCCCCTGGCAGCGGGAGCTGGAGGACGCCTTCCCGTACGCGGAGACGCCCGACCAGCTCTCCACCATCGCCGAGGTCAAGGAGGACATGGAGAAGACCGTCCCCATGGACCGTCTGATCTGCGGCGACGTGGGCTACGGCAAGACCGAGATCGCGGTCCGCGCCGCCTTCAAGGCCGTCCAGGACGGCAAGCAGGTCGCGGTCCTCGTCCCCACCACCCTCCTGGTCCAGCAGCACTTCGGCACTTTCTCCGAGCGGTACTCCCAGTTCCCGGTGAAGGTGCGCGCGCTCTCCCGGTTCCAGTCCGAGACCGACTCCAAGGCCACCCTGGAGGGCCTGCGGGACGGCGCCGTCGACATCGTCATCGGCACCCACCGCCTCTTCTCCTCCGAGACCAAGTTCAAGGACCTCGGCCTGGTCATCGTCGACGAGGAGCAGCGGTTCGGCGTCGAGCACAAGGAGCAGCTGAAGAAGCTGCGCGCCAATGTCGACGTCCTGACCATGTCCGCCACCCCCATCCCCCGGACGCTGGAGATGGCGGTGACCGGTATCCGCGAGATGTCGACCATCACCACCCCGCCGGAGGAGCGCCACCCGGTCCTCACCTTCGTCGGACCGTACGAGGAGAAGCAGATCGGCGCGGCCGTCCGCCGGGAACTCCTCCGCGAGGGCCAGGTCTTCTACATCCACAACCGGGTCGAGTCCATCGACCGGACGGCGGCCCGGCTGCGCGGCATCGTCCCCGAGGCGCGGATCGCCATCGCGCACGGCCAGATGTCGGAGTCGGCGCTCGAACAGGTTGTGGTGGACTTCTGGGAGAAGAAGTTCGACGTCCTGGTCTCCACGACGATCGTGGAGTCGGGCATCGACATCTCCAACGCCAACACCCTGATCGTCGAGCGCGGCGACAACTTCGGCCTCTCGCAGCTCCACCAGCTGCGCGGCCGGGTGGGCCGGGGCCGGGACCGGGGTTACGCCTACTTCCTCTACCCGCCGGAGAAGCCCCTCACCGAGACCGCGCACGAGCGGCTCGCGACCATCGCCCAGCACACCGAGATGGGCGCCGGCATGTATGTGGCGATGAAGGACCTGGAGATCCGGGGGGCCGGCAACCTCCTCGGCGGCGAGCAGTCCGGCCATATCGCCGGGGTCGGCTTCGATCTGTACGTACGCATGGTGGGGGAGGCCGTCGCCGACTACCGCGCCTCCCTGGCGGGCGGGGTGGAGGAGGAGCCCCCGCTGGAGGTGAAGATCGAGCTGCCGGTGGACGCGCACGTCCCGCACGACTACGCCCCCGGTGAGCGGCTGCGCCTCCAGGCGTACCGCGCCATCGCCTCCGCCACCACGGAGGAGGACATCAGGGCGGTGCGCGACGAGCTGACCGACCGCTACGGCAAGCTGCCCGAGCCGGTGGAGAATCTGCTGCTGGTGGCGGGGCTGCGGATGCTGGCGCGGGCCTGCGGGGTCGCGGAGATCGTCCTCCAGGGCGGCAACATCCGCTTCGCGCCGGTCGAGCTGCGCGAGTCGCAGGAGCTGCGGCTCAAGCGGCTCCACCCCCGGACCGTCATCAAGCCGGGGGCGAAGCAGGTGCTGGTCCCGCGCCCCACGACCGGGAAGATCGGCGGGAAGCCGGTGGTGGGACGGGAACTGCTGGGATGGACCGGGGAGTTCCTCACCACGATCCTGGGGTCCTGACCCCCCCGCCTCCGCGCCGGGGCCCGGTCCGCTTCCCGGGGCCGGCCCCCTCCCGGGGCCCTCCCCGGGCGGTTCAGCGCGCTGTGCGGCCGGCCCGGCCCCCGGGCGCGCGCGCGGTCAGTAGGCTGCGCCTGTGAGCGAACCCCGGGTCCCAGGACCCCTCGTCGTCGTCGGATGCGTGGCGGCCCTGAGCGCGGCGGTCGTGCTCACGGGCTGCGAGAGCCCCGGCCCCTCCGGCCCCTCCTCTCCCCGCGCCTCTTCGGGCTCCTCCTCCGGCACGAGCCCGCTCGCCAACCCGGACGGCACCCGCCCGGGGCTCGCCCCGCTCACCTCGGACGAGGACCGGGCCGCAGCGCGCCGGCTGATCGACCGGGTCGCGACCAAGGGCCGGGGCCCGAGGACGGGTTACGCACGGGACGAGTTCGGCTACGCCTGGATGGACACCGCCGACGGTGTGCCGCTCGCGCGCAACGGCTGCGACACCCGCAACGATCTGCTCGCCCGCGACGGCAAGCGGCTGAAGTATCGTTCCGGCTCCGACTGCGTGGTCATCGCGCTCACCCTGGACGATCCCTACACCGGGACCTCCGTCGACTGGCGGAAGGCCGATGCGTCCGCTGTTCAGATAGACCATGTCGTTCCTCTCTCGTACAGCTGGCAGATGGGGGCGGCCCGGTGGACCGCCGAGAAGCGCCGGCGCATCGCCAACGACCCGCTGAATCTGCTTCCGGTGGACGGGCCGTCCAACAGCGCCAAGGGGGACGCGGGCCCCGCGTCCTGGCTGCCGCCGGACCGGAGCGTCCGCTGCTCCTACGCGGTGCGGATCTCCCAGGTCGCCGTCGCGTACGACATGCCGGTGACGGCCGCCGACAAGCGGGCGATGCTCGCGCAGTGCCGGTAGGGGATTCAGCGGCCGAGGGCGCGGCGCGCCGCTTCCCTGGTGACGATGGACTCCGCCGGGGGCTTCGCGGCGCGGACCGGCTCTCCGTAGCCGGAGAAGACCATGACGAACGGGCCATCGCCGCCCTTCTGTTCCATGCGGAGCAGAACGGGCCTCCCCTCGGCGGCGAAGTCGACGCTGATGCCGATCCCGTCCTTCGCCGTGGTGATCCGCAGTGCCGCGCGGCCGTTCACCGTGGTCCTCGCGGCCTTCGCCGCGATGCCCTCGGTCTGGTCCCGGGTCGGCACGCTCGCCAGGACCAGCTCCCGGAAGTCACAGAGCCGCAGCCCCTGCTGGATCTCCGCGGATGCCGGGTCCCCCGCCATCCACCGGCCCGCGAAGGTCCTGATGTGCGAGGCCAGCCGCTCGGGGTCGGCCTCGCCCAGCTCCCGCAGACGCGCCTCGTTGAGCCGCAGATAGACGGAGCCGTCGCGGGTCCTGAGGACCTCGACGGTGCCCGGGCCACCGAAGGAGGAGGTGGTCCGGCACTCCTTGTCCCGGTTGGAACTCATCCGGACGGTGGCCTTCCGCCCGCCCCCGCCCCCGCCCCCGCGCATCGCCGCGTCGACCGTCACCGAGTGGGCCTTCCGGGTGCCCTCGACGCTCGCCAGGAAGCGGTCCACCCACTCCGCCTCGGTGCCGCCCGCCGGAGCGGGAGTCCTCTGCGCGGCGGGCGCCTTCTCCTCCGCCGTCTCCGGGGCCCGCGCCCCGGACTTCTCCGCGGCCTTCGCGCCGGTGCCCGGCGCCGGCCCGGCGGTCCCGGCCGGGCCGGCGCCGCACCCCGCCGCGCTCAGGGCGGTGGCGAGGGCGACGGCGGCGACGGCCAGAGGACGGCCGGTGGGGCGGGAGGGGAGGGGCATCGGTGGCTCCGGGGTGCTCGTACGGGGTGTGTACGCCGGGTCAGACCGTCAGCTCCCACACCGACGCGTCGAGGAGGAGGCCGGGGGTGACCTCGACGCTAAGGATCTTCGCACTGGCCGGAGCGGAGAAGACATGCGAGACCGTGGACTTCTTCCCCGGCAGCAGCGTGCCGCTGAAGCCGGTACCGATGCCCTCGTCGAAGACCTGCTCCGCCGCGACCCCGTCCTCCCCGGCGCGGGCCTCGGTGAGCACGAGAGTGGGCTCGAACTTCTCGCTGCCGGTGTTCTCGATGGTCACCGTCACCCGGTGGGCCTTGTTCCCCGCGGTGTGGCCGGCCGCGAACTCGCTGGGCGAGAAGGGCTTGGGGGCGGAGACCGTGACCTTCACACCATTGCGGTAGGCGGCCGTCTCCCCGGCCGTCAGCGCCTCCGACCCGGAGCCGGAGCCACCGCTCGCCCCCTTCGCCTTGCCCTTGCCCTTCTTCTTGCCCTTGTCCGTGCCGGAGTTGTCGGAGCTGTCGGAGCTGTTGGAGCCGTCGGACGTGTCGGAGCCGTCGGACCCGGACTCCGGCGCGGGCTCCTTGCTCGCCGACGCGGATCTGTTGACCTCGTCGACCGCGTCGTCCACGGCCTGGAAGGTGAGGACCGCGCCGACGATCGAGGCCCCCATCGCCAGCAGACCGAGCACGGCGCCGACGGTGGTCACCCCCTTGTTGGTCGCCTCGCCGCGCTTGGCCCGGCCCCGGCCGACCAGCCCCATGATCAGGGCGAGCAGACCGAAGGTGCCGCCCAGCCAGAAGATCAGCGGGATCGGACCGGTGATCACACCGAGGACGCCCAGCACCAGCGCGGCCGTGCCGAGGCCGTTCCGGACCGGCCGGTGCGACGGGTGTCCGTGCTGCTGCGGGTACTGCCCCTGCTGCTGCGGGTACTGGCCGTGGGGCTCCGGCCGCGGGTCCTGGGGCTGGTGGGTGGAGTGGGACATGAGCGCGTCCTCCCGGACATGGCTGTGAACTGGGGCCAATGGGGAGCCCCCCGTGGTGACGGGCCAATAAGACCAGAGGCTGTGAACCGAGTCAACATCACTCTCGTGATTCAAGTCCGGCAACGCTGTGAAGTGGGAAATCTTCTGTGGGCGGTTATGATCGGCGCCACAGCACAGGGGCAGAGAGGCGGCGCAGGTGCCGGAGAACGCAAGCGAGGTCACCGCGGCCGGAATCGCCCGGCTGGCCGGTGTCGGACGGGCCGCGGTCAGCAACTGGCGGCGCCGCCACCCCGACTTCCCCAAGCCCGTCGGAGGCACCGAGACCAGCCCCTCCTTCGCCCTCGCCGAGATCGAGCGGTGGCTGCGCGAGCAGGGCAAGCTCGCCGAGGTCCCGCTCCGCGAGCGGGTCTGGCAGCAGCTCGCCGACCACCCGGCCACCACCGGGGGCGCGCTCGTCCGCACCGGCTGCGTCCTGCTGCTCGTACGGGAGCGCCCGGCCGTCTGGGGCGAACTCACCGGCCTGACCGACCGGCGGATGGCCGAGCTGCTGCCGACCGCGCTGGAGGCGCTCCTCACCGCCCGCTTCGGCGCCACCGGTACGGAACTCTTCGGCGCGGCGCTCTCCCCCGTGCCGGGACCCGCCGCCGGCCCCGGGGCGTCCGGGCCCCCGCCGGCCGGTGTCGCCGCCCTGCGCTCCGCCGTCGAACTCGCCACCGGTCTCGGCGCCCGCGAGACCTTCGAGTTCCTGCTCGGCCGCTTCCTGGACGCCAACCTCCGGCAGTACACCCTCACCCCGGCGGGCCCCGCCGCCCTGATGGCCGCCATCGCCGTGCCCGGGGAGGGCGCGACCGTCCTCGACCCGGCCGCCGGTGCCGGAGGTCTGCTCCTCGCCGTCCCCCGGCCCGCGGCCCTGTGCGCCCAGGACGCCGACGCCGATCTCACCGCGCTCACCGCGCTCCGCCTCGCGCTGCACTCCGACGCGACCGTCCGCGCCCGCGCCGGCGACACCCTGCGCGCCGACGCCTTCGCCGACACCTCCGCCGACGCCGTGCTCTGCCACCCGCCCTTCAACGAGCGCAACTGGGGCCACGACGAACTCGCCTACGACCCCCGCTGGGAGTACGGCTTCCCGGCCCGCACCGAGTCCGAGCTGGCCTGGGTGCAGCACGCGCTCGCCCGGCTCCGCCCCGGCGGCACCGCCGTCCTGCTGATGCCGCCCGCCGCCGCCTCCCGCCGCTCCGGCCGGCGCGTCCGGGCCGGGCTGCTGCGCCGGGGCGCGCTGCGGGCCGTGATCGCCCTCCCGGCGGGCGCCGCGCCGCCCTACGGCATCCCCCTCCACCTCTGGGTGCTGCGCAGGCCCGAACCGGGCCTCGCCCCGCCCCCCGAACTGCTGCTCGTGGACACCGCCGGGGTCACCGGAGCCGCCGGCGGACGCGACCGGCTCGACTGGCGGGCCCTCCAGGAGGCCGCGCTCGACGCCTGGGGCGCCTTCGGGCGGCCGGGCGGGGACGGCCGCGCGGAACGGGACGGGATCAGCCGCTCCGTACCGGTGATCGAACTCCTCGACGACGATGTCGACCTCGCCCCCGCGCGGCACGTCCCGCCCGCCGACACCGGGGTCGGCCCCGACGAACTGCGGCGGGTGCGCGACCGGCTCGGCGAGACGCTCCGGCTGACCGGTGAACTCACCCCCTCCCCGGCGCTCCCCGCCGGACCCGGCACCCCCTGGCCCACCACCACCGTCGGCGAACTGGCCCGCGCCGGAGCCCTGCTGATCCGCGCGGGCACCACCCACCCGGGCCCCGCCCCCGGCGGCCCCGGCGGCCGGGAGGCCGTCCTCACGGAGCACGATGTCCTCACCGGGACCGAACCCTCCGGAACCCGCGCCGACACCGGCGACCCGGCCGACGGCGAACCGGTGCGCGTCGAGGCCGGCGACGCGGTGGTGCCCGTCCTCGGCGGCGGTTCCGTCGTCCGGGTCGTCGACGAGGCCACCGCCGGAGCCGTCCTCGGGCGCAACCTCCATCTGCTGCGCCCCGATCCCGCCGCGCTCGATGTCTGGTTCCTCGCCGGCTTCCTGCGCGGCACCGCCAACACCCGGCAGGCCAGCAGCCATGTCTCCAGCGCCACCCGGCTCGATGTGCGCCGGCTCCAGCTGCCCCGGCTGCCCCTGGCCGACCAGCGCCGCTACGGGGAGCGCTTCCGCGCGCTGGCCGCCTTCGAGGACACCCTGCGGCTCGCGGGCCGGCTCGGCGAGCAGTTGGTGCGCGGTCTGTACGACGGGCTGACGGACGGCACCGTACGCCCCGACTGAGCCCTGCCCCGAGTACCGGCCCGAGCCCCGCCCGGAGTACCGGCCCGAGCCCCGCCCGGTCCCGAGGGGCCCGTGTGACATGGCGCACGAACACCGGTCCCGTACAACCCGGGAGAGCGCGACGGTGTCGGTGTATACGCTCGTTCCCCACGCAGCCTCGTCCCCAGGCGTTCAGGAGCAGGAATGCACGGCCCAGGCCATGTCCCGCAGCAACCCGGCAGCCGAGCGGGGCTCGCCGCGCTCATCGCGCTGCGCGTGCTCTTCGTGGCCATGTCGATCGGCACCCTCGGCCTGCTCTCCTGGGCGCCGATGCTCCGGATCGCGATCCTGCGCCGGCAGCGCTCCGACTGGCTGCTCTTCTGGGGCTGTCTCGTCGTGGTGGTCGTCTGCTTCGTGATGATCGGCGATTTCAGCGCGGCCGAGTCGGCGTCGGGGGCCGAGGCCACGGCCACGGGCATCGAGGTCGTCTTCCTGCTCGTGCTGATGGCGGTCATGCTCGGGGTGCCCGTGCACTATCTGGTCGCCGAGATACGCCACTACCAGCAGCCCGCCCCGCACTGGGGACCCCCGCCGCCGCCCTACGGGATGACCGCCCCGGCGCACGGACCGCCCGCACAGCCGCCGGCGGGGTACGGCTATCCGCACGCCGTCCCGCAGGGCCCCCACCGCCCCGCCCCGCCCGCGCACCCTCCGTACGCGCCGCCCCCGCACGGCGCCTCCCCCTACACCTCCCCGCCCCCGCCCCCGCCCCCGCAGTCCCCGCGCCCCGGCGTCGCCCAGCAGCCGCCCGCCGCCGACAAGCCCCGCATCGCACAGGTCCGCGCCGAGCTGGACGAGCTGAGTGACTACCTCCGCAAGGAGCGGGGCCGGTGAACGGACGCGTCATCGCGGACCGCTACGAGCTGTCCACCGTCATCGGGCAGGGCGGCATGGGCCAGGTGTGGACGGCGTACGACCGGCGGCTCGACCGGCGGGTCGCCGTCAAGCTGCTGCGCCCCGACCGGATGGCCGCCGCCACCACCGCCGACGAGATCCGGCTCCGCTTCGTCCGCGAGTGCCGGGTGACCGCCCAGGTCTCCCACCCGGGCCTGGTCACCGTCCACGACGCGGGCACCGCCGGAGACGACCTCTATCTCGTCATGCAGTACGTCGAGGGGGCGGACCTCGCCGACCACCTCGCCGAGCACGAGCCCTACCCCTGGCAGTGGGCCGTATCCGTCGCCGCCCAGCTCTGCGGGGTGCTCGCCGCCGTGCACGCCGTGCCGATCGTCCACCGCGACCTCAAGCCCCGCAATGTGATGGTCCAGCCGGACGGCACCGTCACCGTGCTGGACCTCGGGGTCGCCTCCGTCATCGACACCGACACCACCCGTCTCACCCACACCGGCTCGCCGATCGGCAGCCCCGCCTACATGGCCCCCGAGCAGGCCATGGGCGGCGCGGTCGGCCCGTACACCGATCTGTACGCCCTCGGCGTGCTCCTCCACGAACTCCTCAGCGGCGATGTGCCCTTCACCGGGCCCACCGCCCTCGGGGTCCTCCACCGCCACCTCCACGAGCCGCCGTTCCCCGTGCGCGGGCTGCGGCCCGAGATACCCGAGGCGCTGGAGGCGCTGGTGCTGCGGCTGCTCTCCAAGGACCCCCAGCACCGGCCGGGTGACGCCCAGGAGGTGTACGCGGCACTGGAACCGCTGCTGCCCGGCCGGGGCGCCCCCAGCGGGCCGCTCGACCCCACCCGGCCCTTCCTCCGCCCCTTCGCCCCCTGGCCCGAGCGCGCCGCGCCCCCGAGGACCGACGCCCCCGCCCCCGCGACGGCCCCGCGCCTCGATGTGGCCGCCGCCGTCGACGAGGTGAAGCGTCTCCTCGGCGAGGGCGGCATCACCCAGGCCGTGGACATCCTCGGCTCCATCCTCCCGGCCGCCGCCGCCGAGCACGGCGAGCACTCACCGGTCGTCAGAATCCTGCGCAAGCAGTACGCGACCACGCTGATGGACGACGGGCAGTACCGCCGGGCCCTGCCCGAGCTGCGCAGACTCGCCGACGACCGGGCCGCCGAGGCCGGTCCCTCCGACCCGGGGACCCTCCAGTTCCGCTACGACGCCGCCCAGTGCCTGGAGCAGCTCGGCGAAGCCGTCGCCGCGCTCGGCGAGTACCGCGCCCTCCTGCCGCACCACGAGGGCGGCACCGACCCGGCCCGTGCCTTCGACATCCGCCGGCGGATCGGGAATCTGCTCCTCGCCGTCGGCGACCACACGGCGGCCGGGCAGCACTTCAGGGCGCTGCTGTACGACGCCGAGCGCGGCTACGGGCCGTACCATCCGCTCGCCGTGGAGGTGCGCCGGGGGCTGGAGCACCAGCAGCGGTTCCACGGCCCGTGAACCGGCCGGCGGCGCCACCGTGTGTGGCACGCTGCCGGGGACCGCCGCACGCACGATCCGTCCACACCATCCGCACGGGGGCACAACCATGACAGTCCGGGGCCAGCTGCTGAGATTCGCCCTTGTGGGAGCCGTCAACACCGGCACGTACTACGGCCTGTACCTGCTGCTGCTCACCCGGCTGCCCTATGTGTGGGCCCATGTGGGCGCCTTTCTGCTGAGCATGGTCGGGTCCTTCTTCCTGACCTCGTACTTCACCTACCGGACCCGCCCGACCTGGCGGAAGTTCCTGCTCTTCCCGCTCACCAACGCCGCCAACTTCACCGTCACCACGGCGGGCGTCTACCTGCTGGTGGACATCCTGCGCCTCGACGACCGCCACGCCCCGCTGATCGCCTCGGCCGCCGCGATCCCGATCACCTTCGTCCTCTCCCGGACGATCATGCTCAGGCCGGAGGAGCGGCGGCGGGGAGCCCCGGCGGAGCCGGTAACGGCCGAATCAGTGGCCGCGAAGTAGTGGCCCACACCACTCCCTCCTGCCTAACATCATCTCCGCAGGCTTGTGAAGCGCAGCACAATCACGCCGGGAGGCTCCTTTGCACCGCCGCCGTCGCACCGCGATCACCGTCTCCGCCGCTCTGCTCGCCGCCGCACCCCTCCTCACGGCCTGCGGCAACGAGGCCCACCCCGGCGCCGCCGCCGTGGTCGGCGGGGAGCGGATCGAGGTGTCGTCCGTCCAGGCGAAGGTGAAGGACGTACGCACCGCGCAGCGGAGTTCGCCGCAGTCCGCGCAGCTCATCAAGGACAGCGGGCAGCTCAGCCGGGCCAAGCTCTACGACCTCATCGTGGCCCGGGTCGTCGAGCGCGCCGCCGCCGACGCGGGGGTGAGCGCCACCCGCAAGGAGGTCGCGGACGGGCGGGCCGCCCTCGCCCAGCAGGCCGGCGGGGACCAGCAGCTGACCGCCGTCTATCTCCAGCAGCGCGGGGTCGCCCCCGACCAGGTCGACGACGTGGTCCGCCGGGACATCCTCGTCGGCAAGCTCGCCCAGTCCCTGGGCGCCACCACCGCCCCCGACGGCCAGGAGCGGCTGAACGCCGTCTTCACCGCCGCGGCCAAGGCGCTCGACATCGACGTCAACCCGCGCTTCGGGAGCTGGAGCGACCAGAAGCTGGAGCTG
Organism: Streptomyces sp. NPDC001889; assembly: GCF_053594535.1. Taxonomy (NCBI): domain Bacteria; kingdom Bacillati; phylum Actinomycetota; class Actinomycetes; order Kitasatosporales; family Streptomycetaceae; genus Streptomyces; species Streptomyces sp. NPDC001889. The sequence goes on from NZ_JBSFER010000022.1 coordinate 50,181, forward strand.
GGCGACTACAAGGCGCCCTGGATCAGCCAGCTCTCCCGGCAGCCCGCACCGCCCGCCGAGGGAGCGTAGGGCCCCTCCCCACCGAGGTAGGTTCGTGGGGTGACCACAGACCACCCCGCCACCGGGCGCATCGTCCTGCTCACCGCCAGCCACCGGGTCGCGCCGGGACTGCTGTCCTGGCCGGCCTGGCGGACGCTGCGCGCGGCGGGCCGGGTGCTCTGCGCCGACGCCGCCCACCCGCAGCTCCCCTACCTCCGCGAGGCGGGTGTCACGGTGGAGACCGCGTCGCCCACCGCCCGGGAACTGGTGGACGCCTGCGCCGGGGACGGCGCCACCGTCGTGGTGCTCGCCTCCGGCGAGGGCGACCGGGCGCTCACCGACGGCCTGGCCCGCCTCGCCGGCTCGGGCCGTGAGCGGATGCCCGACCTGGAGCTGCTCCCCGGCTCGTACGACCTCCCCGGCGCCCGTCTCCTCGATCTCGTCCAGATCATGGACCGTATCCGCGCCGAGTGCCCCTGGTCCTCCACCCGGACCCACCGCGAGCTGGCGAAGTACGGCATCGAGGAGGCGTACGAGCTGGTGGAGGCGATCGAGGACGGCGACCGCGACGAGCTGCGCGAGGAGCTGGGGGACGTCCTCCTCCAGGTCGTCTTCCACGCCCGGATCGCCCAGGACGACGCGGACGAGCCGTTCTCGATCGACGATGTGGCGGGGACGATCGTGGAGAAGCTGATCCACCGGCACCCCCATGTCTTCGGCGACGAGCACGCCGGGACCCCGGACGAGGTGAAGGCCCTCTGGCTCCGGACGAAGGCGGTCGAGAAGCAGCGCGACTCGGTCACCGACGGCGTACCGCTCGGACAGCCCGGTCTGGCGCTCGCCGCGAAGCTCTCCTCCCGGGTGCGCTCGGCCGGTCTCGACGTGCCGCTGCCGTCCGGCGCGGGCGTCGGGTACGAGCTGCTCGCCCTCGCCGCGCGCGCGGAGGCGGAGGGGGTGGACCCGGAGGCGGCGCTGCGGGCGGCGGGCCGGGTCTACCGGGACGCGATCCGGGCGGCGGAGGGCCGGGCGGCCGGCTGAGCCTCCCGCCCCGCTCCGGGCCGGGCCTCCCGCTCGGGGCCGGACCTCCCGCTCCGGGCCGCCCGCCCCGCTCCGGGCCGGACCGACCACCGCCCCGGCTCCCGGGGGGCCGCCGGGGCGGCCCCGCGGGTACCGTCGGGGAGTGAGCAGCACCCCCGCCCCCGGCCCCGTCCCCGAACTCTTCAGCTGGGAGTTCGCCACCGACCCCTACCCCGCCTACGCGCACCTCCGCGAGCACGCCCCGGTCCACCGCACCCGGCTGCCCAGCGGGGTCGAGGCCTGGCTGGTGACCCGGTACGCCGACGCCCGCCAGGCCCTCGCCGACCAGCGGCTGTCGAAGAACCCGGCGCACCACGACGAGCCCGCGCACGCCAGGGGGAAGACGGGGATTCCCGGGGAGCGCAAGGCCGAGCTGATGACCCATCTGCTCAATATCGACCCGCCCGACCACACCCGGCTGCGGCGGCTGGTCTCCAAGGCGTTCACCCCGCGCACGGTCGCCGAGTTCGCCCCCCGCGTCCAGGAGCTGACCGACCGCTTCATCGACGGCTTCATCGAGCGCGGCGAGGCGGATCTCATCCACGAGTTCGCCTTCCCGCTCCCCATCCACGCCATCTGCGATCTGCTCGGTGTGCCCCGCGAGGACCAGGACGACTTCCGCGACTGGGCCGGCATGATGATCCGTCACGGCGGCGGTCCGCGCGGCGGGGTCGCCCGCTCGGTGAAGAAGATCCGCGGCTATCTCGTCGAGCTGATCCACCGCAAGCGCGAGAACCCCGGGGACGATCTGATCTCCGGTCTGATCCGGGCGAGCGACCACGGCGAGCACCTCACCGAGAACGAGGCCGCCGCGATGGCCTTCATCCTGCTCTTCGCGGGGTTCGAGACCACCGTCAATCTGATCGGCAACGGCGCCTACGCCCTGCTGACCCACCCCGAGCAGCGCGAGCGGCTCCAGACGTCCCTGGCGGCGGGCGAGACCGGTCTGCTGGCGACCGGTGTGGAGGAGCTGCTGCGCTACGACGGGCCGGTGGAGATGGCCACCTGGCGGTTCGCCACCGAGCCACTGGTGATCGGGGACCAGGAGATCGGAACGGGCGATCCGGTGCTCGTGGTGCTGGCCGCGGCCGACCGCGATCCGGAACGATTCTCCGAACCGGACGTACTCGACCTTTCCCGGCGTGACAACCAGCATCTGGGGTACGGGCACGGCATCCACTACTGCCTCGGGGCCCCACTGGCCCGGCTGGAGGGCCAGACCGCACTCGCGACCCTGCTCAGAAGGCTGCCGGACCTTCGGCTCGCCGCCGATCCGGCCGATTTGCGCTGGCGCGGAGGGCTGATTATGCGTGGATTGCGCACCCTGCCGGTGCGGTTCACCCCGGGGTCGATTGACGGAGCGTCAGAACTGTGACTTTTGTGTGATCTTCCCTGCACCGACTTGTGACGCGTGTTCGACTGCCGCTACGTTCACCCCCGTCTCTCAAGCAGTCAGGCGAAAGGCAACCGCATGCTCTCCGGGAATGGTCGACATCGCCGACCCCGTCAGGCTCCGGCTCTCGTTGTCGCGGCAGGGGTGACGGGATCGGCCATCGCGATTCCGCTCCTCGGCGCGGGCTCCGCGACCGCGGCCGAGACCACCACGTGGGACCGGGTCGCGGAGTGCGAGAGCGGCGGCATCTGGAGCGCCGACACCGGCAACGGCTACTACGGCGGACTCCAGTTCTCCCAGCGGACCTGGGAGGCCTTCGGCGGTACGGAGTACGCCTCCCGCGCCGATCTCGCCAGCCGCTCCCAGCAGATAGCCGTGGCCGAAAAGGTGCTCGCGGCCGAGGGCGCCAAGGCTTGGTCCGCCTGTGCCGCGATGGCCGGGCTCATCCCCGGCGGCAAGGACGGCGCGGAGAAGGACGGCGCGACGGCCTCGCCGTCCCCCGAGCCCTCCGCGAGCGCGTCCGAACCGTCCGGGCGCTCCGGCGGGAAGTCCGGCACCCCCGAGCCCGGACAGACCCAGGGCGTGGGCTCCGGCGCCGACAGATCCGCCGGTACGGGTCCGGGGGCCGGCGGCCCCGCCAAGAGCGCCGCCCCGGAGAAGAAGGCGGAGAAGGGCGCGGAGCAGGACGCCGGCTCCGGTTCCGCGGGCAAGGGCAGGCACCGGGGCGAGGCCGCCGAGGAGAAGCGGGCCGAGGCGGGCCGGCCCGGCACGGGCGAATCCACCGGGACCGGGACCGGAACCACCGGGCCCGGCGCCACTCCGCCGGACAAGCTCGACCATGAGCCCAAAACGGGTGATTCACCCGCTTCGGAGGAGACGGCGAAGGGGCGGGAGGCCGATCCCGGCCACATCTCGCGCGGTGACGGCTCCGCCCGGGACGGGATCGCCGCCCCGGGTGCCGGTGAGGGCGGGGAGGCGGCCGACGGCGCCGGGGCGGACGCCCCGGACGGCGCCTACACCGTGCGCCCCGGCGACAGCCTCTGGGCCATCGCCCAGGCGCGGAAGCTGGAGGGCGGCTGGAACGCCCTGTACGAGGGGAACCGCGAGGCCGTCGGCGACGACCCGGACCTGATCCACCCCGGCCAGAGCCTCGACCTCACGGCGGAACGCGGGTAGTTAGGGCTCCTTTGTCCGGGTCTGGGGAAATGAGACAAGGGTCTCTTCGTCCCAACTCCTCAACCCGGCCAACCGGAATCACGCATTCCATGCCCGACCTGCGAAAACGTCTCCTTCCGGAGTGGCAGGATGGGCGATTTCTCCCCGATGTTCTCTCTTGGACATCGGGGAGAGCTGTGTCTACGGTCTGAACCGCTCGCCACCGCGGGCACCAACGACCGTCACGCCGAATCCTGCCGCCGGTCGGGGGGAACAGTCGACGCGAGAGCGCCGAAGGCAGGAGCGGGGGACCCAAGGTAAGTGCCGGGCCCCGGCCGCTGAGGACAGCGGCCGGTACCGGCTAGGGGTGAAGCCGCGCGCTAGGACGCGCGGCCGGGCAACTCATCTGGCCCGAACCCGACAGCTCACCTCGTAGGCGTCGGTGAGGAGTAACTCCATGCTGTTTTCCGGCAAGGGCAAGCACCGCCGCCCCTCCAAGGCCACCCGTATCGTCACGCTCGCCGGTGTGACCGGTGCCGCTGTCGCGGCCCCGCTGATCGGCGCCTCCTCCGCCTCCGCCGCGACCGCGGCCGAGTGGGACAAGGTCGCCCAGTGCGAGTCCGGCGGCAACTGGTCCATCAACACCGGCAACGGTTACTACGGCGGCCTCCAGTTCTCGGCCTCCACCTGGGCCGCGTACGGCGGTACCGCCTTCGCCCCCACCGCCGACCAGGCCAGCAAGGCGCAGCAGATCCAGACCGCCGAGAAGGTCCTCGCGGGCCAGGGCAAGGGTGCCTGGCCGAGCTGTGGCGTGGGCCTCTCCAACGCCTCGTACACCGGTGGCGGCTCGGACTCGGGCACCACCCAGAAGGCCGCGCCGAAGGCCGAGCAGCCCAAGGCCGCGACCCCGGCGCCGCGGCAGCAGACCCAGGAGCCGCAGCGCTCCGAGGTCCCGACGACCCGCTCCGAGCGCCCGTCGGCCGCCCCGGCCCCGCAGCAGCAGCAGTCGGCGCCGGCCGCGAAGCCGCAGGGCTTCCAGAAGGGCGACGGCGAGTACAAGGTCAAGACCGGCGACACCCTGAGCATCATCGCCGACGCCGAGAAGGTCGACGGCGGCTGGGAGAAGCTCTACGAGCTGAACAAGGACATCGTCAGTGACGCCGATGTCATCTACCCGGGCCAGCAGCTCGACCTGAGCTGACCCGAGGCGGGCTCCCCCGGCTCCGGGAGCCGGCCCCCCGGCCGCACCCCCCTCCGGGGGCCGGCCCCCGATGGACCACCCCGGTCCGGCGCGCTTCCCCCCGATCGCGCCGGACCGGGGTTTCCTCTGTCCCCTCTCCTCTCCTCTTTCTCTCCTCTCCTCTTTCTTTTCTCTCCCCTTGTCTGTCGCGATCCGGCCGGGCGGTTCTGTTACCGATCGGTAGGTTCGTCCCAGGGGGCGGGCATCCGACGGACGACACCCGGCCGCCGGTTAGGCTCTTGTCGCAAGGCCAATGAGACCCTGCACATCACGCGTCACATCCCAGAAGGAGATGCTCGTGCCGTCCATCGACGTCGTCGTAGCCCGGGAAATCCTGGACTCCCGAGGCAATCCCACGGTCGAGGTCGAGGTTGGCCTCGACGACGGCAGCACCGGCCGTGCTGCTGTCCCGTCCGGCGCCTCCACCGGTGCCTTCGAAGCCCTTGAGCTTCGCGACGGCGACCAGAACCGTTACCAGGGCAAGGGTGTCGAGAAGGCCGTCCTCGCCGTCATCGAGCAGATCGGCCCCGAGCTGGTCGGCTACGACGCCACCGAGCAGCGCCTGATCGACCAGGCCATGTTCGACCTGGACGCCACCCCGGACAAGTCCTCGCTCGGCGCCAACGCCATCCTCGGCGTCTCGCTCGCCGTGGCGCACGCCGCCTCCGAGGCGTCCGACCTGCCGCTCTTCCGCTACCTCGGCGGCCCGAACGCGCACCTGCTGCCCGTTCCGATGATGAACATCCTGAACGGCGGCTCGCACGCCGACTCCAATGTGGACATCCAGGAATTCATGATCGCCCCGATCGGCGCGGAGTCCTTCTCCGAGGCGCTGCGCTGGGGCACCGAGGTCTACCACACCCTCAAGAAGGTCCTGAAGCAGAAGGGCCTCTCCACCGGCCTCGGCGACGAGGGCGGCTTCGCGCCGAACCTCGACTCCAACCGCGCCGCGCTGGACCTGATCCTTGAGGCCATCAAGGAAGCCGGCTACGCCCCCGGCCGGGACATCGCGCTCGCCCTCGACGTCGCCGCCTCCGAGTTCTACAAGGACGGCGTCTACGAGTTCGAGGGCAAGTCCCTCTCGGCCGCCGAGCTGACCGAGTACTACGAGGAGCTGGTGGCGGCCTACCCGCTCGTCTCCATCGAGGACCCGCTCTTCGAGGACGACTGGGCCGGCTGGAAGGTCCTCACCGACAAGCTGGGCACCAAGGTCCAGATCGTCGGCGACGACCTCTTCGTCACCAACCCCGAGCGTCTCGCCCGCGGCATCGACGAGGGCTCCGCCAACGCGCTGCTGGTCAAGGTCAACCAGATCGGCTCGCTGACCGAGACCCTGGACGCCGTGGAGCTGGCCCAGCGCAGCGGCTTCAAGTGCATGATGTCCCACCGCTCCGGCGAGACCGAGGACGTCACCATCGCCGACCTGGCCGTCGCCACCAACTGCGGCCAGATCAAGACCGGCGCCCCGGCGCGCTCCGAGCGCGTCGCCAAGTACAACCAGCTGCTGCGCATCGAGGAGATCCTCGACGACGCCGCGGTGTACGCGGGCCGGAGCGCGTTCCCCCGCTTCAAGGGCTGACACCACCCGGCCGACGGGTCCGGCCCCCGGGCCCGCCCCGTCGGTCGGCCGGTCCTCCGCACGTCCCCGGCCCCGGTCCCGTACCGTGTCCGGGGACGTACGCGTGTACGCGAGGGAACGCACCGGAGCAGGGGAGGCGGAACGACATGGCCGGGAAGGACCGGGACCGGTTCTCCACCGCGACCAGGCTGAGGCTGCTCGGCGAGCAGACCGCCGCCCGTGTCTACCGCTCCCAGACCCGGCGCCAGGCCCGCCGCTCCCGGCTCACCGGCCGGGCGGCGTTCCTCGCGCTCGTGGTCTGCTCCCTGGTGGTAGCCCTCGCGTACCCGATGCGGCAGTACGTCTCCCAGCGCGGGGACATGGCGGAGCAGCGCGAGCGGCTGGCGGAGGCGTCGGACCAGGTCGAGCGGCTCCGGGACGAGAAGGCGCGGCTCCAGGACGAGATGTACGTCCGGCGCCTCGCCCGGGAGCATCTGCACTATGTGATGCCCGGCGAGACCGGATACACGATGATCGACCCGGAGGCCGCACAGCAGCGGCGCGACCGGGACGGTTCGGACGACCGCGCCTGGTACTCCCATGTCTGGGAGGGCGTGGACAGCGCCGACCGCAACTGAGACCCCCCGCCGGTACGCCGTCCGTACCGGCAGCACGCGGGCGGCACGGCACCCACACCGCCGTACCGCCGGCCGAGACAGCGAAACGCAGAGCCAAGGCAGGCATGGAAACCCCTCCTCCCCACACCGACCCGACCGAGCCCACCGACGCCGACATCGCGGCCTTCAAGGAACAGCTCGGCCGCCCGCCGCGCGGGCTGCGCACCATCGCGCACCGCTGCCCGTGCGGGCTGCCGGATGTCGTCGAGACCGCGCCCCGGCTGCCCGACGGCACCCCCTTCCCCACGCTGTACTACCTGACGTGCCCGCGCGCCGCGTCGGCGATCGGCACGCTGGAGGCGAACGGTGTGATGAAGGAGATGACCGAGCGCCTGGCGTCGGACCCCGAGCTGGCGGCGGCCTACCGGGCCGCGCACGAGGACTACATCGCGCGCCGCGACGCGATCGAGGTGCTCCAGGGCTTCCCCAGCGCCGGCGGCATGCCGGACCGGGTGAAGTGCCTCCATGTCCTGGTGGGCCACTCGCTGGCGGCCGGACCCGGGGTCAATCCGCTCGGGGACGAGGCCCTCGCGATGCTGCCGGAGTGGTGGCGCAAGGGACCGTGCGTCTCCCCGTGCGCCCCCGCTGAAGCCTGACCCCTCATCCCTTCCTCCCCAGGAGCGCGCATGACCCGGGTGGCCGCCATCGACTGCGGTACCAACTCCATCCGTCTGCTGATCGCGGACGCGGACCCCGCCACGGGGTCCCTGGTGGACCTCGACCGGCGGATGACCATCGTCCGTCTCGGCCAGGGCGTCGACCGCACGGGCCGGCTGGCTCCCGAGGCGCTGGAGCGGACCTTCGCGGCGTGCCGCGAGTACGCGGCGGCGATCAAGGAGCACGGCGCGGAGACGGTCCGCTTCGTCGCCACCTCCGCCTCCCGGGACGCGGAGAACCGCGACGAGTTCGTCGGCGGGGTGCTGGAGATCCTCGGGGTCGAGCCCGAGGTGATCAGCGGTGACCAGGAGGCGGAGTTCTCCTTCACCGGCGCGACGAAGGAGCTGCCGGGCGAGGAGGAGCGGCTGGTCGTCGACATCGGCGGCGGGTCGACGGAGTTCGTCATAGGGCGGGGGCGGGTGGAGGCGGCCCGCTCCGTCGACATCGGGTGTGTCCGGCTGACCGAGCGCCACATCCGCAGCGACCCGCCCACGGCCGCGGAGCTGGCCGCCGTCCGCGCCGACGCGGAGACGGCCCTCGACCTCGCGTCGGAGACCGTCCCCCTGACGGGCGCCCGCACCCTGGTGGGCCTGGCGGGCACGGTGACCACGATCGCCGGGATCGCGCTGGGCCTGGAGGAGTACGACTCCGGGGCGATCCACCACGCCCGCGTCCCGCACGCGCGGGTCGCCGAGATCACCCGCACTCTCGCGGAGTCCACCCACGCCGAACGCGCGGCGATCCCCGTGATGCACCCCGGCCGGGTCGATGTGATCGTGGCGGGCGCGATCGTCCTCCTCTCGATCATGGAGCGGACCGGCGCCACGGAGGTCGTGGTCAGCGAGCACGACATCCTGGACGGCATCGCCTGGTCGATCGCCCGCTGACGCGGCCACGGGCCGCGTCAGCGGTCAGAGGTCGCGGTAGACGTTCCGCCGGTCGCCCACCTTGACGACGAGGATGGTGAGTGCGCCGTCCTCGACCTGGTAGGCGATCCGGTAGTTGCCGACTCGGAGCCGGTAGAGCCCTGAGGGGCCTGTGAGCTTCTTGATGTCGGCGTCCTCGCGGTACGGATCGTCGCCGAGCGCGGTCAGCGCTGCGAGGATGCGCATGGCCGCGGGCCGGTCGATGGCGCGGAGCTGCCGCTGAGCGGCGGTGGTGAAGCGGAACGCGTACTTCACGCCGCGTCGTCCTCGTGTTCGGTGAACAGGTCGGCCAGCAGTTCCGCCATGGTCACGGTCGGGCCGCCCTCGGCCAGGACCGCTTCCGCTTCCCGGGCCAGCAGCACATCGGCGGCCTCCTCAAGTGCGTCGAAGTCCGCGATCGGCACGACGGCGGCCACTGGCAGGCCATTGCGTGTGATCACCGTGGGAGTGCCCTGCTCGGCACGGTTGATGTGGTCCGCGAGGTGGGCGCGGGCCTCGCGGACGGTCACAGTGCTGTCGGTCATACAGAGAAGTGTACGCGCAAGCGTGTACACGGGGGAGGCGGCGAGGAACTCGGTCCGGGCCGCCCCCCGCACGGTGGCCCGGGTCAGAGCCTGCCGACCGCCCCGGACGCCAGGAACCCGACGATGAGCCCCCAGACGGCGGCGCCCACCGCGACCGGCACCCAGCCCTTTCCGGGGCCGGTCATGTGCGCCCCCAGTCGCCGTAGATCCTGCGCTCCCGGTTCCGCGCGCGCACATCGCTGCGGAGAGCGGCGAGGAGAGGGCTGTCGCCTTCGGCGTCCGGCGGTGGGGTGATCTTCTCCGGGCAGTCGGGGTTCGGGCACTCGCAGGGCGGGAAGTCGGCGGCCCGGACGAGACGGGCCGGCTCCGGGCCGCCCGCCGTGAGGTCAGCCTCGCTCATCGCGCACCCGCTCCCGGTGGGTGCGGAGCCCTGCCTCGGCGGCGAGCAGAAGCCCCCGCGACCGGGGCGCCCACCCCTGCCTCGGCGCCCAGGAGGCAAGCCCTCGGGGCCCGTGGACGTAAACATGTGCGATGAGTTCGGCGAGATCTCCACCTGGCGGGTGAGGGTCGTGCATATGGCCTCCTTCGCTCGGCCCCCCTTGGTTCCATTGCGTGACCAGATGAACACAACTGCCCCTGGAGCTGGGGTCATTGAGTCGGTCTCTCTCAAGTGCAGTTGCCAATCAATGCGCCTTCGTCGCAGGCGAAGCAGGAGGTCAGGCGGATGGAAGACGATGAGGCTCGTGGCGCCTTGAGCCCTCTTGAGTCCTTCGGTGTCGATGTCAGACAGCTGCGCAGGCAGCGGCAGCTGACGCTCAGGGCACTGGGCAGGGCGACGGGGTACTCGGAGAGCTATGTCTCCAAGGTGGAGACCGCGAGGCAGCTTCCCAGCGAACGATTCGCCGCCGGATGCGATGTGGCGTTCGGTACCGGCCATCTGATGGCGAAGGCTCGTCAGCTCGCGGTCGAGGGTGACCATCCGACGTGGTTCGAGCCCTACATCCAGCTTGAGCGCCGGGCGGACAAGGTCTTCTTCTACTCGACGCTGTATGTGCCCGGACTGCTTCAGAGCGCCGAGTACGCGCGGGCGGTTCTGCGAGCAGGTGTCCCCCGGGAGACCGCCGCGATAGTCGAAGCCAGGGTGGCCTCCCGGGTTCGCCGACGAGACCTGTTCGAACGGGAGTACCCCGCGCCCCCTGCGGTGTGGGTGGTGCTTCACGAGGCCTGCCTGCGGATCGTGGTCGGCGATCGAGGAGTGATGGCCCGACAACTCTGCTCTCTCGTTCGGGACGCGGAGACCGCGCACATCACCCTTCAGGTCATGCCCTTGGAGGCGGGGCCACCGGCTGTCGGCAGGGCCTTTACCTTGATGGCCTTCGAGGGCAAGCCGTCCATTGTGTACGCGGAGGGTCCGCAGGGCGGGCGTTCGCACGACGCTCCCAGGGCCGTGGCTGCGGCCTTTGAGGCCTACGATTACTTGCGGGCTGAGGCCCTGGGCCGCGATGCTTCAATCGCCCGCATTCAGGACCTCTCTGAGGAGTACGCCCATGAGTAAGGGATTCGCGATAGCCGCTGAGTGGGTCAAGTCCAGCTACAGCGGGCCCGACGGCGGAGAGTGCGTCGAATGGGCCCCTGCCCACGCCTCGGCACACGGTGTCGTCCCGGTTCGGGACAGTAAGGCGCCCGGCGCGGTGCTGATGGTCTCCCCGGCCGCCTTCGCCGGGCTGGTGGAGATGGCGCGGCGAGGCACCCATTGAGTGAGTGGGTCAAGTCCAGCTACAGCGGGCCCAATGGCGGAGACTGCGTCGAATGGGCCCCTGCCCACGCCTCGGCGCACGGTGTCGTCCCGGTTCGGGACAGTAAGGCACCCGGCACGGTGCTGATGGTCTCCCCGGCCGCCTTCGCCGGGCTCGTGGAGATGGCGCGGCGCACCCCCGCGTAAGACGGAGCAAGACCGCTCAGGACAAGGCGCGGCAGCGGCGGCCCACCCCGGAACCGGGGTGGGCCGCCGTGCTGTGGAGCGCAGGTCAGCGGGGCCGGCGCCCCCCTCCCCGCACCCTTCCGCGAACAAGTTCGTGAAGTTCTTCACAAGGAAAAGCGCCCTGATGGGCGCTCTGGGGGGCCGAAAGCCCCCCTTTCGTGGGCCGTTGGGCCCTCCGGGGGGAGAAGTGCGGGGTTCAAGGGGTGTTACGGGCATGTGAAACCAGCCGGTGGTTCCCTTGTAAGGAACGGTTAAGTGCCAGCTCACAGGGGGTTCACACCGCCCTCACCAGCACAGTGGTCCCCTCGCGCCACCATGATCCGCGCAAAGCGAGCCGCGCAGTGTAGCAGAGGTCACCCCACACCTTGTGAAGGGGCTCACGAGCACCCCCCGGGGGCGGGGTGGATACTCGATGGCATGAGCACCACGGAGCGTCCCAGGATCCTCGTCGTAGGCGGTGGGTACGTAGGCCTGTACGCGGCGCGCCGCATTCTGAAGAAGATGCGGTACGGCGAGGCGACCGTCACGGTCGTCGACCCGCGCTCGTACATGACGTACCAGCCGTTCCTCCCCGAAGCCGCCGCAGGCAGCATCTCGCCGCGGCACGTCGTCGTCCCGCTGCGACGCGTGCTGCCGAAGGCTGAAGTGCTCACCGGCCGTGTCACCACCATCGACCAGGACCGCAAGGTCGCCACCATCGCCCCGCTGGTCGGCGACGCCTACGAGCTGCCCTTCGACTACCTGGTCGTCGCGCTGGGCGCGATCTCCCGGACCTTCCCGATCCCCGGCCTCGCCGAGCAGGGCATCGGCATGAAGGGCATCGAGGAGGCCATCGGGCTGCGCAACCACGTGCTGGAGCAGCTCGACAAGGCCGACTCGACCACCGACGAGGCCGTCCGCCGCAAGGCGCTCACCTTCGTCTTCGTGGGTGGCGGCTTCGCCGGCGCCGAGACCATCGGCGAGGTGGAGGACCTGGCGCGCGACGCGGCCAAGTACTACACCAACGTCAAGCGCGAGGACATGCGCTTCATCCTGGTCGACGCCGCCGACAAAATCCTTCCCGAGGTGGGGCCGAAGCTCGGCGCCTACGGCAAGGACCACCTGGAGGGCCGGGGCATCGAGATCTACCTCTCGACCTCCATGGACTCCTGTGTCGACGGCCGTGTGGTGCTCAAGAACGGCCTGGAGGTCGACTCCAGCACCATCGTGTGGACCGCCGGCGTCAAGCCCAACCCGGCGCTCGCCCGCTACGGCCTCCCGCTCGGCCCCCGCGGCCACGTGGACACCGCCACCACGCTCCAGGTGCAGGGCACCGACTACGTCTGGGCCGCCGGCGACAACGCCCAGGTCCCGGATGTCGCCGCCCGCAAGGCCGGGGTCGAGAACGCCTGGTGCCCGCCGAACGCCCAGCACGCGCTGCGTCAGGCGAAGGTCCTCGGCGACAATGTGATCTCCGGTATGCGGGGCTTCCCGCAGAAGGAGTACAGCCACGCCAACAAGGGTGCGGTCGCCGGTCTCGGCCTGCACAAGGGCGTCGCGATGATCGTCATGGGCAAGATGAAGATCAAGCTCCGCGGCCGTCTCGCCTGGTACATGCACCGTGGCTACCACGGCATGGCGATGCCGACCTGGAACCGCAAGATCCGGATCTTCGCCGACTGGACGCTCCAGATGTTCCTCAAGCGCGAGGTGGTCTCGCTCGGCGCGATCGAGTCCCCGCGCGAGGAGTTCTACGAGGCGGCCAAGCCGGCCCCCGCCCCCGCCGCGGTCACCGTGCCCGCGCCGGAGAAGGCCAAGGCGTCCTGACCGCCGCGACAGCGCGCTGAACGAAGGGCCGTCCGCCATCCGTGGTGCGGACGGCCCTTCGCCATGCCCTGGCCGGATTCGGGCTCCCGGACACCCGGCCGGTCGTGCCGGATCACCGCCGTGCGGGGGGTGCGCGCCGGAATCCGTGGGAGATCACGCCGTGGCGGGAAGCACCCACAGTGGTCGAGTTGTTCATGAAAATGGACGGGGGTGCCGGAGACCGGCGCCCCCTGGCTCAGGAACCGCGCTCAGGAACCACCACCACGGAGGTGTGCGCCATGGCCGATGCCGCACTGCGGCTGACGTCCTTCGCCGAGGAACTGCTCCAATCACCCGTCCCCCTGCGCGTCCGGGCCTGGGACGGCTCCGAGTCGGGACCCCCCGGCGGCCCGGTCCTGGTCGTCCGGCACCGCCGGGCCCTGCGCCGGCTGCTGTGGCGCCCCGGCGAGCTGGGACTCGCCCGCGCCTGGGTCGCCGGTGAGATCGACATCGAGGGCGATCTCTACACCGCGCTCGACCGGCTCGCCGGTCTCGTCTGGCAGCGCGACACCCCGCCCCTGACCCTGCGCGACGCCCGGCTGCGCACCGCCGCCCGCGCCCTCGCCCGGCTCGGCGGCGCCCTGCCCCCGCCGCGCCCGCCCGCCGAGGAGGCCCGCCGGCACGGCGGCTCGTCCCACACCAGATGGCGGGACCGCAAGGCCATCAGCCACCACTACGACGTGGGCAACCCGTTCTACGAACTGGTCCTCGGGCCCTCCATGGTCTACTCCTGCGCCTACTTCGCGGACGACACCACCTCCCTGGAGGACGCCCAGACCGCCAAACTCGACCTGGTCTGCCGCAAGCTCGGTCTCACCGAGGGCGAGCGCCTGCTCGACGTCGGCTGCGGCTGGGGCTCGATGGCCGTGCACGCCGCCCGCGAGTACGGCGTCCGGGTCACCGGCGTCACCCTCTCCCGCGAGCAGGCGGCCTACGCCCGCAAGCGCATCGCCGAGGCCGGGCTCACCGACCGGATCGACATCCGCGTCCAGGACTACCGGGACGTCCACGACGGCCCCTACGACGCCATCTCCTCCATCGGCATGGCCGAACACGTCGGCTCGGTCCGCTATCTGGAGTACGCCCAGCGGCTCCACTCCCTGCTGCGGCCCGGCGGCCGGCTGCTGAACCACCAGATCGCCCGCCGCCCGGAGCGCGACGAGGCCGCCTACCGGGTGGACTCCTTCATCGACCGCTATGTCTTCCCCGACGGTGAGCTGTCCCCCCTCGGCCGGACCGTCTCCCTCCTGGAGCAGGCCGGCTTCGAGGCCCGGGACGTCGAGTCGATCCGGGAGCACTACGGCCGCACCCTGCGCCACTGGGTGGGCCGTCTGGAGGCCGGCTGGGACGAGGCGGTACGGCTGACCTCGCCCGGCAGGGCCAGGGTCTGGCGGCTCTACATGGCCGCCTCCGCCCTCGCCTTCGAGCACAACCGGATCGGGGTCAACCAGATCCTGGCCGTGAAGACCCCGGCCGGCGGCGGGGCGGGGCTGCCGCTGCGCACCCGTACCTGGAACTGACCACCCGCACGGGGAACGACACCGCACGGGGAACGACACCGCACGGGGAACGAGACCCGTACGGGGAACCACGAAAGCCCCGTGGGCGGGAGCCGAAGCTCCCGCCCACGGGCCCGCCCCACCGGGCGGCTACTCGGTCTTGATGGCCGTCAGCATGTTCAGCCGGGCGGCGCTGCGGGCCGGCCAGAGCGAGGCGAGCACCCCGACCACACCGGCGAGCAGCAGGAAGAGTCCGATCCGCTCCCACGGGACGACGAGCGCGTACCCGGGGATGGAGCTCCTGAGGGTCTCGCCGATCGCCCAGCCGAGGAAGGAGCCGAGGCCCACTCCGATCAGGGCGCCGAAGAGCGAGATCACCACCGCCTCCAGACGGATCATGCGCTTGACCTTGCCGCGCTCCAGGCCGATCGCCCGCAGCATCCCGATCTCCTGCTGGCGCTCGAAGACCGACATCGCCAGCGTGTTGACGACGCCGAGGACCGCGATGATCAGGGCCATGCCCAGCAGGCCGTACATGATGTTCAGCATCTGGTTGATCATGCCGCCGAAGGAGTTGCGGATGTCCTGCTTGTCCATGACGGTCATGCCGGGGTTGTTGCCCAGCGCGTCCACCAGGGCCTGCTCATTGGCGCCGGTCTCGCCGCCGTCCATCGTCAGCCAGACCTCCCGGATGTCCGGGGTCGAGTCGTAGGCGGCGGTGACGGAGGCGTCGACGACGTACGGGGAGACGAACTCGTTCTCGGCGAAGACCGCGGCGACCTTCAGATCCTTCTTCTCGGTCCGCGCGTCGTCGCCTTCCTTGACGAAGGAGACCGGGATGGTGTCGCCGGGCTTCCAGCCGTGCTCGTCGGCGGTCTTCTCGGCGATGGCGACCTGGCCGTCCGCGAGACCGGCCAGCGAGCCGGAGACGGGCTCCAGGTTGAAGACCTTCGCGACGTCCGGGCCGTTGACCGCGGAGGCGGCCCGCTCCTCGCCCTTGACCTTCAGATAGAACGCCTGCTGGCCGGAGACCGCCTCGACGCCCTTGGCCTTCTCCAGGGCGGCGAGCGCCGAGGAGTCCATGATGCCGCCGTTCGCCATCATCACCATGTAGTCGGCGCGGATGTTGTCCGTCGTCGCCTTGTCGATGGCCTGGCTGAGGGTGACGCCGATGACGGTCAGACCGGTGACCAGGGTGAGCCCGATGGCCAGCGCGGAGGCGGTCGCTCCGGTACGGCGGGGGTTGCGGACCGCGTTCTGCGCGGCGAGCTTGCCGGAGACCCCGAAGAGCCGCTGGAGCGCCGGCCGCACCAGGGCGATCACCGGGCGGGAGAGCAGCGGGATCAGCACGATCACACCGATCAGGGCGAGGAAGGCCCCGCCGCCGATCAGCATCCGTCCCGTGCTGTCGCCGGAGGCGGCACCCGCGACGATCCCGGCGGCGCCGGCCAGGGTGAGGACACCGCCGATGGAGTTCCGGACCACCAGGGACTTGGTGGTGGCCACCGCGTGGGCGCTGCCCATCGCGGCCACCGGGGCGATGCGAGCGGCCCGGCGGGCGGGCAGCCAGGCGGCGAACACGGTGATCAGCACACCGACGACCAGGGCGGCCAGCACCGAGGTGGGGGCGACGATCAGCTCACCCGCGGGCATCTCGGCACCGAAGGAGGACATCGCGCCGCGCAGTCCGACCGCGAGCCCGAGCCCGAGGACGAAGCCGACGACGGAGGCGAGCACGCCGACCACCGCGGCCTCCATGATCACCGAGCGCTTGACCTGGCCGCGGGAGGCGCCGACGGCGCGCAGCAGCGCCAGCTCCTTGGTGCGCTGGGCTACCAGCATGGTGAAGGTGTTGGCGATCAGGAAGACACCGACGAAGAGGGCGATGCCCGCGAAGACGAGCAGCATGGTGTTGAGGTTGCCGAGGCCGTCCTCGATGGCCTTGGCCTGCTCGTCGGCGAGGGCCGTGCCGGTGTCGGCGCCGGCGCCCTCGGGCAGCAGCGGCTCGATCGCGGCCAGCACCTTCCCGTCCGGGACGCCCGGCGCGGCGGAGACGTTGATCTCGGTGAAGAGCCCCGGCTTGAGGTAGAGCTTCTGCGCCACGGCGGTGTCGAACAGCACCAGCGAGCCGCCCGCGTTGACCGCGCCGTCCTCGGTGGTGAAGATCCCGGAGAGGGTGTACTCCTGCACCGGTCCGTTGGTGGAGACCCGCACGGTGTCGCCGACCTCGTACTCGCCCTTCCCGGCGGTCTTCCGGTCGAGGGCGATCTGCCCGGCCTCGGCGGGGCCCGTGCCGTCGGTGAAGTCGTACGAGGCGTCCTTGCCGTCCTTGCCGGGGGAGTAGTTCGCCCCGGTGTTGGACCAGCTGCTGCCGATCAGCTTGCCCTGGGGGTCGGCGACCCCGGCGAACCCGGAGACCCGGCCGGTGGCCTCGGCGACCCCGTCGGCGCCCTGGATCTTCTTGAGAGTGGCGGCGGGCAGCCCGTCGCTGGTGACGCCGCCGCCGCTGTCGCTGGTGGGGCTGGTGACCACGACGGCGGTGTTGTCGAAGCTCTTCGCGGTCTGGTTGCGGAAGGCGTTGCCGAGGGTGTCGGTGAAGACCAGGGTGCCGGAGACGAAGGCGACGCCGAGCATGACGGCGAGGACGGTCATCAGCAGCCTGGCTTTGTGCGCGAGCACATTGCGCAGGGCGGTACGGAACATGTCAGTCAGTCCTGGGGTGAGAGCCGGGGTTCTGCGGGGCGGCTGCGGGTCGGCTGATCCGGCCGGGTCAGCTGGTCCGGCCCTTGGCGTCGAACGCCTTCATCTGGTCGAGGACGCCGTCGGCGGTGGGGTGGAGCATCTCGTTCACTATCCGGCCGTCGGCGAGGAAGATCACCCGGTCGGCGTAGGAGGCGGCGACGGGGTCGTGGGTGACCATCACGACGGTCTGGCCCAGCTCGCGCACGGAGTTGCGGAGGAAGCCGAGGACCTCGGCGCCGGAGCGGGAGTCCAGGTTTCCGGTGGGCTCGTCACCGAAGATGATCTCGGGCTGGGAGGCGAGCGCGCGGGCGACGGCGACGCGCTGCTGCTGGCCGCCGGAGAGTTCGGTGGGCCGGTGGCCGAGCCGGTCGCGCAGCCCGACCATGCTGATGACGTTCTCCAGCCACTGCTTGTCGGGCTTGCGGCCGGCGATGTCCATCGGAAGCGTGATGTTCTCCAGCGCGGTGAGCGTGGGGAGCAGATTGAACGCCTGGAAGATGAAGCCGATCTTGTCCCGGCGGAGCTGGGTGAGCTGCTTGTCCTTCAGCGAGCCGAGTTCGGTCTCGCCGATGCGGACCGATCCGGAGCTGAAGGTGTCGAGGCCGGCGACGCAGTGCATCAGGGTCGACTTGCCGGAGCCGGAAGGGCCCATGATCGCGGTGAACTCGGCCTGCCGGAAGTCGACGCTGACCCGGTCCAGGGCGACCACCTGGGTCTCGCCCTGTCCGTACACCTTGGACAGATCCGTGGCGCGGGCGGCCACGGCGGTGGCGGTGGCGCGGTGTGCGAGGGGCGTGGTGGTCACGAGAGTGAACTCCTGGTTCGGGGCGGCGTGGCGCTCGGTCGGTGTGATGTCCATCCTGGTACCGCCGGGCCCGCCGGACGTCAGTCCCCGTGCCCGTTCCCGGGACACTCTTTGGTCGCATCGGCCGGGCCGCTCCTCCTCCTCTGGTATGACGGCGCCCCTGAGGCCGGGGCGGTCGCCGGGGCCGCGCGCCGGGGCGGGTGAGGAGAGGAACGAAGAGGGGAGCGAAGACAGGAGCGAAGAGGGGAACGGGGAGGGGAACAGGGTGCGCGCGGAGAGGGCGGATTCGGTGGGGGTCCTGTGCGTCCCGGTAGCGCCCGGTGCCCGCCGGGTAGCACCCGGTGGCGGACTCCGTGCGGGAGCGGGCCGACTGTCCGGTATGGCTCGCTTGCGCGTGACGCGTGGTTCCGATGCGACGAGTTTCCGTCAATCACGTCCCGGGGCGTGACGGCCCACCTGTTGGGACAGTCCCCTCCGGGGGTTCTGCCACCTGGGCTGACGCACCCTCAAGCGGCAATAAAATAAGACAAGATCGGGCCAAGGGCCGGCCGGCCTCCGGATCACCCCGGATAGGCTCATGTGCTTACGCGGAGCCACGCACCTGGCCCGGATGGTGGAATGCAGACACGGCGAGCTTAAACCTCGCTGGCCTTCATGGCCGTGCCGGTTCGAGTCCGGCTCCGGGCACTCTCCGTGACCGGATATCGGCACCGGGTAGTTGAAACCTGGACCGTCACAGGGGTCACATAGTCGCATTTCCTCCTCTCGTTGCCCACCCCTGTGAACCCCTGTGCGGAACGCCCCCGACCGGACGTTCTGTGTGGTTCGGGAGAGAGGCCCGGCCCCCGCGTGGATCGCGGGGGCCGGGCCGTTGTTTCCCGGGTGCGGGCCCGGAGGAGCGCCGCTCGGCGGCGGACCCTCACGGGCGGGCGGTCAGGAGATCAGCTTGATCGCCTGCCAGCCGCCCCAGCCGACGACGGTCGGGGTGCCGACCGTGCCCGCCTTGTTGCCGGGGAAGAACTCCAGTCCCGCCGTGGCGTTCGCCGTGGTGGTCCAGAGGTCCGGGAACGCGTCCTCGTTGGAGGAACCGCTCGCGGTGATCAGCGGCCGGGCGGCCGGGGTCCAGCCGGTGGCGTACACCGTCCGGTTGGCGGACTCGCCCAGGGACGAGGGCTCGGTGCCGTCGTCGGCCTTGCCGTTGCCGTTGAGGTCGTTGCCCTTGCCGGCGTAGAGCCAGACCGTGCCGTTGGTGGTGTCGCGGGCGATCAGATCGGTGAGGCCGTCACCGTTCATGTCACCGGGGGAGGCGAGGGTCATCCTGCCCCAGCCGCTGTCACCGATCGGGTAGCCGTACTCGACGGCACCGCCGGGAGCGCCGGGCAGGAACCAGAGCTGGTCGCCGATCACGGCCACCAGGTCCGACTCCGTGTTCTCGCCGTCCGGTGTGATGTCGCCGACCGAGACGATCTGCTTGATCGCGTCCAGGTCGTGCTCCTCACCGGTCTCCCAGTTCGGCAGGCGCTCCACCGAGTACCTCGTGGCGTCCTCGAAGTCGCTCACCCCGTTGTTCGGGTAGACCATGAGGTCCTTCCGGCCGGCCGTGGTGGCGGATTTGCCGGTGAGGACGAGCAGATCCTCGGACTCGGTCCCGTCCAGGGTGCCGCGGTGCGCCACCAGCGCCCCGTTCCAGATCTCGCTCCTGGAGACCACGACGGAGGCGGCCACCGAGCCGTTGCCGGTGCCTCCGTACAGCCGCAGATGGTTGCTGCCGTCGATCGCGAACATGTCCGGCTTGCCGTCGCCGTGGACATCGCCCGGCGTGCCCGCGATGCCGGGGCTCTTCACCACGAACACATACTCGTACGGCTTGCTGACATTGCCGCCCGCGTCATAGGCGACGACATAGAGCGTGTGCGTTCCCGGGGTCAGCGGCTTCACGGTGGCCACCGCCGGCTTGCCCTTGCCCGCGGGGTCGGCCCTGTTGTTCGGCGGGGTCCGGTCCAGGCCCCACATGTAGTAGGAGACGTCCGGGATGGTCGGGGCCGTGAACGTGAAGGTGCCCGGGGTCCCGGCCTCCTTGCCCTCCCCCTCGGACTCGGGGCTCCGCTCCGGATAGTCGGCGGAGGTGACCTTCGGACGATCGGTCTCGCCGGGGCCGTGCGGGTCATAGCCGAAGCGGCAGCCCGGCGCGCCCTGGGTCGGGGTCCAGTCCGAGGCGAATGCCGAGTCGGCCGGGTCCTCGGCCTGCACCTTCCAGGAGAACTGGCCCCCGCTCGCCGCCAGATGCTTGACCAGCAGCTCCTTGGGGACGTCGACGTACACGGGTGAACCCTTCGGGTCCTTCGCCGAGACGGTCCTGGTGACCCTCTCGTCGAAGAACACCTTGGGCCCGGTGTCGTGCTTACCGGTCGCCCACAGATGGAACTGCGCCGTGACCGAGCCGCCGTCCGGGTCCCAGACCCGGGCCGCCAGCCGCACCGTGGTGTTGCCGAGGGTCTTATAGGTGCTGCCGTTGCCGCACTCGGTCCCGACCTTGGTGGTGGGGATGGTGTCCAGTCCCCAGGCCGCCTTCGGCGGACGGTTGAAGTCGACGATCAGCTTGGCGTCCGGCTTGAACTTCTTCCAGCTGTACGCGTCCTTGGCGTCCTCCGCGCTCTGCGGGGCCCGCAGACCGAAGGTGAGGTTGCCGAGCTTGGAGGCAGCCGCCTTCTTCGCCGCGTGGTCGGCGGACAGGTCGATCGCCTTGTCCGGGCAGCCGACGCTCTCGTTGCCGTGCGCGTAGCTGCGGGTGTCCTGGCGGGTGTCCCAGGTGGGCTGCACCTTCCAGGTCGTCTTGGAGCTGATCGGGTCGGTCAGCCAGAGCTCGACCGGCTTGGCGGTGCAGGACCAGGAGTGGGTCTGGGTGATCTGGAACTGCGCGTCGACCACCTTCACACCGGCGAGGAACTTCGAGTCCACCTGGAAGAACGACCGGGCGGTCCCTCCCGAGCTGCTCTCGTAGCCGACGCGGGCCTCGCTGGTGGTGCCGCCGCTCCAGCCGGTTCCGTTCCAGTAGCTGTCGGTCGGATGGGGCTTGTACGCGATGGTCCAGGCCTGGCGGGTGCCGGTCATCCGGGGGTCGATGTAGACCGGGTAGGTGGTCTCCGGGGAGTCCAGCAGGGCCTGGTCCGGGGTCAGCCGCAGCTGCTCGTCCGTCACCTGGACACCCACCACGGCGCTGTTGGTGCCGGGGGAGAGGTCGGACGGCGGCGTCTGCGCCGGTGCGGCGGCCTTGCGGCTCTTCATCAGAGGGGCGGGCGGCTGGACCTCCGTGCCGGACGAGTCCCACATCCGGGCCGTGGAGGTCGAGAACACCGTCTGGCCGGCCGGGTTGAGCGCGCTGACGACACCGGACTCGGCGTCCTTCTTCATCGTCAGACCGTCGGCGCGCAGGCCGAAGTCGATCGTCGCCAGTTCGGGGTTGGCCGCGGCCTCGGCGTTCTTGACGATCAGCGCCTGGCTGAAGCCGTCGACGCTCGCGGCGACCGACAGATCGACCCCGGGCAGGACCTCCCGGTAGGTGGCGGTGGCGCCGTCGAGCACCGGCGCGGGCAGCGGGCGCGGCCAGCTCAGCGAGAGCTTGCGGCCCTGGTCGGCGAGGACGACCAGGGGGGCGTCACCGCCCGCCGAGAAGGTGACATTGCCTGCGGCGGCCTTGGGGGCGATCCGGCCGGCCGCTTCGGTGAGGTCGGTGTCGACCGGCAGCCAGGAGCCCTCGCGCTTCACCCGCACCGGGGAGGTGTGCTGGGTGTGGCGGATATTGCCGTTCGGGAGGGCGTAGGTCTCGCTGGTCTCGGAGCGCTCGGCCGTCACCTCGACCGGCTTGCCGGTCCGCTTGGCCTCGTCCATCGCGTGCGCTTCCGAACCGGCGGGCGCGGTGGACGCCCCGGCTTCCCGCGCCCTCTCCCCGGCCGCCGCCGGGGTGGTGAGGCCGACGGGGGCGATCCCCAGCGCGCCGGTGACGAGCACCGCGGCGAGTGCCGCGCGCGCGGTGCGACCCGCGCCCCGTCTCTTCATGCGTATGTCTGACATGGGTGGAAAACCCTTGAACCCTTCTGCTTCGAGAGCAACATCGGCGGAACAGTACACGGCCCCAAGCTGCAAATTTCTCTCTATGTCCCATCTAGGCCGTATGTATTGCTGTCTGCCCAGCTTGCTCGTGGGATTTGTTAACTCTAAGGTCAATTCGATCATGTGTTCATCTGCATAGAATGGAAGGGTTCGTGCAACAACTCTTGCGCCAGTTGCGCTATTTGGGTCACTGGCATAGATCTGTCTCATTTGTCGTCTTCATGGCGCTTATGATTAACTTCGTGCCGGACGACCCGGCCGCCGCCACCGGTATCGGTCCGGACCTCGAAGACCTCAAGCGGGAACCCTCGGTCTCCGGCGAGGACTTCGAGCGGAAGCGGCCCGAGGTCAGGAACGACGCCGCCAAGGACTGGCGTCCGGTCGCCGGTCGGATACCCGCCGGCGACTATCTGGTCCCGGTCACCGGCCCCCAGGGCAGAACCCCCGGGAAAGCCGCCCGCTCGGCTCTGAAGACCCCCTCCGGGACGACGCTCGGTCAGTCCGAGCGCTCCCTGGAGGAGTTGCCGGTCCGCCTCCACCAGGCGAAGGCCACCGCGAAGCCGGCCGCCCAGGCCCCCGCGGGGCCCACGGCGCGGAAGTCCCCGAAGGCCCCCGCGGCCCCCGGCACCACCGCGCGCATCCAGGTCAAGGACGCGGAGACGGCCCGCAAGGCCGGCGTCGAGGGCGTACTCCTCACCGCCGCCCCGGCCGCGTCCCGTACGGCCGACGCCGCGTCGGGCACCGTGGACATCGAGCTGGACTACGCGTCCATCAAGGACTCCTACGGCGGCGACTGGGGCTCCCGGCTCCGTCTGGTCGAGCTGCCCGCCTGCGCGCTGACCACCCCGCAGAAGTCGGAGTGCCGCACCCCGACCGAGCTGAAGGGCGCCAACGACCCCGAGGACCACACGGTCAGCGCGACCGTGGACCTCGGCTCCGCCCCGAAGGCCCGCGGCTCCGCCGCACCCCGGGTGCTCGCCGCCACCGCCTCGGCCTCCGGCCCCGGCGGCAGCCATACGGCGACCTCCCTCCAGCCCTCCGGTTCCTGGATGGCCGGCAGCTCGTCCGGCGGCTTCTCCTGGACGTATCCGATCGAGGCGCAGGAGGTTCCGGGCGGTCCGCAGCCCGAGGTCGCGCTCTCGTACTCCTCGCAGGCCGTCGACGGGCGCACCGCGTCCACCAACGGCCAGTCGTCGTGGATCGCCGAGGGCTGGGACTACGAGCCCGGCTTCATCGAGCGCCGCTACCGCTCCTGCTCCGACGACAAGGGCGAGGACGACGGCAAGAAGCCCAACAACAAGGGCGACAGCGGCGACCTCTGCTACGGCTCCGACCATGTGTCGATGTCGCTCGGCGGCAACAACACCGAGCTGGTCAAGGACGCCGACGGCTCCTGGCGCCCCGCCGATGACGACGGCACCCGCGTCCAGCGCAAGACCGGCGCCGACAACGGCGACAAGACCGGCGAGTACTGGGTGGTCACCGGCACCGACGGTGTGCAGTACCACTTCGGCCTGAACAAGCTCCCGGGCGCGCCCGCCGACAAGCGGACCAACTCGGTCCAGACCGTCCCGGTGGTCAGCAACCACCCCGGCGAGCCCTGCTACGCCGCGGCGTTCACGGACTCGGAGTGCACCCAGGCGTACCGCTGGAACCTGGACTATGTCGTCGACCCGCTGGGCGACGCCATGACCCTGTGGTGGAACAAGGAGACCAACCACTACGGCCTGAACATGAAGGCCGACCAGCAGGTGAAGTACGACCGCGGCTCCTACCTGGCCCGGATCGACTACGGCCAGCGCTCGGACGCCCTGTTCACCGGGCTGCCGGCGGGCCGGGTCAACTTCACCGTCGCCGAGCGCTGTGTTCCGAGCACGGGCTTCGACTGCGCCGAGTCCAAGCGGACCAAGGCCAACGCCAAGCACTGGCCGGACACCCCCCTGGACCAGGAGTGCCTGGCGGGGGCGAAGTGCACGGACAAGTTCTCGCCGACGTTCTGGTCCACCAAGCGCCTGGCGAAGATCACCACCCAGGTGCTGGTCGGGACCGCGCTGAAGAACGTCGACTCGTGGACGCTGGAGAGCTCCTTCCCGGCGACCGGTGACGGCACGTCCCCGGCGCTGTGGCTGGACTCCATCACCCGCACCGGCCACGGCGCCGGCGGTACGGCGTCGATGCCGAAGGTCACCTTCGCCGGTGTGCAGCTCGACAACCGGGTCGACGGCGTCGAGGGTCTGCCGCCGTTCTCCCGCTACCGGATCAACGCGATCGACACGGAGACCGGCGGCCGGATCGGGGTGACGTACTCGCCGCGCGAGTGCTCGGCCCTGGCGCCGAGGAAGATGCCCGCGTCGCCCGAGTCGAACACGATGCGCTGCTTCCCGCAGTACTGGATGCCCAAGGGCGCCCTGAAGATGCAGGAGGACTGGTTCCACAAGTACCTCGTCACCGAGGTCCAGGAGATCGACCTGGTCAGCGATGCCCAGGCCAAGGTCACGAGCTATGAGTTCCTCGGCTCCCCGGCGTGGGCGTTCGACGACTCGGAGTTCGCGGAGAAGAAGTACCGCACCTGGTCGCAGTACCGGGGCTACGAGCGGGTCCGCACCCGCCTCGGCTCCGGCACCGATGCCAAGCAGCTCTCCGAGCACCGCTACTTCCGCGGCATGCACGGCGACAAGCTGCCCACCGGCACCCGCACCTCGGTCATCGAGGACTCCCGCGGCGGTTCGTACGACGACCTCCCGCACTACCAGGGACAGCTGCGCGAGCAGATCGACTACGAGTCCGACGGCGGCGCCGTCGACTCCTCGACGCTCACCACCCCCAAGGCGGTGAAGACCGCGACCCGCGCCCGCCCCGGCACCACGCCGCTGGAGGCGTGGATGACCCGTCCGGAGACGGTGTCGACGCGCGAGCGGGTCAAGGGCGATCTCTGGCGCACTTCGACGGAGACGACGAAGTACGACACGTACGGTCTGCCGACCGAGGTGGACGAGACCACCACCGGCGGCAAGCGGATGTGCTCCACCAGCACCTATCTGCGCAACACCGGCGCGCATCTGGTGGAGTCGGTGTCCCGTGAGAAGACCGTCCTCGGTGCCTGCGGCACCACCGGCGGCAAGGTCATCGAGGACACCCGGACGCACTTCGACGGCCAGGCGTTCGGCGTCGCGCCGACGAAGGGCCTGCCGACGAAGGTGGAGGAGCTGAACGCCGCCGGCGACGGCTACCTCACCATCGACCGCACCGAGTACGACATCCACGGCCGCGAGACGGCCACGTACGACGCCAAGGACAAGAAGACCAAGGTCGACTACGTCCCGGCCACGGTCGCCCGTCCCACCAAGCAGGTCTCCACGGACCCGATGGGCCTGACGGAGACCACCGAGTTCGACGACGCCCGCGGTATGCCGCTGGCGGAGATCGACGCCAACGGCAAGCGCGCCACGATGGAGTACGACCCGCTGGGCCGGCTCCTGAAGGTGTGGGAGATCGACCGCGACCCGGCGACGCAGACGCCGAACGCGACGTACGACTACACCATCAGCCGCGACAAGCCGACGATCGTCACCAGCCGGACTCTGAAGGACAACGGCGAGTACGCCGTCTCCTACGAGCTGCTCGACGGACTGCTGCGCGAGCGGCAGACCCAGGACGAGGCCGTCGGCCCCGGCCGGATCGTCAACGACACCTTCTACGACACCGCCGGACGGGCGTGGAAGACCAACGACGGCTACTACAACGAGCTGGACCCCAAGACCGAGCTGCTCCAGGTCGGTGACAACGAGGTCCCCTCGCAGAACCGCACCGAGTTCGACGGCATGGGCCAGCCCCGTGCCGAGGTCACCTACTACCGGGGCACCGAGAAGCTCCGGACGACCACCGAGCACGACGGCGATGTCTCGACCACGATCCCGCCCGGCGGCGACACGGTCACGGCGACCTACGAGAACGCCGAGGGCCAGGTCGAGAAGCTCCGCGAGTACACGAACGAGGCCCGCACCCAGTGGCGCGACACCCTCTACGAGTACGACGACCTCGACAACCTGGTGAAGGTCACCGCCCCCGGCGGCGCGGCCACCACCTTCGAGTACGACGGCCGCGGCCGTCAGACGGCGGTCACCGACCCCGACGCGGGCCGGACCAGCTACACGTACGACGACACGGACGAGGTCGTCTCGACCACGGACGCGCGGGGCAACACCCTCTTCACCGAGTACGACGAGAACGGGCGCCCCAGGTTCCTCCGCGAGGACGGCCCCACCGGGCCGAAGCGCATCGAGTGGACGTACGACTCGCTCATCAAGGGCCTGCCGACGGCGACCATCCGCCACGAGAACGGCCTTGAGTACCGCGACGAGGTGACGGCCTACGACAACGCCTACCGGGTGAAGTCGACCAAGACCGTCATCCCGGCCGAGGAGAAGGGGCTGGGCGGTGAGTACGCGTACCAGTACACGTACACGCCGACCGGCAACCTCGCCACGGCGCAGGTTCCCGGTCTCGGTGGTCTGACCACCGAGCGCGTGATCTTCCGCTACACGCCCGACGGTCTGCCCATGACCATCGCCGGTGCCACGACGTACCTCAACAACGTCTCGTACTCGGCGTTCGGCGAGATCCTGCGCACCGAGGCGGGGCCGGCGACGAAGCGGGTCTACGGCACCTACATCTACGACGAGTTCACCCGTCGCATGATGCGGACCACGTACGACCGGTCCGTCGCTCCCGGCCAGATCAGCGACACCCGCTACACCTACGACCAAGCGGGCAACGTCACCCAGATCTCGGACACGCCCGGCGCCGCGGTGATGGCTGAGGGCAAGACCGACACCCAGTGCTTCGTCCACAACAAGCTGCGTCAGATGACGTCGGCCTGGACGACCACGAAGGAGACCTGCGACCCGGCGGGCCCGTCGAAGGAGACCGTCGGAGGTCCGGACGCCTACTGGCAGAGCTACGAGTTCGACGAGGCGGGCAACCGCAGCAAGCTGACCGAGCACGACATCACGGGCGACACCACGCAGAACGTCACCCGTGAGTACGCCTACGGCAAGCCGGGAGTGGGCGGGCCCAACGCCCTCGCCACGATCAAGTCGGCCGGGCCGGGGGGTGAGCGGCACAACGAGTTCACCTATGACACGTCCGGCAACACGAAGACCCGTCAGCACAACGGCACCACGCAGACGCTCGACTGGGACGTCGAGGGGCAGCTTCGCTCCATCTCGGAACCGGTCGAGGGCGGCGGCACCAAGACGACGAAGTACCTGTACGACGCGGGTGGCGACCGACTGATCCGCACAGCCCACGACGGCAGCAAGACGCTGTATCTGGGCGAGGCGGAACTAACGGTCAGCGCGAATCTGCAGAGCCAGAAGGCCGAAAGGTTCTACGGCCACCCCGACGGGTCCACCACGGTCCGTTCCACCGGTGGCGGGCGTCAGCTCCTGCTGGCCGACCACCACGGCACCTCCAACACCGTGGTCGACATGGTCGGCGCGGACATGAGTGTCACCCGGCGCAAGTCGATGCCGTTCGGTGAGGAGCGCGGCGCCGCGCCGACCACCTGGCCGGGCTCCCGCGGCTTCGTCGGCGGGATCGTGGACAAGGACACCGGGCTGACCAGGGTCGGTGCCCGGGACTACGACCCGGCGACCGGCAGGTTCATCTCCGTCGACCCCATGGTCGACTACGACGAGCCGGCCACGATGAACCCGTACGCCTACAGCAACAACGCTCCGGCGACGTTCTCCGACCCCTCGGGACTCTTCTTCCCGATCGTGATCGGTATCGCGGCCCGGATCGCCATCCGCGCCGCGCTCAAGGCGGCGGCCCGCCGGGCCGCCCAGATCGCGGCCCGCAAGGCCGCTCAGGCGAAGGCCCGCCGTGCCGCGGCCCTCGCCCGCAAGAAGGCCCTGGAGGCGAAGAAGCGCGCGGCCGCCAAGGCCAAGCGCGAGGCGGCCCGTAAGAGGGCCGCGGCCCAGCGCGCCGCCGCCAAACGCGCCGCCCAGCGTGCCGCGCAGAAGAAGGCGGCGCAGAAGAGAGCGGCAGCCCAGGCCCGTGCCAAGGCGCAGCGCGCCGCTGCCCGCAAGGCCTCGGCCAAGAGGGCCGCCGCCCGCAAGGCTGCCGCGCGGCCGAAGCCGAAGCCCAGGCCGAGGGCACAGCCCAAGCCCAGGCCGAAGCCCTCCCAGGCGAAGCGACCGGCGCAGAGGGTGGTCAAGGAGGCGAAGAGCGAGGCTCGGAGCGCCGTCAGGGAAGAGGCCACCAACGCCACGTGTGAGATCAACAGCTTCGTCTCGGGAACCCTGGTTCTGATGGCGGACGGTTCGAAGAAGCCGATCGAGAAGGTCAAGATCGGTGACCGGGTCCTCGCGACCGACCCGAAGACGGGCGAGACCAGGGCGCAGAAGGTCTCCGCCACGATCACCGGTGGTGGGTACAAGCAACTGGTCAAGATCACCATCCGTGAACGCGCCGATGGTCCGGCCTCCACGGCTCTGGCCGTCTCCGGCGACGGCGACAAGTGGGTTCCCCAGTCGTCGATGACCGCTACGGAAGGGCACCCCTACTGGGTCGAGTCCCTGGGCAGGTGGGTTGACGCGGGTGAACTCACACCGGGTCAGTCGCTCAAGACCGCTTTCGGTACGTGGGTCAGGATTGAGGCGGTCGATTCGTGGGCTGCCGAGCAGCCTGTCTTCAACCTCACGGTCAATGACACGCGCACGTACTATGTGCTCGCGGGCGAGACCCCGGTCCTCGTTCACAACTGTGGCGAGGCCAGGTTCGAAGTCGATTCCAGCGGGCTCACCAATGACCGGGAAAACCCGGTCACGGCAACCGAGCCCTACAACCGGGCCAAGCACTACGGTGGCTCCCAGACGACTGGGCCCGCCGGGCGCGCGGCGCGAGCTGCGGGGGAGGGGCAACCGTGTCCGGAATGCGGCACAACGATGGTTTCTGGAACCGCCAACGCTCCTGTTCCTGAACACGACCCGCCGCTGGTTCTTCACTACTATCGTGGTGGAGGGGCAGCGATGACGAACAAGCAGCGCAGAGCCTATGCCAAGAATGACGGTATCAATGGTGCTGCATGCAGGGTCTGCCAGACGGCCCAGGGGGCTGAAATGTCAAAGGTCTCCAAGACGATTAAAAGGAAACTGAATCTGTGATCGAAGAAGGTGAGCGGCTGGAAGCTCTTGAGAGGCATGTGCGGAAATTCTGGGATGGCCATATCGTGGAATCCGCGCCATGGGACCACGGGCCGATTCTGGAGCGAGTTCCGAATTTCACCGCCTATCGAGTCTTCCCTCAGCGTGCCGGTGAGGCTTGGGTCTACGTAACGGTGGGGTCCTCGGTCGACGGATCTGAAACCGGTGGAACCGAGTTTTTCCTCATGTCGCCCACGCCTGCCGAAACCCATTCGGAAACTTTGGCCATGGTGAGTCACTTCCACTCGTTTGAGGCTCATCGGCTGGATGTGGGATCGATCGTGAATATCGGTCGTCCGTGGATGCCCGAGTCCCGCATGGATCGTCTTCTGGTGAGCCTTCCCTATCCCTACGGTCCCGAACTTGAATGGGCGCCGGCGGAGGCGGGGAGCGCGCGATTCCTGTGGCTTCTTCCGATTTATCAGAGTGAAGCCGAGTTCGTCAGGCGCGAGGGTCTTGAGGAGTTCGAATCCAGGTTGGACGCGGAAGGCGTGAACGTGCTGGATTCCCAACGAAATCCAATCGTCTGAGGGAAAGCCTTCTTGCTTGACGGCTCGTCACGCGAGCCGTCAAGCGAGTGGTTGCGCACGGTTGGCTGATCATCGCCGCCGTGCGATCCAGAACCCCGTCGTGGAGCCCCGCCGGAACACGTTCCGGCGGGGCTCCACGGCGATTCGGCCTGCTCACGCCCCTGCTGCTGGAGATCACCCTCGACGGGGCGGGCGACGCCGACCCGGGTGACACCGACCCCCGTCGGGGCCGGTGGGCCTCTCCGGCGGGGTGGTCGTCCTGCGGATGCCCCGCGCGTGGGGCGAGCCCGAGGAGTGAACCTGCTCACCCGTCCGGGGGCGGAGCCGGGCGCCGCGCGACCCGCCCCGTCCGCCTCGGGCACCCGCCCGTGCCCGGCCCCGCGCTCGTCCGAACCCGTGATCCGAGGTCACAATCCGGAAAGATCCTCCCCTGGCACTAGGGTGCTTCCTTTGCACGCCGATTACTCTTGACGCAAGGCCGCGCAGTGCGGCCATGGAGGAGTGAGATGAGGAGCAGCAACCCGGTCTTCTCGCGACGGGGGTTCAGCCGCGACAACGGCCCCGCGGGCTTCAACGCGCAGCCGCAGGCCGGGGGCCCCGTCGCAGGAAACCCCTACGACACGAGCACCACCGGCAACCCGTACGCGACCAACCCGTACGCGCCCGCCGACACCCAGCTCGGCGCGGGCCCGCAGGCGCCCGCGCGCGGTGTGATGACGATCGACGATGTGGTGACGCGCACCGCGATCACCCTCGGCACCGTCGTCCTGACCGCCGCGCTCTCCTGGTTCATGCTGCCGGTGGACACCGACAACGTCGGCAAGTCCTACGGCATCGCGATCGGCGCCGCGCTGATCGCCATGGTCTTCGGACTGATCCAGGCGTTCAAGAGCAAGCCCGTCCCGGCCCTGATCCTGGCGTACGCCGCCTTCGAGGGTGTCTTCCTCGGCGTGCTCTCCAGCGCGGTCACCACCCACATCAGCGCGGGAGCGGTCCCGCAGGCGGTGCTGGGCACCATGGCGGTCTTCGCCGGTGTGCTCATCGCCTACAAGACGCGTCTGATCCGCGTCAACCACCGCTTCTTCGGCTTCGTGATGGCGGCCGCCATCGGCTTCGTGCTGCTGATGGCCGTCAACCTGCTGTTCGCCGTCATCGGCGGCGGCGACGGCCTGGGCTTCCGCAGCGGTGGCCTCGGCATCCTCTTCGGAGTGATCGGCGTCATCCTCGGTGCCTGCTTCCTCGCCCTGGACTTCAAGCAGGTCGAGGACGGTCTCACCTACGGCGCGCCCCGCGAGGAGTCCTGGCTGGCGGCCTTCGGCCTCACCATGACCCTGGTGTGGATCTACCTGGAGATGCTGCGACTGGTGTCGATCATCACGGGTAACGACTAGCGCGTCACCCCGGCGGCCGGCGTCCGACGGACCGGCGGCCGACAGGAAGGGCCCGCAGGCACTCCGCCTGCGGGCCCTTCCGCGTCCTCCGGATCGT
Source organism: Streptomyces sp. NPDC001889 (assembly GCF_053594535.1). Taxonomy (NCBI): domain Bacteria; kingdom Bacillati; phylum Actinomycetota; class Actinomycetes; order Kitasatosporales; family Streptomycetaceae; genus Streptomyces; species Streptomyces sp. NPDC001889. Next base: position 81,635 of record NZ_JBSFER010000022.1, read on the forward strand.
CCCGGGCACTACAGCAGCTTGCGCGCGGCCCGCCTCAGGTCGTACTCGTGGATGATCGCCTTGGCGTGTCCGTGCGACAGATTGTGCTCGCTCCGGAGCCAGCTGACCTTCTCCTCGAAGCGGAAGAGGGACGGGCCGTCCTCGACGGCGCGGAGCCAGTCGGAGATCTCACGACCGGTGCATTGGGGGATTCGGGAGAGCAGATTACGGTGGGTCTCTTCGGAGAAGACTGGGGACATCGGCGCCTCCGGACGCGTTGCGCGTGTGCTCTTCCCGCCACCGTGCCTGAGCGTTCGCGTATTGGCAACAGCCCCCGGGGTGCGCATAGGGTCGCGGTGTGCTCGATACGACCGAACTGACCGCCGCAGTGGAACGCTTCGCCGACCGGCTGCGGGCCGCCCCGCAGAGCCGTCTCCAGCGGGGTGCGGCGGCCGAGGCGCTCGGGCTGGCCAGGGAATTGGCACTCCGTGCCCAGCTCGTCGAGATGCCCGGCCGGACCCCGGAGACCATGCCGGACGCGGGGGTGTTCGCGGTCGCGGACCAGCTGATGGTGGCGGGAAACGATCTGGCCGAGGCGCTGAGAACGGCCCCGTCCCGCACCGGGGCGGATGTGGACGAGGCCGTGGGGCTGGTACGCGGGGCCGCCGGGCGCGCGGGGATGTGACGGGCCCGCGCCCGGCCGCCGCCGGTCAGAACGAGGCGATGACGCGGTCCGCGAGGATGTAGACGGTCTCCTCGCCGCAGACGAAGGTCAGGGCGTACGCGCCGGAGATGCTGGAGCCGCCCAGCAGCACCGGGACGTCACCGGAGCGCAGCGCCCCGGCGAGCCGCTCGGCGGTCTCCCGGTGGCCCGGGGTCATGCACAGGGTCGTGCCGTCGGCGAAGACGTAGACGTCGAGCGTGCCCAGCGGTCCGGGCCGCACATCGGCCAGCTCGGTGCGGGCCGCGGACAGTTCCTCCAGGCGGCGGACCGTGCGCTCGTGGTCGGTGACCACCGGGGTCTGCACGGGGACGAAGTCCGGGTGCGAGGGGTGCCGGCGGCGGGCCGCGGCCAGCTCGGGGGAGTCCTCGGCGTACTCCGCGTACTCCGCGTACTCCGCGACCTCGGAGAAGTCGGCGAAGTCGGCCAGCTCGGCCAGGCCCGCCAGGTCGTCGAGCACCTCCATGGCGTCCCCGTCCGTCTCGGGCCGGTACGACTCCAGCCCCGCGAAGTCGCTCTGGCGGGGCACATAGAACGGAAGCTCCTCGCCGGGCGCGTCCATCCCCGCGCCGCCGAGCAGGGGCAGCGGGGGCTCGCCGCCGAGCCGGACCGGGGTGTCCGTGCCCTCACGGCTCTCCTGCGCGGCCCAGAACGCCCGTGCCTCGGCGAGTTCCCGCTCCCGCTCCTCGGCGAGGGCCTCGGCGACAGCGGCGCGTATCTCGGCGGCGGGGGTCTGCCGGGCCTGGGGCACGGAGGCGGCCGGGGCGGTCCGGGCGGCGAGGTGGGGGCCGGTCCCGGTGGCGGCGGACAGTTCGGTGCGCAGGGCCGTGACCTGCTTGCGGAGCCCGTGGGCGGCGTGCAGGGCGGCGGCGCCCACGGCCGTGGCAGCGGCGGTGGTCACCAGCAGGGCAAGAGACATGGCGCTCACTGACGTACTCCCGGATTTTTTCGACAACCCCGACTTCCTACATCAGCTTGCGGGGAGCGCGCGCCCCCTGTCAGTGCATTACGTCACGAAAGGGACAGGTCTTTTGGCCCGGTGTTTACCAGGGGATGGGTTTGACCTGGGGAAATGAAGCTCCCCCGGGAGTCAGATCACATCCTGGGGGAGTTTCGGTCACGACTTGGGCTCCGGCCCGTGATCGGCTCAGCTGAGCCGCTCGATGACCATGGCCATGCCCTGGCCGCCGCCCACGCACATCGTCTCCAGGCCGAACTGCTTGTCGTGGAACTGGAGGCTGTTGATCAGGGTGGTGGTGATCCGGGCGCCGGTCATGCCGTAGGGGTGGCCGACGGCGATCGCCCCGCCGTTGACGTTCAGCTTGTCGATGTCGATGCCGAGGTCCCGGTAGGAGGGGATGACCTGGGCGGCGAAGGCCTCGTTGATCTCGACCAGGTCGATGTCGCCGATGGTCAGCCCGGCACGGGTCAGCGCCTGCCGGGAGGCCTCGACCGGGCCGTACCCCATGATCTCGGGGGAGAGGCCGGAGACCCCGGTGGAGACGATCCGGGCCAGCGGGGTGAGGCCCAGCTCGGCCGCCTTGGTGTCGCTCATGATCACCAGGGCCGCGGCGCCGTCGTTGAGCGGGCAGCAGTTGCCGGCGGTCACCAGGCCGTCCGGGCGGAAGACGGGCTTCAGGCCCTGGACGCCCTCCAGGGTGACGCCCGCGCGGGGGCCGTCGTCCTGGGTGACGACGGTGCCGTCGGGGGTGGTGACGGGGGTGATCTCCCGCTCCCAGAAGCCCTTCCCGATGGCCTCCTCGGCGAGGTTCTGGGAGCGTACGCCGAACTCGTCCATCTCCTGGCGGGTGACGCCCTTGAGCCGGGCGAGGTTCTCGGCGGTCTGGCCCATGGCGATGTACGCGTCGGGGAGCAGGCCGTCCTCGCGCGGGTCGCGCCAGGAGCCGGCCCCGCCCTCGGCGGTCCGCGCGGTCCGGGCCTGCGCCTCGGCGAAGAGCGGGTTCTGGGTGTCGGGCAGCCCGTCGGACGAGCCCTTGCCGAACCGGGAGACCATCTCGACGCCGGCGGAGATGAAGACATCGCCCTCGCCGGCCCGGATGGCGTGCAGGGCCATCCGGGAGGTCTGGAGGGAGGAGGAGCAGTAGCGGGTGACCGTACAGCCGGGGAGATGGTCCATGCCGAGCTGTACGGCGACGATCCGGCCCAGGTTGTGCCCCTGCTCGCCGCCGGGGAGGCCGCAGCCGAGCATCAGGTCGTCGATGTCCTCCGGGTCGAGCCCGGGGACCTTGTCGAGCGCGGCCTGGATGATCGCCGCGGTCAGATCGTCGGCACGGAACTCCTTGAGGGAGCCCTTGAAGGCACGCCCGATGGGGGAGCGGGCGGCGGAAACGATGACGGCTTCGGGCATCGGGGGGCTCCTGGGGAGGGGAAGGGGGTTGCGTGGGAAGTTACCTGTAGGTAGTGGTGGGGTCACGGGGGGCGGGGTGTGATGAGGGCCTCAATCCTAAGCGGTTGCTCACTTGTGTGCCCGTCCCCGCCGGGATTCCCGGCGCACCCCACGCCACGGGTGCCCCGAGCAACTCCAGCCCGTCTGGGGGTATCTCCCAGAGGCAGCTCTGGGGGAGTTTGAGGACGGCCCCGGGGTCACGGGTGGCCCGAGCGTTCTCAGCCTGTCCGGCGTTTGAGGACGGACCCTGGTCCACAGGTGCCCGCACGGTGCGGGTCCCGGTCGGGGGCCAGCCCCCGAACCCCCGCTCCTCAATCGCCGGAGGGGCTGGAGTGGTGCGGCTCAGTCGCCGGAGGGGCTGGGTTTTGTGCCTCGGGCCGCCCGGAGGGGTGGGGGTGGTGCGGCTCAGTCGCCGGAGGGGCTGGGTTTCGTGCCTCGGCTCGCTCGGAGGGGTGGGGTGGTGCGCCTCAGTCGCCGGAAGGGGTGGGGGTGGTGCGGCTCAGTCGCCGGAGGGGCTGGGTTTTGTGCCTCGGGCCGCCCGGAGGGGTGGGGGTGGTGCGGCTCAGGTGCCGGAGGGGCTGGAGTGGTGCGGCTCAGTCGCCGGAGGGGCTGGGTTTTGTGCCTTGGGCCGCCCGGAAGGGCTCGGGTGGTGCGGCTCAGGTGCCGGAAGGGCTCGGGGGGTGGGGCTCAGTCGCTGGAGGGGGTCAGGTTCGGAGGGGGGCTTGCCGGGATGTGGCGGCGGCGGCGGTGTTTCAGGAGGGCCCACGGCGCGCGAGCGCCGGTGACCTCCGTGCCCGCCTCCCGCGCCGCCGCTGCCGCCGCCTGCGCCACCGGCAACACCCCCTCGTCCCGCTCCGCCTCCGGCCGGTCCGACTCCGGCCACACCTCCAGCGCCGCGCACACCGTCGGCAGCAGCGCCATCGCCGCCGTCGCGTACCCCTCCGCCGAGGGGTGGTAGTTGTCCGCCCCGAACATCTCCCTCGGGTTCGCCGCGAACTCCGGCCCCAGCAGATCCCCGAGCGATACCGTCCGCCCGCCCTGCTCCACCGCCACAATCGTCTGCGCCGCCGCGAGCTGCCGCGACACCCTCCGCGCCAGCCACCGCAGCGGCTGGTACACCGGCTCGATCGTCCCCAGGTCGGGGCAGGTCCCCACCACCACCTCCGCCCCCGCCGTGCGCAGCCTCCGCACCGCCGACGCCAGATGGCGCACCGACTGCGTCGGCGGCATCCGGTGCGTGACATCGTTGGCACCGACCATGATCACGCAGATGTCCGGCCGCCTGGAGGCATCCGAGAGAAGCAGCGTGACCTGGCGGTCCAGGTCATCGGACTGCGCCCCCGGCAGCGCCACATTGCACACCTCCACCGGCCGCTCGGCCACCGCCGCCAGCCCCGACGCCAGCAGCGCCCCGGGCGTCTGACCGGCCCGCCGCACCCCCTGGCCGGCCGCCGTCGAATCCCCCAGCATCCCCAGCAGCAGCGGGTCGGTGCGCCCGAAGACCAGCCCGTACAGCCCGTCCGCGCGCGGCGGCAGCGGCGCGATCCCGCCGCCCACCGAACGCTTCGCCAGCTGCACCTCCGCCAGCACCACCCCCACCGTCGCCACACCGATCAGGCCGATCGATCCCCCGCCGTAGGCGGCGCCCGCGGCGATGCGCCGCGCCACCCTCGCTCTCGACAACACCGTCCGGACCTCCGCTCCTCGCCGACCGGCCAGTCCGCTGCCGCTCGTCCGCCGTGCCGGTCATGAGCTAACTGCCCCGTGGAGACCGTCGCCCAATCCCGCCCCGGTCGGCATACTCTGACCGCATTCACTACGGAGACCCCGGAGAGCACTGTGCGCATTCATGACTCGATGATCAGTCTTATCGGCAATACCCCGCTGGTGAAGCTGAACAGCGTCACCGCCGGAATCCAGGCGACTGTTCTGGCCAAGATCGAATATTTCAACCCGGGCGGTTCGGTCAAGGACCGCATCGCCGTACGCATGATCGAGGCGGCGGAGGAGAGCGGAGCGCTCCGCCCCGGTGGTGTGATCGTGGAGCCCACCAGCGGCAACACCGGTGTGGGCCTGGCGATCGTGGCCCAGCGGAAGGGCTACCGGTGTGTCTTCGTCTGCCCGGACAAGGTCTCCACCGACAAGATCAATGTGCTCCGCGCCTACGGCGCCGAGGTCGTGGTCTGCCCCGCCGCCGTCGACCCCGAGCACCCCGACTCGTACTACAAGGTCTCCGATCGCCTGGTGCGGGAGATCCCGGGTGCCTGGAAGCCGGACCAGTACTCCAACCCGAACAACCCCCGCTCGCACTATGAGACCACCGGTCCCGAGATCTGGGACCAGACCGACGGAAAGATCACCCATTTCGTCACCGGTATGGGCTCCGGCGGCACCATCTCCGGCACCGGCCGCTTCCTCAAGGAGGCGAGCGGAGGGGTGGTCAAGGTGATCGGCGCCGACCCCGAGGGCTCCGTCTTCAGCGGCGGCTCGGGCCGTCCGTATCTGGTCGAGGGGGTCGGCGAGGACTTCTGGCCGAGCGCCTACGACGCGTCCGTGACGGACGACATCGTCGCCGTCTCCGACAAGGACTCCTTCCAGATGACCCGCCGGCTGGCCAAGGAGGAGGGCCTCCTCGTCGGCGGCTCCTGCGGTATGGCGGTCGTGGCCGCGCTGCGGGTCGCGGAGCCGCTCGGTCCCGACGACGTCGTCGTGGTCCTGCTCCCGGACAGCGGGCGCGGCTATCTCTCGAAGATCTTCAACGACGAGTGGATGGCGGACTACGGCTTCCTGGAGGACTCCGGACCCTCCGCCTCCGTCGGCGATGTGCTCCGCCACAAGGAGGGCGGCGCGATCCCCAATCTGGTGCACATGCACCCGGAGGAGACCGTCGGCGAGGCGATCGAGGTGCTGCGCGAGTACGGCGTCTCCCAGATGCCGATCGTCAAGCGCGGCGCCGGGCACCCCGATGTGATGGCCGCCGAGGTCATCGGCTCGGTCGTCGAGAAGGAGCTGCTCGACGCGCTCTACGGCGGGCGGGCCCAGCTCGGCGACCCGCTGGAGAAGCATATGAGCGACCCGCTCCCGCAGGTCGGCTCCGGTGAGCCGGTCGCCGATCTGATGGCCGTGCTGGGCGTGGCCGACGCGGCGATCGTCCTGGTGGAGGGCAGGCCCACGGGCGTGGTCAGCCGCCAGGACCTGCTGTCGTTCCTGGCCGGCGGTTCGAGCGGTACGAAGTGACCCCCACGGGCCGGCCCGCGCGGGGCCGGCCGGCGCCCGCGCCCGCACGCCGGAGCTTCGCGCATTCGGTACGCGGCTGTCACGTCCCGGCAGCACCGGCTTAACACACGTCCCGCACAGTGGTGGGTGCCGGTGGGGAGACCCGCCGGCACCACGAACGGCGTCCTGACCTCCGGAGCGGCTCCCGGAGCCCGGGCGCCCTGGACGCGGCGACCGGCCCTGACCCGGGAGCGTGTCCCACGCGGGGACCGTCGCCGTCCCGCCCCCTGGCCGGCGGCCAGGGGTAGCGGCGGCCCCCGCGTCCACTTCCTCCGTCCACTTCCTCCGTCCGCGCGTCCGTGGCGATCCGCCCCGCGCCGGTGCGATTCCTCCGCCCGCTGCGGCCCGTGAGACCCGTGCGACCGGTGCGGCCCGTGAGACCCGTGCGGCCGGTCAGTCCTCCCAGTCGGAGGACGGCGATGCCGGCTCCCCGCCACCCCGGCGCCGCAGCCAGGAGAGCCCGCCCGAGGAGTGGATCGCGTTCACCCCCACGATCCCCGCCCAGGTCACGATCAGTCCCTTCAGATCGGCGTTCACCACCGCGATGGCCGAGAGCGGCACGGCGAGGATCAGCGAGATGATCCCGAAGCCGAAGCGCTCGCCGAAGTTCGGGTCGGCGGAGTGCTGCGGCGAACGCACCCCCCGGGCGACGGCCATCTGCTGTTCGGCGAGTTGGCGGCGCAGCCGGCGGTCCACCGTGCCGTCGAGCCGCTGCTCGACCTTGGCGAGAAAGGACTCGACCAGGGCCGATTCATACTCCTCCCCCAGCTCCCGGCGGGCGTGCAGGGTGGCGTCGAGCTCCTTCTTGAGCTCCGGGTCGCGGGCTTCCATACGACTCAACGCTACGGACGGCCGGCCCCGCCGTCAGTGGGGCTACCCCCCCCTTTCCCCCTTCCCCGTCAGGCCCTTGGCGCGGGCCCACTCCCGGGCCACGTCCTCGGCGTCCTCCTTGTCCTTGTCGACCCGGCGGTTCAGCTCGGTCAGCTCCGCCGTCGTCAGGGCCGCCCCGATCCGGGCGAGCGCCCTGCGCACCCGGGAGTCGGCCCTGCGGTCGGCGATCAGCGGGACGACCCGCTGGCCGGGAATGAGGTTCCTGGGGTCGGTGAGCACCACCCACCCCTCGGCCGCGATGTCGGTGTCCGTGGTGAAGAGGTTGGCGACATCGACATCGCCCCGTTTCAGGGCGCCCTTGACCAGCGGCCCGGAGGAGTCGAGCGACCGGAACCCGGCGAACTCCACCCCGTACACCTTCTTCAGCCCCACCACGCCCACGGTCCGTGTCCTGACCTCGGGGGCGGCGCCCAGCACCAGCTTCCCGTTGTGCCGGGCGAGGTCGCCGAGGCCTCTCAGGCCGTACGCGGCGGCGGTCTCCCGGGTGACGGCGAAGACATCGGAGTTCTCGGCCCGGCCGTACGGGAGGATCTGGAGGCCCCGGGGGAGGGCGATGGCGAGCGCGTTCTGCATCTCGCCCTCCTCGGTGGCGCGGGCCTGCGGGTCGAGGTGGTGGAGCAGCGCGCCCTGGTACTCGGGGAGCAGATCGATGTCCCCCCGGCGCAGGGCCGGGACGAGGATCTCGCGGGTGCCGAGGTTCGGGCGTACCGCCGTCCGCACCCCGGCCGCCGTCAGCACGGCGGCGTAGAGATGGCCGAGGATCTGGTTCTCGGTGAAGTTGGCGGTGCCGATGGTGATCCCGCCCTCGCTCGACCCGCCGCCGCCGGACAGCTCGCCGCCGCCCTCCAGGGAGGTGATGCCGCCGGAGCAGGCCGCGAGCGCGGGGACGGAGGCGGCGGCCGTCAGCCCGCGGAGGAGGGTGCGCCGTCTCATGACGTCTCCTGTCGGTGGGTGGGTGCGCGGTGGGTGGGTGCGCGGTGGGTCGGTGCGGGGTGGGTCGGTGCGGGGTGGGTCCCGGACGGGTGGGTGCCGGGGTGGTGGTTCCGGGCGCGCGGCGGGGAGAGCAGCCGCTGTACGCAGGCGAGCACCAGGTCCAGGGCGATCGCGAGGGCCGCCACCAGGACGGCCCCGCCGAGCACCTGCACCAGATCGCGCTGGGCCAGCCCGTCGAAGACATAGCGGCCGAGGCCGCCGAAGCTGACATGGGCGGCGATGGTGGCCGTCGCCACCACCTGGATCAGGGCGAGCCGCACCCCGGTCATGATCAGTGGCAGGGCGAGCGGGATCTCCACCCGCAGCAGCACCTGGTGCGCCCGCATCCCCTGGCCCCGGGCCGCGTCGCGCACCTCCGGGTCGACGGCGGAGATCCCCGCCCAGGTGTTGGTGACGACGGCCGGGACCGCGAGCGCGACCAGCGCCACATACACCGGGGTCATGGAGAGCCCGCCCGCCAGGAAGACCAGCACGACCAGACCGACGGTGGGCAGCGCCCGGCCGAACGAGGCCAGGTTGACGGCGAGGAACGCGCCCCGGCCGGTGTGTCCGATGAGCAGCCCGACCGGGAGGGCGATCACCACGGCGACGGCGGTCGCGAGAAGGGAGTACTCCAGGTGCTCGGCGAGGCGGCCGGCGATCCCGTCGGCGCCGGACCACTGGTCGCCGCTGGTGAGCCAGGCGCCGAGGTCCCTCAGCAGTTCACCCACCCCGCACCGCCCCGCTTCCGCTCCCGCCGGGCTGCCGCCGGCCCCTGTTCCGGCCCCTGCCCCTGTTCCAGGGGGTGAGGAGGTACTCCACGGCCACCAGGAGCGCGTCCGCGGCCAGCGCGAGCAGCAGGGTCAGCACCACACCGGCGACGACGGGCGTGGGGAAGTCGCGCTGGAACCCGTCGGTGAAGAGCTGGCCGAGACCGCCGTCGCCGATGTACGTGGCGACCGAGACGAGCGAGATCGACATGACCGTCGCGATCCGCACCCCGGCGACGATCACCGGCAGGGCGAGCGGCAGTTCGACGGTGAGCAGGGTCCGCAGCGGGCGGGTGCCCATCGCCGTGGCGGCCTCCTTGGCGTGCGCGGGCACCGAGTCGAGACCGTCGACGGTGTTCCGCAGCAGCACGACCAGCGTGTAGACCGCGAGACCGATGACGGTGGTGGTGCGGGTCAGGCCCGAGACCGGCAGCAGCAGCACGAAGACCGCGATCGACGGGACGGTGAAGAGCACATTCGCGAGGGAGAGCAGCAGCCCGCGCAGCGCCCGGACGCGGTGCGCGAGGACGGCGAGCGGGAGGGCGAGGGCCAGCCCGACGAGGACGGCGGTCAGGGCCGCCTGGAGGTGGTTGACGGTGAGGGCGGCCAGCTCGCCGCTGTGGTCGGCGATCCAGGCCCAGTCGACATCGACGGTCATGGCAGCGGCCTCCCGGCACCGGCTCCACCGGCCACCGGGCCCGCGACCGGGGCCGGGGTCGGGGCCGTGACCGGGCCCGCGACCGGGGCCGTGACCGGGCCCGTGACCGTGGCCGGAGCAGGCGGGCGGAACCGGCCCGTGCCGGCGGTCAGCGGGCGACCCCGGCCCGTGCCGGCGGTCACCGGGCGGTCCGGGCCGTCGCGTGCGCGGCGCCCGCCCGTTCGTGGATCTCCTCGCGGGAGGTGACCCCGGTCAGCGCCCCCGCCGCGTCCACCCGCGCAACCAGACCGGCCGGCGAGGCCACCGACTCGTTCAGCGCGGACAGCAGCGAGTCCGTGTCCCGCAGCGGGCGCACCGGCAGCAGCGGCGCGGTCCCCGGCGCCCGGCTGTCGCGCCAGCCCAGCGGCGCGCCGGCGGCGTCCAGCTCCAGCCGCCAGCGTCCGCCCGAGGGTGCCGGGGACGGGGCCAGCTCCGCCAGCGGGGAGAGGGAGAGCAGCTTCAGCCCGCGCTCCGCGCCCAAGAAGTCCGCCACGAAGCCGTCGGCCGGGCGGGCCAGCAGCTCCGCCGGGCCCGCGCACTGCACCAGCCGCCCGCCGGTGCCGAAGACCGCGATCCGGTCGCCGAGCCGCACCGCCTCGTCGATGTCGTGGGTGACGAAGACGATGGTCTTGCCCAGGCCCTCCTGGAGCCTGAGCAGTTCGTCCTGGAGCTGACCGCGCACCACGGGGTCGACCGCTCCGAACGGCTCGTCCATCAGCAGGACGGGAGGGTCCGCGGCGAGCGCCCGCGCCACCCCCACCCGCTGCTGCTGCCCGCCGGAGAGCTGGTGCGGATAGCGGGCGCCGGTCTCCGGGCGGAGCCCCACCGTCTCCAGCAGCTCCGCCGCCCGCGCCCGCGCCCTGCGGCGTCCCCAGCCGAGCAGCAGCGGCACGGTGGCGATGTTGTCGGCGACCGTGCGGTGCGGGAAGAGGCCGGACTGCTGGATGACGTACCCGATGGAGCGGCGCAGGAGCGCCGCGTCCTGCCGCCGTACGTCCCGGCCGCCGACCCGGACGGTGCCGGAGGTCGGCTCGACCATCCGGTTGATCATGCGCAGAGTGGTGGTCTTGCCGCATCCCGAGGGGCCGACGAGGACCGTGACGGCGCCCTCCGGTAACTCCAGGGTGAGGTCGTGGACCGCCGTGGTGCCGTTGGGGAAGCGTTTGTTCACCGCATGGAACTCGATCATCAGTCGTCCCTCGCCCGGCTGCATACTGTTATGCAGAGTTTTTGATGTTTTTGATGCCTGAATACGCTGGAGCTGTCCGGAGCCGATGTCCGAACAGGTTCTCCATGCCCCGGCCGGGCCGTGAAACGCACCAGGGCCGGGCGGCGGCGGAACGAAGGACGGGGACGGACCGTGAGCACGGTGAGACCGACGACGAGAGGGACGGGATGAGCGAGAGCCCCGCCGCACGGCTCCAGCAGCTCTTCGAGGGCCACCGGCTCACCCCCACCCAGCGGCGGATCGCCCACAGCATGGTGCGCCGGGCCGCCGATGTGCCCTTCCTCTCCAGCGTGGAGCTGGCCGAGGTCGCCGGGGTGAGCCAGCCGTCCGTCACCCGGTTCGCCGTAGCCCTCGGCTTCGACGGGTATCCGGCGCTGCGCCGCCACCTCCGGGAGATCGCGCCGCCGCCGGGCGCGCCCACCGAGGCCGTCCCCAACGAGTACCAGCAGGCGGTCCGGGCCGAGATCGAGAACCTGGGCCGGCTCGCCGAACTCCTCGCCGACCCCGCCCCGGTCCTCCGCGCGGGGCGGCTGCTCGCCGCATCCCGCCCGCTGCCGGTCCTCGGGCTGCGCGCCGCCGCGGCCCAGGCCCGGGGGTTCGCCTACTTCGCGGCCAAGGTTCACCCGGATGTACGCCTCCTGGACGAGGGCGGCAGCCTGCTCGCCGACCGGATCGAGGGCGCCCGGCGCGCGGGTGCGAGCGCGCTGCTCTGCTTCGCGCTGCCCCGCCACCCCCGGGAGGTCCTGGAGGCCCTGGCCGCCGCCCGCTCGGCGGGGCTGACCGTGGTGACCGTCGCCGACTCGGCGTTCGCCCCGGTCGCCGGCCACAGCGATCTGCTCATCCCGGCGGCCGTCGGCACCGGGCTCTCCTTCGACACGGCGTGCGCGCCGATGCTGCTGGGGCGGGTGCTGCTGGAGGCGATGTGCGACGAGCTGCCCGACGCGCAGGCGCGCCTCGAGGAGTTCGACGGCAGGGCGGCGGCCCGGGGGCTCTTCGCCGAGTGAGACCGGCTCTTCCGGGGCTGTTTCCGGGTTTCTCAGACGCCGCTCAGAAACCGGGGTTAATCTCCGCCCGCAACAGGACGTGGGCGCGGAGACGAGGGAGTACGGACGTGGGTCGCGGGGCGCAGTCGCAGTCGCAGTCGCTTGCGAGGGTCGCGGTGGTGGTACGGGCCGGGGCGGCGCCCCTGTGGTGGCTGGGGGTCCTGGCCGCGGCGATCGGGGCGCTGGTGCCGGGGCTCACCGGGCGCCGGATCGGGGTGCTGAGCGGGGCGGCGCTGCTGCTGGTCACGGCGGCGGTGACGGCGCTGGCGCGCCGGAGCCGCTATGCCGCTCTCGCGGAGGGGGCGGGCCGGGCGGGGCGGGGGGACTATCTCCAGGACCGGAGGGTGACCCTGCGGAGGTGGCGGCGGGCGCACCGGTGGGGGCTGCTGGGGGGATTCGTGGTGGCGGTGGGGTCGGCCTTCGTGGTGCCGGCGGCCGGGGGGATGGTGCTGGCGGGGGCGGGGGCCGGGTTGTGGGGGAAGGCGGTGTGGCTCGGGTGGTGGGAGCGGGGTGCGGAGAGGTTGTTGTGGGTTTCGGCGGACCGGGCGCTGGGGAGTCCGGCCGGGCGGCGGGTGGAGTCGTTCCGCGCCACGGGCCCGGCCGCCGGCGACGCCCGCCCCGGCGGCACCCGCCGCCGCCCGTGACCCGCGCCCGGCAGGGAGGCGGCTCTGGGGAAGCCTGAGGACGGACCCTGTGCGCCAGGAGCCCCGCACGGTGCGGGCCACGGTCGGGGGCCGGCCCCCGAACCCCCGCTCCTCAATCGCCGGAGGGGCTTGGTTTGCTCAGGTCGCCGGCGGGGCTGGGAGGGGGGCGGCTCAGGTCGCAGGAGGGGCCGGGGTGGTGCGGCTCAATCGCCGGAGGGGCTTGGGTTGCTCAGGTCGCCGGAGGGGCCGGGGTGGTGCGGATCAGGTCGCCGGAGGGGCTGAACCACCCAGCCTGTCCGGGGGCACCTCCCAGAGGCAGCTCTGGGGGAGATTGAGGACGGACCCTGGGGCACAGGACCCCGCACGAGGCGCCCCCGGCGTGAGCCCGGCGCCCCCGGGCTCAGGGGGAAGGGGACTCGCCGCGTGAGCGCATCACCAGGCGGTTCACCCACCACAACCCCACCCCGATCACCAACAGCACCCCCGCCCGGATGTACACCTCCGCATCCCGGTCCGCCAGCGGGCTCGCCAGCACCAGGGCCGTGATCGCGCCCAGCACCGGGAGCGCCGTCGGCGTCCGGAAGTGCCGGTGCTCCACCTTGTCGCGGCGCAGCACCAGCACCGCGATGTTGACCACCGCGAACACACAGAGCAGCAGGAACGCCGTGGTGTCGCCGAGCCCCTCGATCTCCCCGGTCAGCACGAGACCGATCGCCAGCACCGACACGAAGACGATCCCGACGACCGGGGTGCACCGGTTGGGCAGCACCCGGGCCATCGCCTTCGGCAGAATCCGCTCATTGGCCATGCCGTAGCAGAGCCGCGAGGCCATCATGATGTTGATCAGCGCCGAGTTGGTGACCGCGAACAGCGCGATCAGGGCGAAGAGTTTGGGCGGGAAGCCGAGCCCGCCCGCCTTGACCACCTCCAGGAGCGGCCCGCTGGACCCCGCGAGGGTGCGGTGGTCGACCAGCAGCGAGGAGACCAGGGCCACCAGGATGTAGATCGTGCCGGTGACCCCGATCCCGATGAAGATCGCCTTGGGGAAGGTGCGGACGGGGTCCTTGGTCTCCTCCGCCATGTTCACCGAGTCCTCGAAGCCGACAAAGGCGAAGAACGCCAGCGCCGTTGCCCCCAGCACCCCGGTGAAGAGCGCGAACCCGGTCCCGGACGTCTCCAGTTCGGTGAGCCGGGCGGGCTCGCCGTCACCCGAGAGCACCGCCCACGCGCCGATCGCGAGAATCACCGCGAGGCCCGTCAGCTCCACGACGGTGAGCACCACATTGGTCTTCACGGACTCCGAGACCCCGCGCAGATTCAGCGCGGCGAGCACCAGGATGAAGACGACCGCGATCAGTGTCGGCGGGACCGCGTCGGTGAACTCGTGGAAGTAGTCACCGCCGAAGGCGCGGGCCGCAGCGCTCGCCGAGGCCAGCCCGGAGCACATCACCATGAAGGCGACGATGAAGGTCACGAAGGGGACCTTGAACGCCTTCTGGGTGTAGAGCGCGGCCCCCGCCGCCCTGGGGTACTTGCCGACCAGCTCCACATAGGACGCCGCGGTCAGCACCGCGACGAGGAATCCGATCAGGAACGGCAGCCACAGCGCACCTCCGACCTTCCCGGCGACCTTGCCGGTGGTGGCGTAGATACCGGTGCCGAGGATGTCGCCGATCACGAAGAGGATCAGCAGCTTCGGCCCGAGGACCCTTTTGAGCGGGCCCTCGCCCTCGGGCGTCCCGGTACTGCGGTCGGTGGCGGGTGCGCTGGTCAAAGGGGCCCTCCCCCGGGCGGTGCGGATGCGGTACGGGAGGAGGACTGCCCGGAAGCTCCCGGGTGATGCGCCGCGGATGTGCAGGAAATGCGTCCGTTGCGCGGGGCGCGGGGGGTCAGACGGTCCCGGGGGAGCCGGGGCCGGCCCGTTCCGCCGCCGCCACATCCGCCAGGTCCCGTGCGACGGCCCTGCTCACGAGCCGCGCTCCCAGCGCGCCGAACACCCTCGCCGGCAGCCCGGCGGCGCCGCCGGGCGGGACGGCCGTGAAGGACATCCGGACATCGGTGGCCCCGGGCCCGGCGGGCCGCAGGGTGAACCGGGAGCGGTGGGCCGCCCCGCGCGAGGCGGCCTCCACCGTGTAACCGCGCGGCGGGTCGCTCGCGGTCACCCACATCTCCTCGGTGGCCTCCTTCCCCAGCATCCGCCGGGTCTCGCGCCACCGGGTGCCGACCCCGAAGGGCCCATCGGAGAGCACCTCGACCGCCTCCACACCGCTCAGCACCGCCGGGGCGCCCGCCAGATCGGTCAGCACCCGCCAGACCCGCTCGGCGGGCGCCGCGATCCTGCGCTCGACGACCACTTCCCTGTCCGCCATGGCTCCAGGAAACCAGCCGCCACCGACAACCGCCCCCGGACGAGCCCGTACCGCCCCCGGCCGGGCTACAGCAGCGCGCCCGCCAGACCGCCCCCCGACTCGGCCACGATCTCCGCCACGCTCTGCGGCTCCCGGGCGAGCGAGAACTCCACCGCCCCGTCCCGCACCCGGAAGCCGTGCACCCCGGCGCGGGGCAGGCTGTTGTAGCCGTAGTGGCTGGAGAAGAAGTACGCCCCGGTGTCCAGGGCCGCGATCACATCCCCCTGCTCCAGCAGCGGCAGCGCCCGCCCCTCGGCCAGCAGATCGCCCGCGAAACACGCCGGCCCGGCGATGTCCTGCACCACGTCCGGCCCGGTCTTCGGCACCCCCCGCCCGTCGTGGGCGGTGATCCGCAGCGGCCAGGAGACCGGGTCGTAGACGGTACGGGTGGCGACCTGCACCCCCGCGTGGGTGACCGCGATCGGGCGCGAGCCCGAGACCTTGGCGTACTCCACCCGGGCGAGGATCGTGCCGTGCTTGGCGAGCAGCGCCCGCCCGAACTCGGTGACCAGCCCGTACCGCCCGTCCAGCAGCCCCGGGACCTGCTCCTTCAGCAGCTCGGCGTACTCCGCGAAGGTGGGTGTCACCTCGTCGGACGCGAAGTTCACCGGCAGCCCGCCGCCGATGTCGACGGTGTCGATCTGCTGTCGCCCGGCCGCCGCGTTGATCTCCTCGGCGAGCGCGTACACCTCCCGCACCCCCTCGGCCATCCGCTCCAGCGGCACGCCCTGCGAACCCGAGTGGGTGTGCAGCCGGGTCAGCCGGGGCCGCTCCAGATACATCCGTACGACGGCCTCGCGCGCCCCCGCGTCCCGCAGGGCGACCCCGAACTTCGAGGTGGCCGTCGCGGTGGAGAGCGCCCCGATGGAGCCCCCGCCGATCTGCGGATTGACCCGCAGCCCGAGCGGGGAGCGGGCGCCGGGATCGGCCCCGGCCGCCGCGAGTTCACCGATCCGGGCCAGCTCCTGCGGGTTGTCGGCGTTGATCGCGATCCCGAGGGCGAGCGCCTCGCGCAGTTCGCCCGGGGTCTTGGCGGGGGAGTCGAGCACGGTGCGCTCGGGCGGGATGCCGGCGGCGCGCGCCAGTGCCAGCTCCCCGGGGCTGGCGACCTCCGCCCCGATCCCCTCGGCGCCGAGCAGCGCGAGCACCGGCACCAGGGGCGCGGCCTTCACCGCGAAGGCGTGCAGCACCGGCGCGTCGGTGACGGCGGCGAACGCCGCGCGCAGCTCCGCCGCCGAATCGCGTATTCCGGCCACGTCCAGGAGGGCGGCCACCGGCCGCTCCTCGGTGAGAAGCCCCTGTGCGACAGCGGCTCGTACGGCTTGATTCCTTCGTTCGGCGGTCATATGGGCCAGCCAACCACCCCCGGCGGCCGGGGCACACCTGTTGACTAGAACTATTCATCTCGTCAGGATGTGAATAACCGAGGTGAACAGCCGGCTCCGCCACGGATGCCCGCCGCTGTCGCGAGGAGGCAACTGCCCATGTCAGGACCCCGCCCCGTCCGGGCCCCGCGCGGTACGGAACTCCAGACCCTCGGATGGCAGCAGGAAGCCGCCCTCCGCATGCTCCAGAACAATCTGGACCCCGAGGTCGCCGAGCACCCCGAGCGCCTGGTCGTCTACGGCGGCACCGGCAAGGCGGCCCGCGACTGGCGCTCCTTCGACGCCATGGTGCGCACCCTGCGGACGCTGAAACAGGACGAGACGATGCTCGTCCAGTCCGGCCGCCCGGTCGGTGTGATGCGGACCCACGAATGGGCCCCGCGCGTTCTCATCGCCAACTCCAACCTGGTCGGCGACTGGGCGAACTGGGAGGAGTTCCGGCGCCTGGAGGCCCTCGGGCTGACCATGTACGGGCAGATGACCGCCGGGTCCTGGATCTACATCGGCACCCAGGGCATCCTCCAGGGCACCTACGAGACCTTCGCCGCCGTCGCCGCGAAGAAGTTCGGCGGCACCCTGGCGGGGACGATCACCCTGACGGCCGGTCTCGGCGGGATGGGCGGCGCGCAGCCGCTCGCCGTCACCATGAACGACGGGGTCGTGATCTGCGTCGACTGCGACCCGCGCGCCATCGAGCGCCGGATCGGGCACCGGTACCTCGATGTCCGCGCCGACTCCCCGGACCACGCCCTGCGCCTCGCGGCCGAGGCGCGGGACGCCCGCCGCCCGCTCTCCATCGGGGTCCTCGGCAACGCGGCCGAGGTGCTGCCGTACTTCCTGGAGACGGGCGCCCCCATCGACATCGTGACCGACCAGACCTCGGCCCACGACCCCCTCTCCTACCTCCCGCTCGGGGTCCCCTTCGACGACATGGCCTCCCTCGCGGCGGAGAAGCCGGCCGACTTCACCGTCCGGGCGCGCGAGTCGATGGCCTGCCATGTGGAGGCGATGGTGGGGTTCCTGGACGCGGGGGCCGAGGTCTTCGACTACGGGAACTCCATCCGGGGCGAGGCCCGGCTCGCCGGATACGGCCGGGCCTTCGACTTCCCCGGGTTCGTCCCCGCCTACATCCGCCCCCTGTTCTGCGAGGGGAAGGGCCCCTTCCGCTGGGCCGCGCTCTCCGGGGACGCCGCCGACATCGCCCGGACCGACCGGGCGATGCTGGAGCTCTTCCCCGAGAACGAGTCCCTGCGCCGCTGGATCACCCTGGCGGGCGAACGGGTCCGCTTCCAGGGCCTGCCCGCCCGGATCTGCTGGCTCGGCTACGGCGAGCGCGACCGCGCGGGCGAGCGCTTCAACGACATGGTGGCGTCGGGCGAGCTGACGGCCCCGCTGGCGATCGGCCGCGACCACCTGGACTGCGGCTCGGTGGCCTCCCCGTACCGCGAGACCGAGGCGATGCTCGACGGCTCGGACGCCATCGCGGACTGGCCGCTGCTCAACGCGATGGTGAATGTGGCATCGGGCGCCTCCTGGGTCTCGATCCACCACGGCGGCGGCGTCGGGATGGGCCGCTCGCTCCACGCGGGGCAGGTGACGGTGGCGGACGGGACCGCGCTGGCCGGGGAGAAGATCCGGCGGGTGCTGACCAACGACCCCGGGATGGGGGTCATCCGCCATGTCGACGCGGGATACGAATCCGCCGGGGCCGTCGCCGCGGAGCGCGCGGTCCGCGTCCCCATGAGGGAGTCCGAGTGACCTCCCCCGCGCCCGGAGCGGCCTCCTTCCAGGAGATGTGGCGAGAACTCGCCACCATCGGACGGTCCTCCTCGACCGGCGGCTACCGCCGGTACGCCTGGACCGGGGCCGACACCGACTGCCGGGCCTGGTTCCGGGAGCAGGCCCTCGCCCGGGGCCTCGCGCACGAGACCGACCGGAACGGCAACCAGTGGGCCTGGCTCGGCGACCCCAGGGGCACGGACGCCGTGGTCACCGGCTCGCACCTCGACTCCGTGCCCGACGGCGGCGCCTTCGACGGCCCCCTCGGCGTCGTCTCCGCCCTCGCCGCCCTCGACGAGCTGCGCCGCCGGGGCGCCCGCCCCACCCGCCCGATCGCGGTCACCAACTTCGCCGACGAGGAGGGCGCCCGCTTCGGCCTCGCCTGCGTCGGCTCCCGGCTCACCGCCGGACGGCTCACCCGGGAGCAGGCGTACGCGCTCCGGGACGCCGGCGGCACCACCCTCCCGCAGGCGATGGAGGCCGCGGGACAGGACCCGTCGGCGCTGGGCCCCGACCCCGAACGCCTCGCCCGCGTCGGCGCGTTCGTCGAGCTGCACGTGGAGCAGGGCCGCGCCCTCGACCTCTCCGGGGACCCGGTCGGCATCGCGTCCGCCATCTGGCCCCACGGCCGCTGGCGGTACGACTTCGCGGGCGAGGCCAACCACGCCGGCACCACCCGCCTCGCCGACCGCCGCGACCCGATGCTCACCTACGCCGAGACCGTCCTCGCCGCCCGCCGCGAGGCCCGGCTCGCGGGCGCGGTCGCCACCTTCGGCAAGGTCGCCGTCGAACCCAACGGCGTCAACGCCATCCCGTCCCTGGTCCGGGGCTGGCTGGACGCCCGCGCCGCCGATCAGGACGGCCTCGACACGGTCGTCGCCGCGATCGAGCGGGCCGCCGGCGAGCACGCCCGGCGCGACGGCGTCGACCTCACCGTCGTACGGGAGTCCTTCACCCCGGTCGTCGAGTTCCAGCACGCGCTCCGGGACGAGCTGAACCGGCTCCTCGGCGGCGCCCTCCCCGTCCTCGGCACGGGAGCGGGACACGACGCCGGAATCCTCTCCGCCTCCGTACCGACCGCCATGCTGTTCGTGCGCAACCCCACCGGCGTCTCGCACTCCCCGGCCGAAAGCGCCGCCGAGGACGACTGCGCCGCCGGGGTGCTCGCGCTCGCCGACGTACTGGAAGGGCTCGCGTGCCGCTGACCGTGACGTACTGGGCCGAACACGCCTGGCTCGGCACCCATGTCGAACCCGGTGTGCTGCTGGAGGTGCGCGACGGCCGGATCGCCGCCCTGCGCCAGGAGACCCCCGCGCCCCCGCCGGGCGCGGAGATCCTGCGCGGGCTGACCGTCCCCGGCCTCGCCAACACCCACTCGCACGCCTTCCACCGCGCCCTGCGCTCCACCGTCCAGGTCGGCACCGGCACGTTCTGGACCTGGCGGGAGGTGATGTACGCGACGGCGGCCCGGCTCACCCCGGAGACGTACCACGCCCTGGCGCGGGCGGTGTACGCGGAGATGGCGCTCGCCGGGGTGACCGTGGTGGGGGAGTTCCACTATCTGCACCACGGGCCCGGCGGTGTGCCCTACGCCGACCCCAACGCGATGGGGGAGGCGCTGATCGCGGCGGCGGCGGACGCCGGCATCCGGATCACCCTGCTCGACACCGCCTATCTCCACGGCGGCCTCACCCGCGACGGCTACCAGCCCCTCGAAGGCCCCCAGCTCCGGTTCGGCGACGGCGGCGCCGACGGCTGGTGGGAGCGGTTCAGCCGGCTGGAGCCCCGCGACCACGCGCGGATCGGCGCGGCACTCCACTCGGTCCGCGCCTTCTCCGACCGCGACGGGTACGAGCGGTTCGCCGAGCGCACCGACGGTCTGCCCGTCCATCTCCACCTCTCCGAACAGCCCGCCGAGAACGCGGCCTGCCAGGCGGTCCACGGCTGTACGCCCACCCGGCTCCTGGACCGCGCCGGGTTCTGGAAACCGACGGTGACCGCCGTCCACGCCACCCATCTCACCGACGACGACATCGGGGTGCTCGGCGGCGCCGGCGCCGGGGTCTGCGTGTGCCCCACCACCGAACGGGACCTCGCCGACGGCATCGGCCCCGCCGCCGCGCTCCAGCGGGCCGGCTCCCCGCTCTCCCTCGGCAGCGACAGCCACGCCGTCATCGACCTCCTGGAGGAGGCCCGGGCCCTCGAACTCGACGAGCGGCTGCGCACCCGCACCCGGGGCCACTGGACCGCGGCCGCGCTCCTGCGCGCCGCCACCGCCACCGGTCACACCTCCCTCGGCTGGCCCGAGGCCGGGCGGCTGCGCGCCGGCGCCCCCGCCGACTTCGCCACCGTCTCCCTCACCTCCGTCCGCACGGCGGGCCCGGTGGCCCGGCTGGCCGCCGAGACGGCGGTGTTCGCGGCGTCGGCGGCGGACGTCACCGATGTGGTGGTCGCGGGCCGCCGGGTGGTCAGGTCCGGGGCGCACACCCTGATCCCGGACGCGGCGGGGGAGCTGGCCTCGGCGATCGGGGCGCTGCGCGCGTGAGCCCGTGCCAGACTGACCGGATGACCGCAGACCAGGGGCGCCCGGACGTGTGGCGCAAGCGCACCGACTCCTCCGGCCTCGCCGAACCCCGTGTCCTCATCCGGGTGTTCGTCGCACCGGGGGAGCTGGACGACAGCATCGCCTTCCACGAGAGGCTCCAGGCCGTCGAGGCGGACGGCCGGTTCGGCTTCCCGGCGAAGAACCTCAGGCTCGCGATGGTCGGGGCGTTCCTCCTCATCGAGGGCTCCGAGGAGGACCTGCGCCCCTTCCGCTCCACCGTCGGGACACTGCTGGTCGATGATGTGCGCCCCTACCACGACCGCCTGGTCGCGGCGGGAGCGGAGATTCTCTTCCCGCTCCAGGAGGTCCCCACCGGGGCGGGCTTCAACGCCCGCCACCCGGACGGGACGGTCGTGGAGTACGTTCACCACCGCCCGACCCCGGACGGGCACTGATCCGGCCGGGCGGTGGGCCGTATCGCCCGTACCGGCCCCGCCCGTCCCCACCCGCCCCGTGCGCGCCTCACCCCGTCACCGCCGGCGCCGTCCGGCCGGGTCGTCGGGGGAGGGGCCGTCCCCGGGCGCCGCGCCCGGGTCCGCCGGGGCCGGCAGCAGCCAGCGGGGTCCCGTCTCCTGGTCGAGGGCCCAGGCGTACTGGAGCTCCTCGGACTCCACCGTCAGGCCGAACTCGTACAGATCCGGGCTGCCCGCCTCCAGCCAGCCGTCCCAGGCCAGTTCGAGTTCGTCGGCGAGGCGGCGCGGGCCGCCCTGGGCGGCCAGGGCGGTGGCGTCGGGAAGGGTGGAGAGGGTGGCCCAGGACGAGACGCCGTCGTGGAGCCGCGCGCCCGTGCCGTGGCCGGCGGCGGCGACGGTGACCCGGACCCCCGGGAGGGCGACGCTCAGGGCGAACCGCAGATGACGGTCCTCCCGGAGGGCCGCCGGGTCGCGGGACCAGGGGCGTTCGCCGGCCGCGGGGCCGGCGCCGCGGACCCGGGCGAAGCCGTCGGAACCGGTGTCCTCGGCCCGGGCGGGGGTGCGGCAGGCGGCGCCCTGGACCCAGCCGCTCGCCGAGCGGCCGTCCGCGGCGACGGTGAGGGCCACATGGCCGAGCCGGCCCCAGGGGGTGACGATCCGCCCGCCGGGCCGGGTCTGGGCCACCCACGCCCAGGGGACGCGGTCCACCGCGCGGGCCGAGACGACCCGGTCGTACGGCGCGCCGCGCGGCCACCCGGCCGCGGAGTCGGCCACCTCCACCGCCGGTCCGGCCCCCGCCGCCGCCAGCCGTCTCCGGGCGGCGGCTGCCCGCCCGGGGTCCGCCTCGACGCTGGTGACCCGGCCGGGTCCGGCCCGGTGGGCCAGCAGGGCGGCGGTCCAGCCGGAGCCCGTGCCCAGCTCCAGGACCCGGTGGCCCGGTTTCAGCCGGAGCGAGTCGAGCAGGTCCACCACCGTGCGCGGACAGGGCGGGGCGGTGGTGCCCGGCCGCCCCGGCCGGTCCGCCGCGAACAGGTGCCGGGGCAGGGCGTCCACCGCCGCACGGACCCACGGCGAGTCCTCGGGCCGGGCGACGCCCCGGGCCGCGGTGTCCGCTTCGCGCCGGGGCCGCTCGCCGAAGGGGGCCACCCCCGCTACCGCTTGGCCTCGCGGACGGCGGAACCCCCGGGTGGCGACTGCGCGACCGTGCCCATGTGCTTTCCCCTTCAACAGAGGTCTGTGAGCACATGGTGGCGCACGGTGACACGGCGGGGGTAGACGGCCATCCGGGTGACACCGGCCCCACGGACCGCCGCAGGCTCCCCCGTACCGTGGGGCGGGCGGCCCCGGACCCCGCCGCGACGGACGGCGGTCGATCAGCGAGAGGACCTCATGAGCACCACCCTCATCACCCGTATCGGCGTTCTCGTCACCAACGATCCGGCCCTCGGCGACGGGTCCCCCCTCGGCGCCATCCCCGACGCCGCGCTCCTCATCGACGGGGACCTCGTCGCCTGGGCCGGCCCCGCCGGGTCCGCCCCCGCGGCCGACACCGTCCATGACGCGGGGGGCGCCGCCGTGATCCCCGGGTTCGTCGACTCCCACTCCCATCTGCTCTTCGGCGGCGACCGCACCCAGGAGTTCAACGCCCGGATGTCCGGGCGCCGCTACGAGGCCGGCGGCATCCGCACCACCGTCGCCGCCACCCGCGCGGCCTCCGACGCCGAGCTGGAGGCGGGTCTCGTCCGCTACCTCGGCGAGGCCCTCCGCCAGGGCACCACCACCTTCGAGACCAAGTCCGGCTACGGGCTCACCGTCCGCGACGAGGCCCGCGCCCTGGAGATCGCCGCCCGCCACACCGACGAGGTCACCTACCTCGGCGCGCACATCGTGCCCCCCGACCACGCCGACGACCCGGCCGGCTATGTCGCCCTCGTCACCGGCGAGATGCTCGACGCCTGCGCCCCGCACGCCCGCTGGGTCGATGTCTTCTGCGAGCGCGGGGCCTTCGACGGCGACCAGGCGCGCGCCGTGCTCACCGCGGGGAAGGCGAAGGGGCTGATCCCGCGCGTCCACGCCAACCAGCTCGGCCCCGGGCCCGGTGTCCAGCTCGCCGTCGAACTGGAGGCGGCCAGCGCCGACCACTGCACCCATCTCACTGACGCGGACATCGACGCCCTCGCGAACGGCACCACCGTCGCCACCCTGCTGCCCGGCGCCGAGTTCTCCACCCGCGCCCCGTGGCCCGACGCGCGCAGGCTGCTGGACGCCGGGGTGACCGTGGCGCTCTCCACGGACTGCAACCCCGGTTCCTCCTTCACCTCGTCCATGCCGTTCTGCGTCGCCCTGGCCGTACGGGACATGGGCATGACCCCCGACGAGGCCCTCTGGTCGGCCACGGCGGGCGGCGCCGCCGCCCTGCGCCGCACGGACATCGGCCGCCTGACCCCCGGCACCCGCGCCGACCTCGCGCTCCTCGACGCCCCGAGCCCCGTCCATCTCGCGTACCGCCCGGGGGTCCCCCTGGTCACCGAGGTCTGGCGGCGGGGCCGCAGGACCATCACACGGTAATCGCACGGCATATCACCGCCCGCCTCCCGTGGCGATACGGCTGCCGAAAAGCCCCGTATATCGATGTCATCGGCCGGAGGCGCCCACCGGTCGCCTATCACGCGCGGAGTTCGCTTCAGGCCAACAGCCGAAAAAGCTACGGTCGCTCTGCACGCTCGACAGGGGAAAGAAAGACCGGACGGGAGTTGCTTGATGAACGTTCGAAGGATTCTCGGAGTGACGGCTTCGGCCATGGCGCTCACGCTCTTCGCGAGCACCCAGGCGTCGGCCGCCGACTACTCGGTTCAGACCGATGACGGAGATCCCGGCGGAAAGATCTCCATCACGCTCTACGGCGACGTGGTGACCATCAAGGACCAGGAGGCCGACGGCTGGGGTGTGAAGGGCTGGGTCTTCAACTCCGATGGCAGCACCCGCTACACCCTCCAGGTCGGAGGCGTGAACAGCACCGAGACCGGCCGCGCCAGCATGGGCGGCAAATACAATCTGACCGAGGGTGCCCGCTACAAGCTCAGAGTCTGTCTCCACAAGGAGAACCAGACCGGGTACTGCGACGACACCGCGTACTTCGTGAACGACAACTAATCCCGTCCGCTTTCCGGACGCGGCGCGCCACCCCGCATCGGCGGTAATTGTGCGGGGTGGCGCGCCGCGTCCTTCGTGGCGGAAAGCGGAATTCGCGTGATGGCCGACGGCGGTGAATTCAGTGTTCCGGGTGAGAGCATTCCGGGGCGCGGTCGATACGGTGTTCCGCTGCTGCCGCCCACCGGGCCGTGGGCCCGGGCCGGGCGGCCGACCCGCGCCGGTGGGGCGCGTGGCCGGGGCGGCCCACCGGTGCCGGTGCCGTGGGGCGCATGGCACCGACCGGTTCGCCGTGCCCGGGGGGCGCGGGTTTCCGGTGGGCTCATCCGCGCAGATGGGCGTACGCCTCCGGGTTCTCCCGCAGGTACTCCGTGAAGCCGATCCCCTCCCGGCCCGCCAGCCGGGGCACCGCGTCCGAGATCAGCGACATCTCGCCCGTCGCGATCGCCTCGTACGAGGTCACCCACCCTGCCAGCTCCCACTCCGGGGCGCCGTAGCCGGCGCGGGAGGCATACGCCTCCTCCCGGGTCTCGGGGACATAGCGGATCTCCCGCCCGGCGAACCGGCTCAGCTCGGCCGCCGCCTCCGCCAGGGTCAGCGCCCGGGGGCCGGTGATGTCGTAGGTGCGGCCGTCGTGGCCCTCGCCCAGCAGCACACCCACCGCCGCGTCCGCGATGTCGTCGTGCGCCACGGCGGAGACGGCACCCCCGCCCGCCGGACCCCGGATCACCCCGTCCGCGCCCGCCATCCCCGCCAGCGACGCGAGGTAGAAGCTGTCCCGCAGAAAGGTGTGGCGCAGCCCGGAGGCGCGGATGTACTCCTCCGTGTGCCAGTGGTCGCGGGCGAACGTGAAGGTGGCGTCGGGCGCGGCGCTCAGAAAGGACACATAGACCACACGCTCCACCCCCGCCGCGACCGCCGCGTCCACGGCGGTGCGGTGGTCGTGGACCCGGTCGGGGGCCTCCCGGGCGGAGACGAGGAAGAGCGTCCGCGCGCCGTCGCACGCGGCGCGCATCGCCGCGCCGTCCCCATAGGCGGCGGGCGGGGCGAGGGAGCCGCCCGGGAGCACGGGCAGCCGTTCCGGGTCGCGGCCCAGCAGACGGGGAGCGGCTCCGGCGGCGGCGAGCCGGCGGGCCACCCGGCCGCCGACCCCTCCGCTCGCTCCGGTGACGGCGATGACGGGGCGCATGGGCTGCTTCCACTCTCCTCGGCGGTCAGGACGCACACGTACGGGACAAGTGTCGTCCAGCCGCCCCCGGATCTCCGGGCGGCGGGCCGCTCAGCGCGTCAGCCGCACCGGCAGCTCGTCCACCCCGTTGCCCACGAAGCTGGCGTGCCGCTCCAGCTCCGCCTCCGGGACCGCGAGATCCAGATCGGGGAAGCGGGTGAACAGCCGCTCCAGCGCGATCGCCCCCTCCAGCCGCGCCAGCGGCGCGCCCAGGCAGAAGTGCGCGCCGTGGCCCAGCGACAGATGCCGGGACCCGCCGGACCGGGTGACGTCGAAGCGGCCGGCGTCCGGGCCGTGCGCCTCCGTGTCGCGGCCCGCCGCCGAGTAACCGGCCAGGACCGGGGTCCCCTTGGGTATCAGGGTGCCGTCGACCGTGATGTCCTCGACGGGGTAGCGGAACGGGAAGTAGCTCACCGGGGCGTCCCAGCGCAGGGTCTCCTCCACCACATCCGTCCAGCCCGCCTTCCCCGACCGCACCGCCTCCAGCTGATCGCGGTGCCCGCAGAGCGCCCGTACCGCGTTGCTGATCAGATTGAGGGTGGTCTCATGGCCCGCGACCACCGTCAGCATCAGGGTGCCGATCAGCTCCTCCTGGCTGAGCCGGTCGCCGTCCTCGTCGCGGACGGCGATCAGCGCGCTGGTCAGATCGTCCCCCGGACGCTCCGCCCGGATCGCCGCGATGGCCGCCAGGAGCTGGATCATCTCCTTGTTCGCGGCGATCGCCGCCTGCGGCTCTATCGTGGTGCTGACCACCTGGTTCGACAGCTCGTGCAGCCGCTCCCGGTACTCCTCGTCCAGCCCCAGCAGGGTGCAGATCACGCTCAGCGGCAGCGGCAGCGCGAACCGCGTCCGCAGATCCACCACCCCGTCCCCGGCCGCCGCCTCCCGCGCGAGCGAGTCCAGCAGCGCGGCGGTCACCGACTCGATGCCCGCGCGCATCGCCTCCACCCGCCGCGCGGTGAACGCCCGGCTCACCAGCGTGCGCAGCCGGCGGTGGTCGTCACCGTCCGCCGTGATCATCCCGGGCACCACGGCGAAGGTGAGCAGCGGCCACCCCGGGGGGATCGCGCCCTCCCGCAGCGCGGTGAAGTGCGCCGGGCTCTTGGCGACATCGGGGCGGGAGAGAAAGTCCTTCAGCGCCTCGTGGCCCAGCACCATCTTGCCCGCGATCCCGCCGGGCAGGACGACATCGGTGACGGCGCCCCGGGCGAGCAGCCGGGCGTTCGCCGCGTGCGGGCAGCCGCCCTTCGGGTCCAGACGGTACGGAGCGGTGGTGGCGGCGCGGGAAGACTCAGTGTTCGGCTCAGTGCTCGGCTCGGTGCTCAACTCGGCTCTCCTGACAGCGAGGGAAGCGGGCAAGGGCATCAGACGGGCTTCGGACGGGCGTCGGGCGTGCTTCGGGCGGACTTCGGACGGCGTCGGGCGTGCTTCGGGCGTGCTTCAGGGGGCCGCGGACCGGTCCGGCGGCTCCCCCTCGTACGGCAGCTGCGGCTCGGTGAACCGCACCGGCAGCGCCGCGAGCCCCTTGCTCCAGGGCGACTTCACCCAGGAGAGCTGGGACTCGGGCACCGCCAGCTCCAGATCCGGCAGCCGGTGGCGGATGGTGTCCACGGCGGTACGGGTGATCAGCCGGGCCGGGTCCTGCGCCGGGCAGGAGTGCGGACCGGCGCCGAACGCCAGATGCGAACGGTTCCCGATCACCGGGGCCCCGTCCTCCGGCAGCACCGCGGGGTCCTGGTTGGCCCCCGCGAGCCCCAGCAGCAGCATGTCCCCGGTCCGGATGCGCTGGCCGCCGAAGTCCAGATCGCGGGTGGCGTACCGGGCGGGGAAGTTCTGGGTCGGCGGATGGCGCCACAGCACCAGGTCCAGGGCGTCGTCCACACTGAGGTGACCGACCGTCAGCGAGGAGCGGAACGCCGGGTCGCAGAGCAGCACCCGCAGGGTGGTGGAGATCCAGTTCACGGTGGTCTGCTGACCGGCGACGAACATCACCACCAGGTTGTGCAGCACCTCCTCGTCCGTCAGCCCGGCCGCGTGGTGCAGCAGCGCCGAGGTGACATCCTCCCCGGGCCGCTCCCGCTTCTCCCTGATCAGCTCCAGCAGGATCGTGTTCATCCGCTCGCTGGCGTTGACCGAGTCCGCGTTGGCCACCACCATCCCGGTGATGGCCTGCGCCAGCCGCTGCCCGACGCGCTCGTCGAGACCGAGCAGACCGATGATCACCAGCACCGGCAGCCGCCGGGCGTAGTGCGCCACCAGATCGGCCTCGCGGCGGTCGGCGAAGTCCGCGATCAGCCGCTCGGCCGCCGCCTTCACGGTGCGGCGCAGCTCGTGCCCGTTGATCCCGGCGAGCGCGTCGGACACCGCCGTGCGCATCCGCCGGTGCTGCTGCCCGTCGGCGAAGAGCAGCGCCGGGCGCCAGCCGATGATCGGCATGATCGGGGAGTCCGGCGGCACCCGGCCCTCCCGCAGCAGGGTCCACCGGCGCGGGTCGTGCGAGAAGTCCTGCTCCTCGCGGGTGAGCCGGAGCAGCTCCCGGTGACCGAGGACCAGCCACGCCCCCACCCCCGGCGCGATGGTCACCGGCGCCACCGGGCCGTGCGCCCGGCGCAGCCGCTCGTACAGCGCGGGCATCGCGTCCCCGTCGAGGTCCGGCCCATAGAGCGCGGTCGCGGCCGGGGAGCGGCCACCGCCGGTCCCGGGCGGCCGGGAGTGCGGCGGCAGGCTCATGAGGACTCCGTGACGGTCGTGCCGACGGGCGGCGGGGCCGCCGCCGGCGAGGGGCCGCCCGGGCCCGGTTCCGGGGGGACGGTGTCGATGAGATGGCCGAGCAGCGCGATCAGCGCCTGCACCGAGGAGCGCACGCTCCGCGCGTCACACGCCACCAGCGGGGTCTCCGGCAGCAGATCCAGCGCCGCCCGCAGCTCGCCCTCCGTGTACTGCGGGCTGCCGGGGAAGACATTGACCGCCACCGCGAACGGCAGCCCGAGGTCCTCCAGATTGCCCAGCGCGTCGAAGGACGCCGCCAGATCGCGGGTGTCGACCAGGGCCAGCGCGCCCAGCGACCCCCGGGCCAGGTCCCGCCAGGCGGGCAGGAACCGCTGCTGGCCCGGCGTGCCGAAGAGATAGAGCACCAGCGCGCCGTCGATGGTGATCCGCCCGAAGTCCAGGGCGACCGTGGTGGTGGTCTTCCCCGGGGTCGTGACCGTGTCCACCCCGGCCGACGCCTGCGTCATCATCGCCTCGGTGGAGAGCGGCTTGATCTCCGAGACGGTGCCGATGAGCGTGGTCTTGCCCACCCCCAGTGGGCCGACCACCAGGATCTTCGCCGCGCCCACCACACTGGCGCTGACGTACTTCCCGGGCTGGGGGCCCGGGCCGGGGATGTCCCGGAACGGCGCCTGGTGCGGGCCCGGTTGTCCCGACGCCCGGTCCGGGTCGTCAGAGACGGCTTTCGAGGCCATGGAGGACCTTTCTGAGCATGGTCACATCGGTGTGTTCGGCCGGTGGGATGGGCGGGCGGATCACGATCAGCCCCCACTCGACCAGATCGGAGAGGAGTATCTGGACCACCGACGGCGGCTGGCCGAGATGGGCGGCCACCTCGGCGACCGACAGCAGGCCCTGGCAGAGCGTCAGGATGCGGTGGTGCTCCGGCTGGAGGGACGGCGGGAACGCGGCGTCCGTCGCCATCACCAGGGTCTCCCAGGCCAGCGGCTCACCGCCGGTGTCCGAGCGGCCTCTGGTGATCACGTACGGGCGCACCGCCGAGGGGGTCCGATCCTCCGGACGGCCCGTCATGAGGAGCCGGTCACCGGGTCTCTGGGCTGGCTGCTCAGATGGGCGCCGATCTTCGCCACCAGGAGCTGCATCCGCTGGGCCACCAGGCCGACATCCGCCTCGGTGTCCGTGGCCACGCCCAGGTGCGCGCCGATCCCCGCGTGGGTGAAGAGGACGAAGCCGTGCTCGGACTCCAGCATCAGCTGCCGCACGCCCGCGCCCCGGCCGAAGAGCAGCGCCGCGGTGGACCGGCCGGTCATGGTCATCGCCGCGCAGGCGGCGGAGAGCGCCTCGGCCTCGCCCACGCTGAGCGAGGCCACGGGCCCGGTGAGCTTCTCGGCGGAGGCGTGGCCGAGCCGCAGACCGTCCTCCGACACGACCACGGCGTGCCGGACACCCGGGATCTCGGTCAGCGGGCGGAGCATCCAGCCCAGGTCGGGGAGTCTGGTGATGGTCCCGGTCAAGGCCGGCCTCCATGGTGCGTGTCGGGGTGGGTGGGGTCGGTGGCGGCGAGCGCCGCGCGACCGCGCCGGGAGCCGGAGACCACGCTGGCGACCGACGCCCGCGCGGCCTCGGGGGTCCAGGCGGGGCGGTCCTCCGGGAGGGGAGGGGCGGCGGGGGGCTGCGGCTGGAGGGCCGTCTGGGCGGCGGCCTCCACGGCGGCGCCCCGGCGGCTGCGCCTGCGGGGCAGCGCCCCTGTCCCGGCGCCCGTCCCGGCCTCGGGCGGGTGCTGGGCGGCCGGGCGGTGGGGGAGTTCGTGGTGGGCGGTGGAGTGCTGGGGGGTGTCCGGGTAGGACCCGGAGACCCGCACGGTCCCGAGGTAGGCGCCGGGGTGCCGGTCCTGGCCGCCGTCCCGCTCGTGCTGCCGGGGCGGCGCGGCGTGCCGCGGCCCGTCGGCCCCCTCACGCCCCCCGGCCCCGGACCCGTCGTCCGCCCGGCCGCTCCGGAACACCCCGGAGGCCCCCGGGGAGCCGTTGTCGGCGTACTCCCCGAACTCCCCGAAGCGCGCCTCACGAGCCCGCGCCCCGTCGGGGCCGCGCTGCTCGCCGCCGCCGCGCCCGCCGGGGCCGGTGCGCGGGTACGTGCCGTCGCGCCCGCCGGCGTCCGCGTCCCGGTGGGTGCCGGGGTATCCCCCCGGGCCCGGGCCCGCGCTCCGGCCGCTGTCCGGGCCCGCGCCGGGCCCCCCGCCGGGGCGTTGGCTGCCCGGCTGCCCGTCGGAGCCGGTGCGCGGGTACGCGCCGTCGCGCCCGCCGGCGTCCGCGTCCCGGTGGGTGCCGGGGTATCCCCCGGGGCCCGGGCCCGCGCTCCGGCCGGTTCCGGGGTACGCGTCCGGGTCCTGGTGGGCGTCCGGGTGTTGGTCCGCTGTCGTGCGTCGGTAGCCGTTCTGCTGTTCGCCGGGGTCCGTGTGCCGGCCGTCGCCGGGGTACTCGCCGGTGCCCGCGCCCCGGCCGCTGTCCGGGTACGTGCCGTCGCGCCCGCCGGCGTCCGTGTCCCGGTGGGTGCCGGGGTATCCCCCCGGGCCCGGGCCCGCGCCCCGGCCGGCACCGGGGTGAGCGTCCGCACCCCAGTTCGTGTCCGGTTGTCCGCCGGAGGGTGTCTCCCGGTACGTGTTCGGTTGTCCCCCGGAGGGTGTCTCCCAGTTCGTGTCCGGCTGCCCGCCCAAGGGCATCTCCCGGTACGCCTCCGGAAGCCCGGCCGCCGGCGCGTCACGGTAGGCGCCCGGGCCCTCGGCCGAGTCCGTGTTCGGGCCCGCTGCCCCCGGGCCCTGGTGGGACCCGGAGCCGGAGCCCGGGCCCGTGTCCCGGTACGCGCCCGGGAACGGCGGCGGAACCGCCTTCGGGTAGCCCGCCTCACCGGCACCGGCACCCGCACCCGCCTCGGAGGCCCACGGCCCGCCCCCCGAGCCGTTCACCCGGCCCGCGCCGGAGGCGACCCTCCCGCGCCGGGGCAGCCCCGACGCCCCGCCCGCGAAGTGGGAGAGCGGTTCCGTCAGCAGGCGGTACGGCACGAAGGCCACCGCGCGGGTCCCCCCGTACGCCGAGGTCCCCGTCAGCTCCACCGTGAACCCCAGCTCCCGCGCCCAGCGGCCCACGCACGCGAGCCCCAGCCGGGGCACCGCGCCCAGCTCCGCCAGGTCCAGTTCGTCGCGGAGCCGGGCCGTCGACTGGCGCAGCACGTCCGGCGGCATGCCGAGCCCCGCGTCGTCGATCTCCACCACCGCCCCGGCGCCCACCTCGCGCACAGTCACCACGACCTGGGTGCGCGAGGGCGAGAACACCGTCGCGTTCTCCAGGAGTTCGGCGATGGCGTGCATCAGCCCCTCGACGGCCGGCGGCACCACGTACAGTGTCTGCCCGCCGTGCACCTCGATCCGGGTGAACTCCACGATCCGCGACTGCGCCCCCCGGACGCAGTCGAACAGCGAGACCGGCCGGGTCTCCCGGCGGGCCGGCCAGATGCCGCACATCACCAGCAGGGTCTGGGCCTTGCGGGTCATCTGCGCGGCGGCGTGGTCGGCCTTCATCACCTCCGCCATGAGCCGGGGGTCCTCGATGGTCCGCTCGACCCGGTCGAGCACCTGCTGCTGCACCGTGGCCATGGCGTGCATATTGCGGGCGACGGACTCGAACGCGGCCTGGACGGAGTCCCGCAGCACCCGCTCCCTGCGCACCCCCTCGTCCGAGCCGAGCGCCTCCACGACCGTCTCCAGTGCCCGGGCGAACGCGTCGCCGGTGTCGGCGGCCGGCGCGAGAGGGCCGGGCACGGAGTCGGGGCGGCGGCCGGTGCGCAGCCGTTCGCTGATCGCGGGCAGCCGCACCGCCGCCAGATGGACCACCTCGGCGGCCCTGGCCTCCGCCGTCGCGCGGGACTCGGCGTGGCGGGCCCGCTCGGCGCGCAGCCGCCGGACCAGGCCGAGGGCCCAGAGCGGCGCCAGCACGGCGAGGGCGGCGCACGCCCAGGCCAGCAGCTGACGGGTGCCGGTGCGGGTGTACTGGTCGGCCAGGGCGGTGGCCCCGGCGACCGCGGCGAGGACCGCCAGCGGCCACCACAGGGAGGGGCCCCGGGCGTCCCGCCCCGGTCCGGCGCCCTTCGGCCTCACCATGAGCGCCCCGGGCCGGCCGGCGCGCCCGCACACCCGGCCGGCGCCCCCGCCCGCCGGACCGGCGAGCCTCCCGGCTCATGCGTCCGGCCCGGCCTGTTCGACCGCCCCGACCTGTTCGACCTGCTCGACCTGATGTCCGAGGAGACCACGACGTAGACCACGACCACGGAGACCGAGCCTTTCACGAGGACTTGCGGAACGTCCGGGCCCCACGGGACACGGGGCCGGGACACGCACGCCTCCCGCGGGGGATATCGGGAGCATTCCGAATCCTACGATCAACTGACCGCGTTCGAATATTGGTTGAGCAAGTCACGTCGGATTATTGCTGCGCTCGGCGGCCATTCGTGCTATGTCACATCCGCCACTTGAACATCAGGTGTCACTCAGGCATCGCTGTCTTCACGAATTCGCCACAATGCGGCCGGGGTTCCCTACCCTGGAGGGGTACGGGCCGGTACGGTCGCGTCCGGGGAGCCGGGCGGGCCGGGCCGTGGGGGAAGGCTCGGGAGGACCGGGGGGATGAGGGTGAGCGGCGTTCGGGACAGCGGTGCCCGGGGACACGGGGACGTACGGGTCGATGTGGTGCGGCCGGGGGAGCTGGGCCCCGGCGAACTGGCCTCCTGGCGGCTGCTGCGCGCGGAGTCGAGGATGCCCGCGAGCCCCTTCATGGAACCCGAGTTCACCGTCGCCGTGGGCCGGGTGCGCCCCGCCGCCCGGGTCGCGCTGCTCGGCCTCGGCGGCGAGCGGGCCGGCTACTTCCCGTACGAGACCGGCCCCTGGGGCCAGGGCCGGGCGATCGGCCTCGGTGTCTCCGACAGCCAGGGCGCGGTCCTGCGCCCCGGTCTGGAGATCACCGCGCCCCGGCTGCTGCGCGCCTGCTCCCTCTCCGCCTGGCGGTACGACAACCTGGAGGCCGGCCAGGACCTCTTCCTCCCCGGCGGCGCCGAGGGATTCGACTCCCCGGTGATCGACCTCGGCGCGGGGTACGAGACGTACGAGAAGGAGCTGCGCGCCCAGTCGCCCACCTTCCTCCGCTCCACCCTCGCCAAGGAGCGCCGGCTCGGCCGGGCGCAGGGCGGGGTCCGGTTCGTCTTCGACGAGCGCGACCCCGCGGCCCTGCGCACCCTGATGGAGTGGAAGTCCGCCCAGTACCGCAGAACCGGCCGCGGCGACCGCTTCGCCCAGCGGTGGATCAGCGATCTCGTCCGGCTGCTGCACAAGACCCGTACGCCCGGCTGCTCCGGGGTCCTCTCGGTGCTGTACGCGGGAGGGCGGCCGGTCTCCGCCCACTTCGGCCTGCGCTCGCCCGGCGTCCTGGCCTACTGGTTCCCCGCGTACGACCCCCGCTTCGCCCGCTACTCCCCGGGGCTCGTCCTGCTGCTGCGGATGGCGGAGGCCGCGGCGGCGGCCGGGATCGGACTGCTCGATCTGGGCCGGGGCGCGGCCCGGTACAAGGGCTCGCTGATGACCGGGCGGCTCAGGGTCCACGAGGGGGCGTCGACCCGCCCCGGGATGGGGGCCGCCCTCCACTGGGTGAGCCGTGAACCCGCCCGCCGCACCCACCGGTTCGTCCGCGACCGGCCCCGGCTGGCCGGGTACGCCCGGGAGACCCTGACCCGTATCGGCGGGGTCCGGGGCGGCTGACCTCGGCGGCCACCCGGCTCGGCCGCCCCGCCCGCCTCCGCCGCGAACCGGTCGTATGCCGGGGAAAACCGACCGAATGCCGGCCAACAGCGGATCACATCCGGCCCGCAGGCCACATACTGCTCATCCGCCGCATGCTCCGGAGGTCCCGGCCACCGGGACCGGCGGCTCGGCGCTCACACACGCGAGGAATATGACCATGGACAACCCACCCAGCCCGGCGCCCCTCCAGGTCGCCCAGCTCGATCTGGACGGCCCGGAGGGCGCCGTCATCGGGTTCGGGGGGGTCGGGCCCTCGCCCGGCACCGGCCCCGAGATCGCCGGCGGCGATGTCTACGCCCTGGTGAGGCTGCGCGGGCGGCCCGCCGCCACCGTCGTCTGCCGCGTCCCGCCCGGCAAGAACCCCGCCGACGCCGTGGCCGCCGAGGCCCGCGCCCTGCTGGCCCGCACCCCGGCTCACCCCGTCCGTGACGACCACGCCGGTGGCCACGCCGATGGCATAGCCACCGACCCCACCGACCCCACCGACCCCCGGGAGCCCGCGCCCACGGTCTCCGTGGTGATCGCCACCCGTGAGCGCCCCGAGCAGCTCGCCCGGGCGCTCGACTCCCTGCTCGCCCAGGACCACCCCGGCTTCGAGATCGTCGTCGTCGACAACGCCCCTCTCACCACCGGCACCGAGGACCTCGTCTCCGGCGCCTACCGGGACCGGGTCCGCTATGTCCGGGAGGAGGTCCCCGGGCTCGCCATCGCCCACAACCGGGGCGTCGCCGTCGCCGCCGGCGAGGTCATCGCCTTCACCGACGACGATGTGATCGCCGACCCGCACTGGCTCACCGCGCTCACCGCCCCCTTCGCCGCCGACCCCGGCCTGGGCTGTACGACGGGACTGATCCTGCCCGCCCGGCTCGGCACCCCCGCCCAGATCCTGCTGGAGAGCCACGGCGGCTTCGCCAAGGGCTTCGCGCCCAGGACCTGGGACCCGGCCGCCCCGCCCGCCGACGAACCGCTCTTCCCCTTCACCGCCGGAAGCTTCGGCTCCGGCGCCAACATGGCCTTCCGGGCGGCGGCCCTGCGCGCCGCGGGCGGCTTCGACCCCGCCACCGGCACCGGCACCCCCGCGCGCGGCGGCGACGACCTCTACGCCTTCGTCAGCGTGCTCGCCGCCGGCCACCGGCTGCGCTACACCCCCGAGGCCCTGGTCTGGCACCACCACCGCGAGACCTGGCGGGACCTCACCAACCAGGCGTACGGATACGGGGCCGGGCTCACCGCGTACCTCACCGCCCTCCTGGTCCGCCGCCCCGCCCTGATCCCCGCCCTGCTGCGGAAGCTCCCCCGGGGCCTGGCCCACGCCCGGACCATCACCGCCCACCGCGACACCGCCGAGGCGGCCGTCCCCGGCGCCCATGGAGCACAGGGCCACGCCTGGCCGCGGCAGCTCTCCCGGCTGGAGCGCCGGGGCATGCTGGCCGGACCCGTCGGATATGTCAGAGCGCGCCGCCGCGTCCGGGGAATCCGGCCGCCGTGGCACGGCTGTTGAGAACAAGAGGCCCGGACATGAGTGACGGCACGGTGGCGACGTCGCCCCACATCCCCGTACTGCTCTACCACGCCGTCATGGACGACCCACCGGACTGGATCGCCGAGTTCACCGTCGCGCCCAAGGAGTTCGTCGCCCAGCTCGACGCGGTGGTGGCCAGCGGGCGCACCCCCATCACCATCGGCGCGCTCATCGCCGGGCTCACGGGCACCGCGCCGCTGCCCGCGCGCCCGGTGGTGCTCACCTTCGACGACGGGTTCGCCGACCTCCCGGGCCACACCGCCGAGGAGCTGGCCGAGCGCGAGCTGCCCGCGACCGCGTATCTGACCACGGGGGCGATCACCCCGGGGCTGCGCAGCCTGCTGCCCCCGGCGCCGATGATGACGCTCTCGGAGGTGCGGCTGCTGGAGCAGTACGGCATGGAGGTCGGCACGCACACGGTGACCCACGCCCAGCTGGACACCCTCCCGGCCGCGGCCCTCCGCCGCGAGCTGCGCGAGCCCAAGGACGCCCTGGAGCAGCTCCTGGGGCACGAGGTGGCCCATCTCGCCTATCCGCACGGCTACAACAGCCGGAAGGTGCGCGGGGCGGCGCTCCGGGAGGGGTACGCCTCGGCGGTGGCGGTCCGGCACGCGCTCAGCTCCCAGCGGGACGAGACCTACCGCATCTCCCGGCTCATCGTGCGGTGCACCCACACCGTCGCGGACGTCGAGGCGTGGATGGAGGGGCGGGGCGCGCGCCCCGCCCCTCCCGGCGACTCGCTGCGCACGGTCGGCTGGCGGTGGTACCGGCGGGGCCGGGCGGCCGTCCGGGGCCACACCTTCGCCGGCTGACCCCGCCCGCCGCCCGCCGCCGTGCCCCGGGTGGACTCAGGGGCGCGGCTGGTGGAAGTACGGGTCCGAGACCGCCGTGCGCAGGCTGTCCCAGGACGTGTCCCGGGCCAGGGAGAGATCGCAGCCGGGCCCCTCGTCGCGCCAGTTCCACTGGAGCGCGGCCCGGACCCCGTCCAGCGACTTCACCACCCGGGGCACCTCGCGGTACCAGCCGGCCTGCCGCTCGGGGCGCTCCGGGTCGTCGGCGGTGCCGAACTCCGCGAGCATCAGGGGCTTCTCGTCGGAGATGTTCTTCCTGATCCACGCGTGGGACGCCCGCTGGGTCTCCTCGAAGCTCATCCACGCGGCGTCGTGGCAGCGGTAGTAGTTGTACTGGTTGTAGCCGATCCAGTCGACATACGCGTCGCCCGGGTACAGCTGCCGGAAGAGCTTGTTGTTGCCCTCGTACCCGGTGATGTTCCAGACCCAGACCACATTGGTCACGCCCAGCTTCCGGAACCGGTCGTGGATGTGCCGGTGGGCGGCGACGAACTCGGCCGGGGTGCCGTCCTCGGGCACCCGGTTGTCCATCTCCAGGTCGAAGGAGAGGAAGAGCGGCTTCCCGTACCGCTTGATCCGCTCGGCCTGGACATCGATGACGGTCCGGTCCAGCGCGCCCGAGGAGATCTGCGTCCACCGGGGCTGCTGCTCCCCGCTCCCGCCCCACCACTTGCTCTCCCAGGACAGCAGCAGCATCCGCTCCCGCCCCACCCGCTGCTCCTGCTCGCTGAGCAGGGTGCCCTCCACTCCGCCGGTGGACATGTCGTGGTACGCGTAGACGATGTCCAGCCGCCGTCCGGCGCGCTTCTCGTACGCGAGGACCTTCTCCTCCAGGTCGTGCTTCTGGTGCCGGACGTACGCGCCGAACCAGGCGCCGCACCGGGGCTCCAGCAGCCTGGTCGGCCGGCAGTCGGCCGCCGGGGCGGGGCGGGCGGCCGTGCCGTCCCCGTCCCCGGCGGAACGCTGGACGGCGACGGCGCCCGCGCCCACGAGGAGCGCTCCGGCGGTGGCCAGCGCCAGGAGCCAGGTCCTGCGCCGGGCGGGGCGACGGCGGGGTCCTTCCGTCATGGCGCCGAGCCCTCCGCCCGGTCGGCGGGAGCGGCCGGGGCCGGGGCCTGGGCCGCCCGGTGCCTGCCGCCCGACGACAGCTCCGGGCAGCAGGCGGCGAGCATCGCCAGCAGGGTGAGCAGCGCCAGCACCCGCAGCCCGCTGAACGCCCCGGCGGCGATCAGCGCCGTGGCGACGATGACGGTGGCGCTCAGGCTCAGCAGCACCATCAGCACCAGGCGCTCGATCCGGAGGGAGTCCCGTTCGAAGCCGCTGTCCCCGCTCTCCTCCGGCCCGACCGCGCGGTGCCGGCTGAGTGCGGGACCGCAGAGCCGCAGGAACGCCGCCCCCGGCCCCAGCAGCAGGAAGAGGACGACGGGCAGCACGCGCGGCGGCGAGGCGTCGGGCAGGGCGGTGGCGGCGATGGCCAGCCAGCCGGCGGCGGGCGGCAGCGCGCGGAGGACGAGCGCACGGCGGTCGGGGGTCATGAGCTTCTTTCCGATGAGCCGTCGGAGCTGGTGTCGGGACTGTCGCCGGAGCCGGAGCCGGAGGCCGAGTCCTTGCCGGAGGCGGAGTCCTTGCCGGGGGTGGAGCCTGCCGGGCCGGGCTGCCGCTTCAGCCGGAAGACCACCCCCGCGCTGTTGCGGGCCACCTCCTCGAAGAGCGGCGAATCCGCCACCGACCGCTCGATGTGCCGCAGTTGCGCGGCCCTGAGCATGCCGTTCATCTCCGAGTTGGCGATCTGTCCCCGGGTGAGCAGGAGATACCCGCGCGCGGGCGCCTTCACCCCGGCCATGTCCCGGGCGAGCCGGTCCGCCGGGTTCTTGAGGATCTTGTCCACATGGGTCTTGGCGTCGTCCAGGAACCAGTAGTGCCCCACGCGCCAGTACTCCTCGTAGGCGAGCGGGTAGTTGCGGTGCGCCGCGACCACCAGGGAGTCGTCCGGCGCCTGGTCGAAGAGGCGCTGGACGAGGTCGACCTCCTCGGGCGGGAAGTAGCTCAGCCGGTCCTTGCCCGAGTAGCTGGGCACGAAGAGCGCGGTCAGCACGGTCAGCACCACCACGGGCACCAGGAGGCGCATCGGCCCCGGGGCCTGCTTCGCCGCCCGCCGGGACCCCCGCCCGGCCGCCTCCGCGCGGGCCTGCGGGATCAGCGCGGCGGCGGCGAAGAAGCAGAGCGCGGGCAGCATGAACATCAGCACCCGGAAGATCATTTCGCTGCCGTAGTCATTGGCGACCGCCATCAGCAGCGGCACCCCGGCGAGCAGCAGCAGCGGCCGGGCCCGCCGGCGCAGCGGCCTGCCGCCGCGCAGCACCCCGATCCCGGCGAGCAGCACCACACCCGCCGACAGCAGCCGCGCCGTCCAGGAGACCACCAGCGCCCCGGTGCCGGTCGGTGTCGCGCCGTACCCGGTCTCCAGATTGTCGGCGACCTTGCCGAAGTTGCTGATCATGTCGGGGACCGCTTCCCTGAGGAACGGCAGCGACGCGGTCAGGTTCCAGGCCAGGAAGACCAGCAGCAGCGCGATCAGCAGCGTCCAGTCGCGGTAGCGCCGCATCAGACAGAGCGCGGCGAGCCCCACCGCGAGCATCACCGGTGTGAGCTGGTGCGCGATGACGATCGCGGCGATCAGCGGTATCAGCAGCACGGTCCACACCACCTGCCGGGAGCGCCGGCCGGGGGCCGGGCGCTCGGCGCGCCGCAGGGCCACCGCGATGACCCCCAGATAGAGCGCGAAGGCCAGCGACTGGGGCGAGAAGTAGTCCTGTCCCACCCAGTTGCCGACGGAGAACAGCCAGACAGCGGTCCAGATCAGCCGCCGGTCCTGGGTGAAGGTGCGGTAGATCAGCAGCAGCGGCGCGAGCAGCAGCAGCGAGGAGAACAGCGGCCACCAGGCCATGAACGCCAGCGCGTTCTCCGCCCCCGTCAGCCGCACCAGCGCGGCCTGCGCCGCGAAGAAGCCGGGCCACTGGTCGTACACCGCCATGTCGCCCAGCTCCGCACCGCGCTGGAGCCGGCCCGCGGTCAGCAGATGCTCGATGACCGCGTCGTGCTTCCAGGCCCAGGCGTAGAGCGGCGTGGGATAGACGGCGGCGGCGGTCGCCCGCAGCATCACCAGCAGACCCGCGGTGTAGGCGAAGGACCACCAGTTGCCGCGCGCCGGGTCCCGGACACAGATCCAGAACCCGGCGGTCAGGGTCACCAGACCGATCCAGTAGACCGCCGGCAGTTCGGCGAACAGGCCGTAGTCGGTCAGATCGGAGACATCGGTGAGCG
The DNA here is from genome assembly GCF_053594535.1 of Streptomyces sp. NPDC001889. Classification (NCBI taxonomy): domain Bacteria; kingdom Bacillati; phylum Actinomycetota; class Actinomycetes; order Kitasatosporales; family Streptomycetaceae; genus Streptomyces; species Streptomyces sp. NPDC001889. The sequence goes on from NZ_JBSFER010000022.1 coordinate 121,500, forward strand.
CCACCGCGACCGCCCACAGGACGAGCGCGGCGGCCAGCGGCGCGGCGAGCAGCAGAAAGCCGCGCCGCCGCGCCGGGTCGGCGAAGAGGTCACGCACCCCGGAGGGACCGGAGCCGCCCCCGGGAGGGCCGCCCGGGCCCGGCCGGTCCTCCCGGTGCCCGTCGGCGCTCCCCGCTTCGGGGAGCGCCAGGGGTCTCCCGGTCTCGATGGCTGGTTGTTGCACGCTTCACCCCAGGTGGCTCAGTTCCTCGACGGCGCGGTGCGCGCCTTGCGCGTCCGCGCGATGCGTATCCAGATGATGGCGAGCGCGGCGCAGGTGAGGGCCAGTTGCAGCGGCAGCGCGACCGGCGCCAGTGACCGCTGGAAGGCCCAGCCGCACACCGCGAGCAGCCAGAGTGCACCCCACTGCGCCGCGACCGGAAGCCCCGAGGCCCGGCCGATCGCGAGGGCCGCGACCAGGGCGAGCAGCTGACAGAGCGCCGGCAGCCAGCGCAGCAGCGGCTCGGTGCCGTCCAGCCCTCCGGCGGAGGCCAGGAACCGGGCCAGTGTGCCGTACCACGCGCCGTCCACCGGCTCCGGTTCCCAGCCGAGCGCCGCCGGGGAGGCGTGCAGCGCGGCGAAGGTGACCAGGGTGCCCGTGCCCAGCAGCCCGGTGCGCGGGCGCAGCAGCGACAGGGCCGCGCAGTGCACCACGATCAGCAGCACCCCCGCCGTGACGGTGACCGGCGGCAGCGCCCGGATCAGCCCGGTGCCCGACAGCCGGTCGAAGGCGATGTCCGGGGCGTACAGCAGCGGCACCCAGAACAGCGTCACGGAGATGCCGAGCAGCAGCCACAGGATCAGCGCCAGCCGGTTCTCGAAGGCCGCGTCGGCCTGTCCCTGCCCCTGCCACTGCCCCGGGCCCGGGCCCTGCCCCTGTCCCGGCAGGGGTTCCGGCACCGGTTCGGGGCGGGCCGCGAGATAGACCGGGATGCCGAAGGCCGGGGTGGCGGTGTCGTTGTGCGCGCCGCGCAGATACGCGGTGTGCCGCGCCCAGTCCTCGCCGTACTCCTCGGCGTACTCCCGGGCCCTGACCTGCTCCCGCTCCCGCCGCTCGGCGGCCCTGCGGGCCCAGTCGGTGCCGTACTCGGTCTTCTTCCCGGGGCTCCGGTGGAAGAGGGCGGTCACCCGGGACGGCCTCGGTTCGCGGCTGGAGAGCGCCGAGCGCAGCCCGGGCGCGGAGACGAGGGCCACCAGCGTCATCGAGCCGAGCATCGCCCAGCCCGCGCCCGCGATCCCGGCCGGGCCCAGCAGCAGCGCGGCGCTGCCCAGCACCAGGGCGCACATCGTGCTCTGGAGCGCGGCGAGCATCCCCGTACGGCCCTGGACGCGCAGCACCCCGATGTACAGCTCGACCACCACGCGCGGCAGCGCGGCGGCGGCCAGCAGCCGCAGCACGGTGGTGCCGTTCTCGGCGTACTCCGGGCCGAACGGCGCCAGGATCTGCGGCGCGAAGATCACCAGCACCAGCACCACCGGCACCAGCAGCACCGCCATCCGGCGCAGCGCCCCGCGCACCCCGGCGGCCAGGGTCTCCGGGCTGTGCGAGGCGTGCGCGGTGAGCGAGGAGGCCATGTTGATGGCCATGAACTCCATCGTGCCGCCCACGGTGTAGGCGATGTAGAAGAAGCCGTTGTGGGCCGCGTCGAAGCGGACCGCGACCATCACCGGCAGCAGATTGATCATCGCCAGCGAGAAGAGCGAGCCGGCCGAGTCCCCGGCGAGGAAGCGGCCGATCTCCCGCATCCCCGGCGGTTCGCGGTCCCGGTCGGCGGCGGCCTGCCGGGGGATGAGCCTGCGGAAGATCAGCCAGGCCAGCGGCAGCACGGAGAGCGCCATGGCCGCGGCCCAGGAGACGAAGATGCCGAGCACGGGCAGGGTGGTCGCGAAGGCCGCGAGGAGCACCAGTTTGCCGACGGAGAAGACGGCGTTGCCCACCGGCACCCAGACGGCCTTGCGCAGCCCGGTGAGGACGCCGTCCTGGAGGGTCAGCAGCGCCCAGCCGATACAGGCGGCGATGAAGAACAGCCCCGGCCAGAGCCCGTCGAGCGGCTCGTAGGAGGAGCCCCACAGATCGAGGGTGAGCAGGAAGACGGTGGAGGCCAGGGCCACCACGAGGGAGCTGAACAGATAGGTCCGCCACACCAGGGGGCCGGTGGCGCGCCCGGCGCGGGGCACATAGCGCACCACCGCGCCGATCATCGTGGTCGCGGTGATGGAGGCGAGCAGCCGCATGGCGGCGATGGCGGCGGAGCCCTCGCCGACGGACTCCTTGGTGTAGTAGCGGGCGGCGACCAGCCAGAAGCCGAGGCCCAGCGCGGCCGAGACACCGGTGGAGAGCATCAGGGCATAGGCGTTGCGGAACATGGAGTCGCCACTGGCGCCCTCGGCCCCGGCACCGCCGTCGGCCCCGCCCTCGGGGCCGTCCGCCTCCGCGCCGGTCACCTCGGTCCCGGCCCGCCGCGGCCCGGGGCCCGGCCCGCTCGCGGACCCCGGCCCCGGCCCCGCCTCACGTCCGGTGGCTCCGGCACCTCCAGTGGCTCCTGCGGCTCCGGTGGTCGTCGTCCTCCGCTCAGGCCCCGGCTCCGGGGCCGCCGGCCCGCGCAGCCGGATGGTGTCAGCCACCGGCCCGGCCCTGCGGGCGCTGGTGGCACGGGTCTTGTCGGAGCCCCGTTCGGCACGACGGTATGTACACGCGTTCTCTGCCCCTAGGCCGGCGCACCGCTCTTCTCGTGCCGTGCGCGCGGGTGGGCAGCCCTCCCCGCGCACCATTTTGTCCTCCCGCGGGCCCCGCGCTCAATGCGGCCCGGCCCGCCCGGCCCGCCAACCAAGCGGAAAGGCCCCCTCCGTGGCGGAAAGGGGCCCTGTCCCGGACGGCCGCGCGGCCCGGCGCTCACTGCCGGCTCACTCCTCGACGGTGAGCCCTTTCCGCAGCTTGGCCAGGGTGCGGGAGAGCAGCCGGGAGACATGCATCTGGGAGATTCCCAGCTCCTCGCCGATCTCCGACTGGGTGAGGCCGGCCACGAAACGGAGGGAGAGAATTTTACGGTCCCGTGGGGCGAGGCCCGCGATCAGCGGCTTGAGGGACTCGATGTACTCGATGCCCTCGATGCCGTGGTCCTCGTAGCCGATCCGGTCGGCGAGGGTCCCCTCGGAGTCGCCGTCGTCGCCCTCGGGGCGGGCGTCCAGCGAGCCCGCGGTGTAGGCGTTGCTCGCGGCCATCCCCTCGACGACCTCGTCCTCGGCGATGCCCAGATGCCCGGCCAGCTCGGTCACGGTGGGGGCGCGGTCCAGCCGCTGGGACAGCTCGTCCGTGGCCCTGGCCAGTTCGAGCCGGAGCTCCTGGAGTCTGCGCGGCACCCGCACCGACCAGCTGGTGTCCCGGAAGAAGCGCTTGATCTCGCCGATGATCGTCGGCATGGCGAAGGTGGGGAACTCCACGCCGCGGCTGAGTTCGAAGCGGTCGATCGCCTTGATCAGACCGATGGTGCCGACCTGGATGATGTCGTCCATCGGCTCGCTGCGGGCCCGGAACCGGGCGGCGGCGAACTTGACCAGCGCGAGGTTGAGTTCCACGAGGGTGTTGCGGACGTACGCGTGGTCGTGGGTGCCCTCCTCCAGCAGCTCCAGCCGGGCGAAGAGGGTCTTCGAGAGGGCCCGGGCGTCCAGCGCGCCGATCTCCGCGAAGGGCGGGATCGCGGGAAGGGGCTCAAGGGCTTCGTCGAAGGGATCGTCGGGGGACTCGGCGAGAGTCTCCGGGCCCGGGAGTGAAACGGGGGACGCGGCGGTGACGGTGACGGTGGCGGCGTGGGCGGCGGGGGCGGGGTCCAGCCGGGGTGACATGGGTCTCCTCCATCGTTCTCGGCGTGCGGCAGCCGGTGCCATGTGTGCGCGCTGCGGTGAGCGGCGCCTCCAGAGCCGGTCGTGTGGTTGGCGTGTTCTGTCTGTTCTCCACCAGCCCTACCTGGTATCGGCGATTGGTTGCAAGTGGCATTTATCCTATATAGGGCTTTGGTGAGGGAGTTCCGCTGGCCTGTCGCCCCGGGGAAGGCGTAATGTTCGCCGGAAGTCACGGTTGAGGCCCCAGGGCCACCAGGGCACATGGCGACAGAATTGGTCACCCCGTGCGTGCCGTGACCGGAAATGTCACAGCGGATGTACGAGACGGTGAAGAGGGACGGGCATGGACCGCGCAACGGTCGGCAGCGCGAATCGTGGCCGGCTTCAGGTCGAGGTTCGGACCGAGGGCCGCAGTGAAGTGCTGAAACCGGCGGGTGAACTGGATTTCCACACCGCCGAATTGCTGAGCACCCCCCTGGAGGAGGCGCTCGCGCAAGGTCGTTCCCGGCTGGTGGTCGACTGCTCCGCACTGGAGTTCTGCGACTCGACCGGACTCAACGTCCTGCTGGCCGCCCGGCTGAAGGCGGAGGCCGCCGGAGGCGGCGTCCATCTGGCCGGGATGCTGCCGGTGGTGGCGCGGGTGCTGGAGATCACCGGGGCCGAGGCGGTCTTCACCGTCCACGACTCCCTGGACGAGGCCCTCGCGGGCTGACGGCCGGGGCCCGGTCCGGGAGACTTCCGGGGCTTCCGGGACGGGTGAGATTTTCCGCTGGGGGCGTAGTGAGTGTTGTCACCCCATGCCAGGGCAGGAGAACTGCCATGAGCCCGTGCGGAGGGCCGGAGGTCCGGCACTCTGATGTACGGGCGCGGGGGAGCGGTGCGCGTGGTGAATCGGGAGGCGGCAGTGCCGGACGGATGGCAGGGACGGCAGTGCGGCGGCGTTGTGTACATGGATGGCGAACTGGTGGATCGGTGAGGTGAAGCGCTGATGAGCACCACCCGGCCGCAGCAGCCGGGCGACCTCGGCCCCGAGCCGGACGATGTCGTCGCGGACGCTCCCTCCGGTGTGTCCGGAGGGGCGGTGCGGCGCATTGCCCTGGGCAGCGCCAGCGGCATCGTCCCCCTCGCCCGTGACTTCACCCGCCAGGCGCTGTACGACTGGGGCTGGCTGCCCGCGGCCACCGCCGACCGCAGAGCCGCGGCCGAGGATGTCCTGCTGGTCGTCTCCGAACTGGTCACCAACGCCTGTCTGCACGCCGAGGGCCCCGAGGAACTGACCGTGCGCTGCGAGAACAAGGTGCTGCGCCTGGAGGTCACCGACCGGGGCGCGGGCCAGCCCGCGCCCCGCACCCCGCACCGCGCGGGGCGGCCCGGTGGCCACGGCATGTTCATCGTCGAGCGGCTCTGCCTCGACTGGGGTGTCATCCGGGTGCCGGACGAGCCCGGAAAGACCGTGTGGGCGGAGCTGGCGGCGCCCGGATAGGGCCCGTTGCCCCTTGTACGGGGGCGGGCGCGGCCGTGCGGGGCCGCGCCCGCCCCTTTTCCGTACCCCTTTTCCGTACGCCTCCGTGCCCCCTCCGTGCCCCCTCCGTGCCCCTTTCCGGGGGTCCTCCCCCCGGGGCGGCGCGTCCGGGGGGAGGACCCCCGGACGCGCCGACTAGGCGCGCTCTTCGTCTTCCCTCTCCAGGTCTCCCGGCGTACCTTGAGCGCCCATCTGATGCCACGTCAGTAATCCCGGGCGGCGGCTTCGGACGGCAAGCGATGATCTCCGGCCTGAGGGGGCTCTGAGGTGAGATACCGGAAACGGACGGCTCTCCTGCTCGCGGCGGCGGTGACGGGCCCGGTGGTGCTGACCGCCGCCCCGGCCGCGCACGCCACCGTCGTCGATGTCGACTACAGGTGCCAGACCCCGATCGGGGTGAAGACCGCGGTCTCGCCGATCGACATCCGGGCCGTGAAGAGCGGCAGCTCGTACCAGCTGACGATGTCCTTCCGGAAGGGTGTCTCCTCCAGCCCGGTGGAGCTGGGCAAGGGGGCGATGAGTCCCAGCGCGAAGATCAGCCTGGGGGGCGCGGATTCGGGCACGGTCGCGGTGTCCGGGCCGGCGAACGCCGAGGCGATCCCCGCCAACACCGCCATCAAGATCAGCGATCTCTCCGGGACGTACACCCCGGGGAAGAGCGGGAAGGTCACGTTCACGGCCGGGGTGCTGACGATCAAGGCGCTCGGCACGACCACGACCTGCACGCCCCAGAACAGCCCGAAGCCGTCGCTGGAGCTGACGGTGACCGGCTCGGGTTCGGGCGGGTCGGACGGCTCCGGCTCCGGCGGCAGCGATTCGGGCGGTACGGATTCGGGCGGTACGGGTTCGGACGGCTCCGGCTCCGGCGGTACGGGCTCCGACGAGCTGCCCCGGACCGGCCCGCTGGACTCCGCGGTCGCGCTCGGCACGCTCGGCGGCACCGTGCTGCTCTCCGGGGCCGCCGGAGTGCTCTGGCTGACCAGGCGCGGCGGCCGGCGGACCACGGGCTGACGATGAGGGCGCCCCGCCTCCGCCTCCGTCCCCGCCTCCCGGGGGCGCCCCCGCGTCCGCCCGCCCCCCTGGGTCCCCCCGTCCTGCTCTGCCTGTGCGCCCTGCTGCTCCTGGTGGCCTGCGCGGGGCCCGCCCCGGCGGCGGAGAGCCCGCCCTCGGTCCGGCTCTCCGCCGAGCGGGCCGCCGAGGGCGAGGAGATCACCGTCAGCGGCGGCGGATGGCGGCCCCGGGCCCTGCTCACCCTGCTCATCTGCGGACAGAACATGATCGGCGGAACCAACAGCTGCGCCAACGCCCAGGGCCGCACGGTCACCACCGACAGCGCGGGCGGCTTCAGCGGAAAGCTCCCCGTCGCCGTGCCTCCCCGGCCCTGCCCCTGCGTCGTCCACGCGGCGGCCGTCACCGCCGACCGGGCCGCGGCGGACGCCCCCCTCACCGTCACCGGCCACCCCACCGCGCCGCTCCCGCGCCCCCCGGACGGAAAGCTCGCCGTGTTGACCGCCGCCCGCCTCGAAGGCGACTCCGGCGTCCTGGTCCTCTTCGGCGCCCCGCCCGCCCGGCGGCTCGTCCTCACCGTCGGCAACCTCGGCACCACCCCCGTGCGGGACCCCGTCTTCCGGATCGGCACCGCGCACGGCGTCTACGCGCCCCGGTGGGAGGAGCGGCGCTGGCGCGGCACGATCCAGCCCGGCCGCAGAGCCCTGGTCGCCCTGCCGGTGGAGCTGTCGGCGGGAGCCCACGGCGACTACGCCGTCTCGGTGCGGTACGGCGGCCGGACGCTCGTGTCGCGGCCCTGGGAGGTGCCCAGGCCCTGGGGGGTCACCGCGTTCTGGGTGCTGCTCGCCGTGGTCGTACCGGCGGCCCTGTTCCGTATCGGCATGGCCGCCGTCGACCGGGTGCGCCCCCGGACCCCCGCCCGCCCCGCTCCGGGCGCCCCGGGGGCGGCCCCGCCGAGGTCCGCCTCCGGGAGACCGGGGTGCTGACCGTACGGCCGCACGCAGGGAGAAGGGCCCGCCGCACCGGTACGGAACCGGTGCGGCGGGCCCTCGCCGGCCTCGGTGGCCTCGGGCTCGTGGAGCCGTCAGTTCACTCCGCCGAGGAGCGGCTTCACCTTCCGGCGCATCATGAAGATCGCGACACCCGCGAGGGCGGCGATCACACCCTGGCTGGCGAACCAGCCCTGGGTGTCGGTCGGCGCGCCGAGGAGCTGGAGCAGCGCGATCACCGAGTTGCCCGCGGTCAGCGCGAGGAACCAGACGCCCATCATCTGGGCGGCGTACTTCTGCGGGGCGAGCTTGGTGGTCAGCGACAGGCCGACCGGGGAGAGGCACAGCTCACCGACGGTCTGCATGAAGTAGACCGTGACCAGCCACATCGGGGAGACCTTGGCATCGCCGGCCGCGAGGCCCTGCGCCACCATCATCACGCCGAACGAGCCGCCGACCAGCACCAGCGCCAGGGCGAACTTGGAGAGCGTGCTCGGCTCCCTGTCGCGCTTGAAGAGCGCCACCCACAGCATCGCGAAGACCGGCGCGAGCGCCATCACGAAGAGCGGGTTCAGGGACTGGAACCAGGTCGTCGGGAACTCGAAGCCGAAGAGCGTGGGCTCGGTGTCGTTCTTCGCGAAGAGCGAGAGCACCGAACCGGTCTGGTCGTAGATCGCCCAGAACGCGGCGGCGGCGACGAAGAACCAGATGTACCCCGACATCCGGGCCCGCTCCAGCGTCGACAGGTCCTTGTCCCGCCTGATGCGGAACAGGTACCACGTCGGCAGCAGCAGACCGAGGATGGTCAGCGGCCACAGCACCCAGTCGACGGTGAACGCGCCCGAGAGACCGACGACCGCGTACGCGGCGACCGCGACGCCCAGCCAGATCAGCGCCTTCCGGACGAGCGCGGAGCGCTCCTCGGCGGTCAGCGGCGAGGGCACGACCCGGGACTCCTCGCTCAGATTGCGGAAGCCCAGGAAGTAGAAGACCAGACCGATCGCCATACCGACACCGGCCATCGCGAAGCCGAGGTGCCAGTCGACCTTCTGACCCACCCAGCCGATGGTGAGCGGGGCGAAGAAGGCACCGAGGTTGATGCCCATGTAGAAGATCGTGAAGCCGCCGTCGCGGCGGGGGTCGTTCTTGTCGGTGTAGAGCTGGCCGACCATCGTCGAGATATTGGCCTTGAGCAGGCCCGATCCCGCGGCGATGAACGCCAGACCGATGAAGAACGAGACACTGGCGGGGACGGCCAGCAGGAAGTGGCCGGTCATGATGATCACGCCGGCGATGGCCGTCGCCTTGCGCGCGCCCCACACCCGGTCGCCCAGCCAGCCGCCCGGGAGGGCGAGCAGGTAGACCATGGCGTTGTAGACGGAGTAGATCGCGACCGCTGTCGCGTCCTTCATGCCGAGTCCACCGTCGGCCACATTCGTGGCCAGGTAGAGCACGAGCAGAGCCCGCATTCCGTAGAAGCTGTACCGCTCCCACATCTCGGTCATGAACAGATTGGCCAGGCCGCGGGGGTGGCCGAAGAAGGTCTTCTCGGCGGCGGCGGAGCCGGCCGAGTCCTTCGTCAGGCTTGACGCCATGGACGTTCCTTGCTGTCGGGACGCGCTGCTTCGGTGAGCGGGACGCGCCCGGTGGGGGTGACCGGCACCGGTACGGGAACTGCCCCACCCCACGCCCGGGAGGTTCGCTCCGGCACGGCCGGAGGCGGGAGGACAAGTCCGCAACGGGATCCACACCCCGGGGGCGACTTTGCGCCCGGGGCCCGGCCCACAGGTCATTCACTGTCTGCGGGCCCGGTATCTCCGGACCCGCGCACAGAAGAGACCCTTGGCTCGCCACCGCTGCCGACTGCTGGCTTGTTGCGCGGCAGGCCAAAGGTCTCCGTGTAGTGCTACAGGCGTACTCGACACCATACGACATGACAGTGTCGGATAAGGAAGGACTTGAGACACGGATCACAGGTGGCCGTGGAACCGTATGCCCCTAATCGAAGGTCGTAGTCATGATCGAACCCACGACTTACAGGGGTTGTGGATCATGCCCCGGTGTGAACGTCCCGCGGACTACCATCACTCCATGACCCGTGTACTGCTCGCCGAGGACGACGCTTCCATCTCCGAGCCGCTGGCCCGCGCACTGCGCCGGGAGGGGTACGAGGTCGAGGTGCGGGAGGACGGCCCGGCCGCGCTCGACGCGGGGCTCGCGGGCGGTGTCGATCTGGTGGTGCTGGATCTCGGCCTGCCGGGGATGGACGGCCTGGAGGTCGCGAGGAGACTCCGCGCCGAGGGCCACACGGTGCCGATCCTGGTGCTGACGGCCCGCGCCGACGAGGTCGACACCGTCGTCGGGCTCGACGCCGGGGCGGACGACTACGTGACCAAGCCCTTCCGCCTGGCGGAGCTGCTGGCCCGGGTGCGCGCCCTCCTCCGCCGCGGCGCGACCGAGCCGGCCCCGGCCCCGGCGACGCACGGGGTGCGGATCGACGTGGAGTCGCACCGGGCCTGGATGGGGGAGGAGGAGCTCCAGCTGACCGCGAAGGAGTTCGACCTGCTGCGGGTCCTGGTGCGGGACGCGGGCCGCGTGGTCACCCGCGATCAGCTGATGCGGGAGGTCTGGGACACGACGTGGTGGTCGTCCACCAAGACCCTCGACATGCACATCTCCTGGCTCCGCAAGAAACTCGGCGACGACGCGGCGAACCCCCGCTACATCGCGACGGTCCGCGGGGTCGGCTTCCGCTTCGAGAAGAGCTGACCCCCGCGGGGGGCCTGATCCACAGCCCCCCGCTCTGTTCCGTGCGGCCCCGGCGAACCCGGCCCTCGCGGTGGCCTGGGTGCCACCCTCCACCCGCCCTGCCCGGGGTGGTTCCGGGGGCCTGGGCAAACCCGGCTGGTCCGGCGTGCGGGGTCCATCCACCCCGCGCTTCCGGGGCCTTGGGCAAACCCGGCTGGTCCGGCGTGCGGGGTCCATCCACCCAGCGCTTCCGGGGCCTTGGGCAAACCCGGCTGGTCCAGCGCGTGCGGTCCATCCACCCAGCGCTTCCCAGGGGCCTGGGCAAACCCGGCCTCGCTGGTCTTTGAGCCGCACCACCTCAGCCTCGCCGGAATGTGAGCCGCATCCCCAGCCTCTCCGGCGGGCTGAGGCACGAATTCCAGCCCCGCCGGCGTTTGAGGCGCGGGGGTTCGGGGGCCGGCCCCCGACCGTGGCCCGCACCGTGCGGGGTCCTGTCGCACAGGGTCCGTCCTCCAACTCCCCCAGAGCTGCCTCTGGGAGGTGCCCCCGGACGGGCCAGGGGCGGCCGCCCCTGTCGTGGGGCGGGGCCCGGCGCTCGGGGCTGGGCACCCCCGTCGGTGGCGGCAGGTGGCCGGCCTCGCGAGCGTCGGCTCCTCCTCCGCCTACCCGAGTTCACCGAGACGGAGGGCATCCCTCATCCCGCCGAGCTTCTCGGCCGTGACCGGAGTCCGCTCCTGCGCCTGCTCAGCGAGCCGGAGGGCGTCGTCGATCTCGCTGAGCTTCACGGAGGACAGGACGGCCGCCCGCTCGATCAGGTCGCCCCGGTACACCGTGGTCAGCCAGGTGCACGGCGTGAAGCCCGGACGCGGGAACGCGAGCCGCAACACGCCTTCGAACGGCAGCCCTTCACCGGCGCCGACCGGCACCTCGATGCCCAGACCGCTGATGTCGACACCCGCAGGAGCGACGACCTGCATCACCCGGATCGCGGACGTGTCGTCTCCCGACAGCAGTACGACCAACCTCCGCTCGTCGAACTGGACCCACCAGACTTCGCCACGTCGCACAAATCCTCCGGACACATGACGGCAGGCAGACCCCGCGCGCCCCTGACGCGCTGTGGAGACGGGTGCGGCCACCGTTGATCATCGGAGTGTGCAGACCGGGCCGCCGGCCACAGCGTAGCCCCGCCCGCCGGCAGGAGGTGTTCGAGTGCCTGATGGCCCGGATCGCGGGCCGGTTCGCACGGAACGCCACGCGCCGCGCGGGAAGAAGCGGCACCGGCAGACGATCCCCGGCGTGAGGCACCCGGCTGCCGGGAAGCACGCTTGCCGGGCGGTCCTACGCCAGGAGTGTGCGACGAGCCACCGTGATCAGGCGCTGGGCGTCGGCGCCGTAGAGGGCGGACTCGTTCAGGCTCTGCCACACCCGCTGGTACGTCGTGACCGTGGGCGCGTCGTCCAGCCAGAGTTCCGCGTGCCAGTCCTCGGTGATGGCAAGCCTGCTGTCGATGATCCAGAACGAGTTGGCCGGCGGGATCGTCACGGGCGCTTCGAGCGGGACTATGCCGAGAGACACGGTGTCCATGCCGATCAGGCCCGACAGCCGGTCGAGCTGCGCGGCGAGGACCGGCGGTGGGCAGATGCGGGTACGCAGGGCCGCCTCCCACATCAGGAGCCTGAACCGGTGGCCCGGCTCATGGATCCACTCCTGACGCTTGAGGCGGGCGCGCACGGCGTCGTCGGTGTCCCTCGGTGACTTCTGAAGACCCGAGTAGGCGGTGAACACATGCCTGGCGTAGTCGGCTGTCTGAAGCATCCCGGAGACCATGGTGTTCTCCCAGGTGTGGATCTCCCGGGCCTGCGCCACCAACGCGTTCCACGTCTCCTGTACAGGGCGGTGGCCGGACGCGAGCTGGCGGTGCCAGGAGCGCACGCGAGACTCGAAACTCCTGAGCTGTGTGCGCAGCTCCTCGAAGGACTCCGGCTGCCCGGTCGCGTCCGCCCAAGCCCGCAGATCCTCGACAGTGGCGGTCTGGCGTCCGTTCTCCAGCTTGGACACCTTGCTCTGCGTCCAGCCGAGCCGTTCGGCGAGAGCGATACCGGTGAGTCTGACGCCGGGACTTGACTCACGAAGCTCTCTGAGCCGCAGCCCGAGAGCGCTCCGCGCCTGCTGGAAGTCCGTACTCACCCGGTACCGCTCCGCCCTTCGCTATCCGGTCACGGCCGGCCCGGCCGCGAACTTCTCATGGGGAACGGCGTGGTGCCATGCCGCCTCCCGCACCAGAGACCGCCGTACCACCTCGGCGGGTTCGGTGATGAGCTCGACGTCCACGAGCTGATCCTCTGCGTCGAAGTTGAGCAGTGCCACGATCCGGGAGTCAAACAGCCATTAAGGTTTTCGAACTCGTCCAGGCCGATGATCCTCGCCTGCCGGTTCGTGTCCTTCGGTGTGTAGTCCACGAGCAGGTCACGGGGAACCACGACGGCCACTTCACCTTCGGACAGGTGCTGGAGCTGTCGAAGGTCGCTGGGATCGGTGAGCGGTGTTCCGTGCACGATGACCTCGCCACTCCCGAGGTCCTCGTGCACGGCGGGGCATCCGGTTCCACCGCTGTTCGTCCCGTTGAATCGCAGCGTGCGTGCCATCTGAGGCCATCCTTTCCATGGGTGCGCCACAGCACAAGATCGGTCTGTGTGCTCAGCGTCCCTGCCCTCGCGCGGGAATGTCGAGGGATGGAGGGGCCTCTCGTGAGAATAATCGAGAATCATTTCCCCGCACCGAACTCCGGGATTCTAAAGTCCGGTTCACGGAATGCGGAATCAGCCACTGAACGGTCGAGCCTGCGGCTGTTCAAGTGATCAGGAAGGAATGTCAATGCAGAACGGAATCGATCTGTACACGCTCACTATCGAAGGCGTGGTGTTCATGAAGGCCTGCGGCGGCAACACCCATCCGGACGGCGAGGCATGCGTCACCCTCGCCGGGATCGGCCCGGACGCCTGGGCCGTGGGTGACAGCAAGCGCCCCCGCGCCGAGCCGCTGAGGTTCACCACCGCTGAGCTGGAGGCAGCCGGTATCGACCCGGCGCGGTTCGGTCTGTCTGCCTGACGGTCGTCGCCCGCGCTCCACCGGCTCCGACTCGGTTCCTCCGAGACCCGGAGCCGGTAGCGCACCCGCCACACCCTTCCCGCGCCGAAGCCGAATGGGACGACAGTTGCACCACCATGGATATCTGTGGGCCGGACCGAAGCGGCGGTTCGACGACGAGGCGCTGAGGCGGCCTCCGCACCCCGGCGCGCCTCCGGCGGACGGAAGGCCGGAGTTGGTCCAGCGCCACAACGAGGCGCGGGCGGAGTTTCCCGTTGTGGACCTCCCACCGCTCGAAACAGCGAACTGGCTCATCAAGCCCGCGGAACTGGTGCGCGGCACCTGGGATGAGCCGAAGGAAGCGGCGGAATGGCTCGGGGAACAGCTCGCCGGCTACGCCCCCCGGTTCGCCTCGGAGTCGGATCGGGACAGCACCTGGCTGGCGATACTGGCCGGCTCGGCCGCCGAGCGGCTGGGGTGGGGCGGGGACGTCTCCCTCGGCTTCTACCTTGAGCGGCCCTCGTTCCTCTCTCTGGCGCTGGCGTGCTGCTCCCCGAATCGGACTTCTCCCGCGATGGACTGCCCGCTCCGGTAGTCCACCGGCAGCGAGCCCAGGCCCATCCCAGAGGAAGCCGGGGATCACATCGGATACGTGGACGCGGAAGGTCCTGGTCCGTTGGTACAGGTCACCGGTGCTCTCCTGGAGCCTCCGGAGGCCGGTTCGCCGCAGTCTCCTCCTCCACTCCACTCCACACGCGCATCGGCGGACTGGCGGTTGGCCGCGATCAGATCCGGGGCCCGGCCCTCTGCGGCACCGGCCCGGGCAAGGAACGCCCCCGCCGCGCCGGGCCGGGGCGTTCACCCGAGATATGGCCGCTGACCTGCTAAAAGGTCGCTACGGCAGGTTGCGGGCCATCACGATCCGCTGGATCTGATTCGTCCCCTCGTAGATCTGCGTGATCTTCGCGTCGCGCATCATCCGCTCCACCGGGTAGTCCCGGGTGTACCCGTACCCCCCGAGGAGCTGCACGGCGTCGGTGGTCACCTCCATCGCCACATCCGAGGCGAAGCACTTGGCCGCCGCGCCGAAGAAGGTCAGATCGCCGTCGACGCGCTCGGACTTGGCTGCGGCCGAGTAGGTGAGCTGGCGGGCGGCCTCCAGCTTCATCGCCATGTCGGCGAGCATGAACTGCACGCCCTGGAAGTCCGCGATGGGCTTGCCGAACTGCTTGCGCTCCTGGACATAGCCCTTGGCGTAGTCGAGGGCGCCCTGGGCGATGCCGAGGGCCTGGGCCGCGATGGTGACGCGGGTGTGGTCCAGGGTCTTCATGGCGGTGGCGAAGCCGGTGCCCTCCGCGCCGATCATGCGGTCGGCGGGGATGCGGACGTTGTCGAGGTAGACCTCGCGGGTGGGGGAGCCCTTGATGCCGAGCTTCTTCTCGGGGGCGCCGAAGGAGACCCCCGGGTCCGACTTCTCCACCACGAACGCGGAGATCCCCTTGGAGCGCTTCCCGGGGTCGGTGACGGCCATGACCGTGTAGTACTCGGAGACCCCGGCGTTGGTGATCCACCGCTTCACCCCGTCGAGGACGTAGTGGTCGCCGTCGCGCACGGCCCTGGTCTTCATGCCGGCCGCGTCCGAGCCCGCGTCCGGCTCGGAGAGACAGTACGAGAACATGGCGCGGCCCTCGGCGAGCGGGCGCAGGTACTTCGCCTTCAGCTCCTCGGAGCCGGAGAGGATCACCGGGAGCGAGCCGAGCTTGTTCACGGCGGGGATCAGCGAGGAGGAGGCGCAGACCCGGGCGACCTCCTCGATGACGATCACGGTGGCGAGCGCGTCGGCCCCGGCGCCGCCGTACTCCTCCGGTACGTGGACCGCGTGCAGATCCCCGGCGACCAGGGCGTCCAGCGCCTCCTGCGGGAAGCGGGCCTCCTCGTCCACGGCTGCGGCGTGCGGGCCGATCTTCGCCTCGGAGAGGGAGCGGATGGCGTCGCGGAGGGCGTCGTGCTCCTCGGACGGGCGGTACAGGTCAAAGTCCGACTTACCGGTCGATCCAGCCACGTCACTCACTCCCCAGAAGCGCTAACTACCGTTAAGTAACCAATTTTAGGGGCCGGGCCCCGCACGGGCATACGTGACCTTGGCGACAGCCACACATGTGCCCTTCCGGGCCCCCGACTATGCTCGGACCGCCTCCCCCTCGACTTCTCTGGAGCACCGCATGGCCCTCAGGATCACTGTGATCGGCACCGGCTACCTCGGCGCGACGCACGCGGCGGCCATGGCGGAGCTGGGGTTCGAGGTGCTCGGCCTCGATGTGGTGCCCGAGAAGATCGCGATGCTCTCGGCGGGCCGGGTGCCGATGTACGAGCCGGGGCTCGAAGAGCTGCTGGCCCGGCATGTCGCGGGGCTGGAGGGATCGAGCGGACGGCTGCGGTTCACGGATTCGTGGGAGGAGGTCGCGGAGTTCGGCGATGTCCACTTCGTCTGTGTGAACACCCCGCAGAAGCACGGGGAGTACGCCTGTGACATGTCGTACGTCGATGCCGCCTTCGCCACCCTCGCGCCCCTGCTGACCCGGCCCGTGCTGGTGGTCGGCAAGTCGACCGTGCCCGTGGGCAGCGCAGCCCGGCTGGCCCGGCTGCTGGACGAGCGGGCCCCGGGCGATGTCGAGCTGGCGTGGAACCCGGAGTTCCTGCGCGAGGGCTTCGCCGTCGACGACACCCTGCACCCGGACCGGATCGTGGCGGGGGTCGCGGGGGAACGGGCGGAGAAGCTGCTCCGGGAGGTCTATGCCACGCCGATCGCCGAGGGGTCGCCCTTCGTGGTGACCGACTTCCCGACGGCCGAGCTGGTGAAGACCTCGGCCAATTCCTTCCTGGCGACGAAGATCTCCTTCATCAACGCGATGGCCGAGGTCTGCGAGGCGGCCGGCGGTGATGTGGTGAAGCTGGCCGAGGCGATCGGGCACGACGAGCGCATCGGCTCGAAGTTCCTGCGGGCCGGGATCGGCTTCGGCGGCGGCTGTCTGCCGAAGGACATCCGCGCCTTCATGGCGCGCGCCGGTGAGCTGGGTGTCGACCAGGCGCTGACCTTCCTCCGCGAGGTCGACTCGATCAATATGCGCCGGCGCGGCCACATGGTGGAGCTGGCGCGGGAGGCGGTGGGCGGGGGCTCGTTCCTCGGGAAGCGGGTGGGTGTGCTGGGCGCCGCCTTCAAGCCCGACTCGGACGACGTCCGGGACTCGCCCGCGCTGAATGTGGCCGGGCAGATCCACCTCCAGGGCGGGCAGGTGACGGTCTACGACCCCAAGGGCATGGCGAACGCACGGCGGCTCTTCCCGACACTGGGGTACGCGGAGACGGCGCTGGAGG
This sequence comes from Streptomyces sp. NPDC001889, assembly GCF_053594535.1. Taxonomy (NCBI): domain Bacteria; kingdom Bacillati; phylum Actinomycetota; class Actinomycetes; order Kitasatosporales; family Streptomycetaceae; genus Streptomyces; species Streptomyces sp. NPDC001889. The sequence continues at coordinate 138,111 of NZ_JBSFER010000022.1, forward strand.
CGGTGCGCGGCGCGGATGTGGTGCTGCATCTGACGGAGTGGCGCGAGTTCCGCGAGCTGGACCCGGCGGAGCTGGGCGAGGTCACGACGAGCCGGATCGTGCTGGACGGGCGGAACGCGCTGGACCCGGTGAAGTGGCGGGGCGCGGGCTGGACCTACCGGGCGATGGGCCGCCCGAGCGCCTGACACCCGGGCGCCTGACGCCCGGGAGCACGGGCGCGGGCGCCGCACACCCAGGGCTCCCGGCCGCCAAGGCGCCGGGCCGCTCAGGTTCCCGCACACCCAAGGCTCCCGCCACACGCAGGGCCCCGGCCCGCCCACGCCCCGGCCGGCTCAAGCCCCGGGCCGCCCGGCCCCCGGCGGAGTGCGGCGCGCCCGGTAGGTACGCATCTTGGCGCGTGACCCGCACACGGACATCGAGCACCAGCGGCGGCGGCCCGCCGGGCTCCGGTCCCAGTACACCCAGCGGCAGGTGTCGGACTCGCACGCCTTGAGCCGCGCCCAGGTGCCGTCCGCGACGGCGGCGGCCACGGCTGCGGCGACCCGGGACGCCAGCGGGGCCGGGTCGGCGGGGCGCAGTGCCGCCGTGCCGTCGTCCGAGACCGTGATCAGCAGGGGCGCGGCGGCGAGGAGCCGGCCCAGCTCCGCCGGTGACACCGCGCCCGGCAGGCGGTGTCCGGCGTGGACGAGCGCGGCCGAGCGCAGGGCCTCGCGCAGCTCGCGCGCGTCCGCCACCCCGGCCTCGGTGAGCCCGAAGGGCGCGCGGCCCGCCTCGGTGTCGAGTTCGTCCGCCCCGGTCGCGAGGTCCAGGGAGTTGACCAGGGCCTCTATCAGGGTGAGCGCGCCGGGGGTCGCGGCTGCCTCTGTCATGGTTGCGACGTTACCTCTCATGGGGCAGCATGCGGTAACAGCAGCAGTTACCCCTTGAGGGCGGTGAGCCGGTAACCAGTCACTGGTGGCGGGGCCGCCCCTTCCGGAGAGGACACCATGGCCATCGCCACGCTCGGAACCGTCGTACTGGACTGCCCGGACCCGGTCGGGCTGGCCGGCTTCTACCAGCGGATGCTGGGCGGAGAGGTGAAGGTGTCGGAGAGCGACTGGGTGGAGCTGGTGGGCATCCCCGGCGTTCCGATCTCCTTCCAGCTCGCCCCGGACCATGTGCCGCCCCGCTGGGGCTCGCCGGAGGCGCCGCAGCAGTTCCATCTGGATCTGATGGTCCCGGACCTGGACACGGCGGAGGCGGAGATCCTCGCGCTGGGCGCGAAGCCGCTGGACACGGCGGACCACACCCGGGCCTGGCGGGTCTTCCAGGACCCGGCGGGCCACCCGTTCTGTCTCTGCGCGGAGTGACCGAGGGGGGCTGACAGAGAGAAAGGGGGGTACGGGTGGGACCCGTACCCCCCCTCAACGGCCGCCGCTCAGGAGTCCAGCTCCGCGAGGGTCGCGTTCGACGGGCCCCGGCGGGCACGGGTCTCCCGGGCCACCGACTCCGCGTCCCGCAGCACACGCACCGCGTTCTGCCAGGTCAGCTTGGACAGCTCGGGCTCGGACCAGCCCCGGCGCAGCAGTTCCGCGACAAGGTTCGGATATCCGGCGACATCCTCCAGACCGGCCGGTGTGAAGGCCGTGCCGTCGTAGTCCCCGCCGATGCCGATGTGGTCGACGCCCGCCACCTCGCGCATGTGGTCGAGATGGTCCGCGACCGTGGACGCGGTGGCGACCGGCCGGGGATGCGCCTCCTCGAAGTCGGCGTGCACCCTCATCGCCTCCGGGACGGTGTCCAGGTGGTGGAAGCCGTGCGCCCGCAGATTCTCGTCGGCCGCGCGGGTCCACTCGACGGCGGCCGGCAGGATGAACTTCGGTACGAAGGTGACCATCGCGACCCCGCCGTTGCCCGGCAGCAGCGCCAGCACGTCGTCGGGGACATTGCGCACATGGTCGCAGACCGCCCGCGCGGAGGAGTGGGAGAAGATCACCGGCGCGGACGAGGTCTCCAGCGCGTCCCGCATGGTCGTGGCCGCCACGTGCGAGAGGTCCACCAGCATGCCGAGCCGGTTCATCTCGCGGACGACCTCACGGCCGAAGGCGGAGAGCCCGCCCACACCGGGCTCGTCGGTGGCGGAGTCCGCCCACGGGACGTTGTCGTTGTGGGTGAGCGTCAGATAGCGCACCCCCAGGTCGTACAGCGCGCGCAGGGTGGCCAGGGAGTTGTTGATGGAGTGGCCGCCCTCCGCCCCCATCAGCGAGGCGATCCGGCCCTCGGCGCGCGCCCGCTCCATGTCGTCGGCGGTCAGCGCGGGCGCCAGGTCCCCGGGGTAGCGGGCCAGCAGCTGGCGTACGCCGTCGATCTGCTCCAGGGTGGCGCTGACCGCGTCGTCGCCGGACATCCCGCACCGCACGTACACCGACCAGAACTGCGCGCCGACGCCCCCGGCCCGCAGCCGGGGGATGTCCGTGTGCAGCACACCGGTGCGGTCGGCGGCGATGTCGAGCCGGTCCAGGTCGTAGCGGACGTGCTCGCGCAGCGCCCAGGGGAGGTCGTTGTGGCCGTCGACCACGGGGTGCGAGGCGAGCAGTTCGCGCGCCCTGCCGAGAAGTTCGGGGGTGGGTTCCATGGCGGACTACTTCCCGAAGCCGAAGGAACCCGCACCCTCGGTCTTCGCCCGGAGCCGTTTGCCCTTCTCGGTGGCCTGGTCGTTCAGCACCTGCTGGAACTCCCGCATCCGGGCCAGCAGCTCGGGGTCCTGCACGGCGAGGATGCGCGCCGCGAGCAGGCCCGCGTTCCGCGCTCCGGCGACGGAGACGGTGGCGACCGGGACCCCGGCCGGCATCTGCACGATCGACATCAGCGAGTCCATGCCGTCCAGATACTTCAGCGGCACCGGCACGCCGATCACCGGCAGCGGGGTGACGGAGGCGAGCATGCCCGGCAGATGGGCTGAGCCGCCCGCGCCCGCGATGATCGCCTTCAGTCCCCGGGAGTCCGCGCCCTCTCCGTACGCGATCATCTCGCGCGGCATCCGGTGCGCGGAGAGGACATCGACCTCGTAGGGGATCTCGAACTCGGCGAGGGCGTGCGCCGCCGCCTCCATGACCGGCCAGTCGGAGTCGGAGCCCATCACAATGCCAACAAGCGGGGTGGTGCTGCTCATTCGGTGATCGTTCCTCTGAGGTAGTCGGCCGCGTGGCGGGCGCGCTCGCGGACCTCCGCGAGATCGTCGCCGAAGGTGTTGACATGGCCCACCTTGCGGCCCGGTTTCACGTCCTTGCCATACATATGGATCTTGAGCTGGGGGTCGCGGGCCATGCAGTGCAGATACGCGCCGTACATGTCCGGGTAGTCACCGCCCAGCACATTGCACATGACCGTCCAGGGCGCGCGGGGGCGCGGATCACCGAGCGGGAGATCGAGCACGGCCCGGACATGGTTGGCGAACTGCGAGGTCACCGCGCCGTCCTGGGTCCAGTGCCCGGAGTTGTGCGGGCGCATCGCCAGCTCGTTGACGAGGATGCGGCCGTCCGAGGTCTCGAACAGCTCCACCGCGAGATGCCCGACGACACCCAGCTCGGCGGCGATGGTGAGCGCCAGCCGCTGCGCCTGGCCGGCGAGTGCCTCGTCCAGCCCGGGAGCGGGGGCGATCACCGTGTCGCAGACGCCGTCGACCTGCTGGGACTCCACCACGGGGTAGGCGACGGCCTGGCCGTGCGGGGAGCGGACGATGTTCGCGGCCAGCTCGCGGGTGAAGTCCACCTTCTCCTCGGCGAGCACGGGCACGCCCGCGCGGAACGGCTCCGCCGCGTCGGCCGGCGTGCGCACGAACCAGACGCCCTTGCCGTCGTAGCCGCCGCGCACGGTCTTGAGGATGACGGGGAAGCCGCCGACCTCCTCGGCGAACGCCGCCGCGTCGGCCGGGTCGGCGACGATGCGGTGCCGGGGGCAGGGCACCCCCAGCTCGGTGAGCCGGGCGCGCATCACCCCCTTGTCATGGGCGTGGAGCAGCGCGTCGGGGCCGGGGCGCACGGGGATGCCGTCCGCCTCCAGGGCCCGCAGATGCTCGACCGGGACATGCTCGTGATCGAAAGTGATCACATCGCAGCCCTGTGCGAAGGCCCGCAGCGTGGCCAGATCGCGGTAGTCGCCGATGACGACATCGCCGACCACCTGCGCCGCGGAATCCTGCGCGCTGTCACTGAGGAGCTTGAAACGAATGCCGAGGGGGATGCCCGCCTCGTGGGTCATACGGGCGAGCTGACCGCCGCCGACCATGCCGACTACCGGGAACGTCACGCCCTCAGGATATCGGCCGCGCCGCGCCGGGCATCGGCCCGTATCCGTCCGGTACGCACCGTCCTCCTCGGGCGCACACACGGTCACGGACCCGCCACACCATCGTCCGGGCGCCCGGGCGGGGCCCCTGGGCGCTGGTTAGCATGACGGGGTTGGCGATGTCGATCCGATGGGGCTGGACTCTCACTATGAGTGAACGTGGCGGAGCGCTGCGCACGCGGTTCAACCAGCTCATGCGCGAAGTCGCCAAGTTCGGGGCGGTGGGGGGCGCGGGGGTCATCGTCAACCTCGCCGTCTTCAACCTGACGCGGGCGGCCACCGAGCTGCCCGTGGTGCGGGCGTCGCTGGTGGCGAACGCGGTGGCCATCGTCTTCAACTACCTGGGGTACCGCTACTTCACCTACCGGGACCGCGAGAAGACCGGGCGGACCCGGGAGATGTCGCTGTTCATGTTCTTCAGCGCCATCGGCATGGTGATCGAGAACGGGATTCTCTACGTGGCGACCTACGGGTTCGGCTGGGACAGCCCGCTCCAGAGCAATGTCTTCAAGTTCCTCGGGATCGGCGTCGCGACACTCTTCCGCTTCTGGTCCTACCGGACCTGGGTGTTCCGGGCACTGCCGGCCCGGGAGGCCGTGCAGACGGCCGAATCGTTCCTGGAGCAGGGCCGGGCGGAGCCCGGCGCGGTGGCTCCGCGCCCCTGAGCCTCCGCCGGCGCCTCCGGCCGGGGCTCCGGGCTCAGCGGACCGTGGGCCGCTCCTCCTCCTTGCGGGGGCGGGCGACCCGGCTGAGGAAGAGCGCGAACACCGGGGGGTGCTGCTGGAGCATCTCCAGCCGGCCGCCGTCGGCCTCCGCGAGATCGCGGGCCACCGCGAGGCCGATGCCGGTGGAGTTCCGGCCGCTGATGGACCGCTCGAAGATCCGCGCACCGAGGTCGGCGGGGACGCCCGGGCCCTCGTCGGTCACCTCGATCACGGACTGATTGCCGGTGACCCGGGTGCGGAGCGCCACGGTGCCGCCGCCGTGCATCAGCGAGTTCTCGATCAGCGCCGCCAGCACCTGGGCGACGGCGCCCGGGGTGCCGACCGCGCGCATCCCCTGCTTCCCGGAGCAGACCAGGGCGCGCCCGGCGCTGCGGTACGCGGACCGCCACTCGGCCATCTGCTGCTTCACCACCTCGTCCAGATCGAAGGCGATGGCGGAGCCGGTCCGGGGATCGCGGGAGTTGGTGAGCAGCCGCTCCACGACATCGGTGAGCCGCTCCACCTGGGTGAGGGCGATGTTCGCCTCCTCCTTCACGGTCGCCGGGTCATCGGTCGCGGAGATCTCCTCCAGGCGCATCGACAGGGCGGTGAGCGGGGTCCGCAGCTGATGGGAGGCGTCGGCGGCGAGCCGGCGCTCGGCGGTGAGCATCCGGGCGATCCGCTCGGCGCTGGCGTCCAGCACATCGGCGACCCGGTCCAGCTCGGGGACGCCGTAGCGGCGGTGGCGGGGGCGCGGGTCGCCGCGCCCGAGGCGTTCGGCGCTCTCGGCGAGGTCGGTGAGCGGGGAGGCGAGACGGTTGGCCTGGCGGACCGCGAGCAGGATCGCCGCGACGATCGCGATCACCGCGACGCCGCTGATGATCAGGAGGCTCTCGCCGACCTCCCGGGTGATGGCGGAGCGCGGCTCCTCGACGGTGACGAGTTCGTTCTGCTCGCCCCTCGCCCTGCCCGTGAGGACACCGCCGGTGGGCCGTTCGCCGATCTCGATGGGCGCGCGCCCGGGGATCTCGATGAGCGCGTACCGCTTGGCGGCGCCCTGCTCGGCGAGGATCGCGGGGTTGACGGGCTCACCTCCGATGAGGAGCCCGTCGACGATGCTGGCGAGGCGGATGGCCTCGGACTCGACGCGTTCCTGGGCGCTCTCGGAGATGGTGCGGGTCTCGACGAGGACGAGGGAGATACCGAAGACGGCGATCACGACGAGGACGACGGCGAGGGTGGAGTTGATGAGTCGTCGGCGCACGGCGGCCCTCCGGGCGGGATACGGATTCTGCGCCCCGAGCCTATGCCGCCCGGCCCGCCCCGGGGCCCCGCGCCGGCCCCCGGCCCCCGGAGGTTCCGCGCCGCCCGGCCCAGGAGAGGGGCCCGCCCCGGTCACCCCGGTGCGGGCCCTCACCGCCGTACAGGACCTGCGGAACACACGGAGCGTACGGAACCGGGGTCAGTTGCCCGGCACCGTCACCTTCTCGTCGTTCCTGATCTGCTTCACGATCTGGGCGACCTTCGCCTTGTCCCAGACCAGGTTCCCGCCCCGGCTGCCCGCGACCGGCATGTTCATCGAGGTGCCGTCGCCGCCGGTGACCCCCTTCATCGCGAAGAACATCTGGCTCAGGTCCCACAGCGACATGTCCTTGTCCACCACCAGCGTGTCCAGGCCCGCGCCCATCACCGGGTAGAGCTTGAACGGGTTCAGGATCGTGCCGGGGGTCGCCGTCTGGCCGGCCAGCGCCGCCAGGAACTTCTGCTGGTTCTTCGTCCGCGCGAGATCCGCGTCCGGGAACGCGTACCGGGTGCGGACGAACGCGAGCGCCTGCTCGCCGTCGAGGAGCTGCTTGCCCGCCTCGAAGTCGGCGCCCGACTTCTTGTCCTTGAACGCCTTCGGGATGTCCAGCTCCACCCCGCCGATCGCGTCCACCACCTGGGCGAAGCCCGCGAAGCCGATCTCCGCGTAGTGGTCGATGCGCAGATGCGTGTTGTGCTCGACCGTGCGCACCAGCAGCTCCGGGCCGTCCTCCGCGTACGCGGCGTTCAGCTTCACCCTGCGGCCCTCGGCCGGGAAGAGCTTGCCGGACTGCGACCCCTTGAACGAGGGGATCTCCACATCCGAGTCGCGCGGCAGCGAGATCATCGTGGTGCCGCCGGAGCAGTCGGCGAGGATCATCATCGAGTCGGTCCGCTTGCCCTCCGCCGACCCGGTCCGCAGCCGCTTCTTCTCCTCGGCCGACATCCCCTTGCGGCTGTCCGAGCCGACGATCAGATACGTCGTGCAGTCGTCTTCCCCCGGGCGCTCGATGACCTTGGAGAGATCGACCTCGCGCCGCACCTTGCCGTCGGCCCAGAAGTAGGTGCCGACGGTGACCACCAGAAGCGTCCCCACCAGCACCAGCGAGCCGATCTTTATCCGGCGGCGCCAGTCGACCGGCCCGCGCGGCGGGCCCGCCGGGGGCGGGGGACCGGCCGGGGAGCCCGGGGCCCGGTATCCGCCGCCGTCGTGACCGCCGGCCGGGGAGCCGTAGACCTGGCCCGTGTTGTAGCCGCTGTCGTAGGGGGCGCCGTGGCTGTCCTCGTACCCCTGCGACTGCTGCTGGGGGACCGGCCGCCGCCGCACATGGGGCATCGCCCGGGCGCCCTCGGGCTCCGGGCCCTGGCTGCCGCGTCCGTATCCACTGGGCCATTCGTTCATGACGGTAAGTGTGCCGGGTCACAGAGGCTCCCCGACAGGCCGGGTGGCGAATAGGACCGGGCCTGTTGCCAAGCTGATGCAATGTGCCGGCCGCGCGCCCGCGGCGGCCCCGCCGCACCGGCCCCGCTTAGGGTGGAGACCATGACAGACCACCCCCACCATCCGGACCCGGCGATCGGCGGGAAGCCCACATCGGCCTCCCGCACCACGCTGAGCCACATCATGACGGCCGCGGACACCAACCTCCTGGGGACGGTGCACGGCGGTGTGATCATGAAGCTGGTGGACGACGCCGCGGGCGCGGTCGCGGGCCGGCACTCCGGCGGCCCCGCCGTGACGGCCTCGATGGACGAGATGGTCTTTCTGGCGCCGGTCCGCGTCGGCGACCTCGTCCATGTCCGCGCCCAGTGCAACTGGACGGGGCGCAGCTCCATGGAGATCGGTGTCCGGGTGCTCGCCGAGCGCTGGAACGAGTCGACCCCCGCCCAGCAGGTCGGCTCCGCCTATCTGGTCTTCGCCGCGGTCGACGGCGACGGAAAGCCCCGGCCCGTGCCCCCGGTGCTCCCCGAGGACGAGCGCGACCGCCGCCGCTACCAGGAGGCCCAGATCCGCCGCACCCACCGGCTCGCCCGCCGCCGCGCGATCAAGGAGCTGCGGGAGCGGCGCACCGCCGACGGCATCGTCGACTGACACCGGGCCCGCTCAGGGGCAGGTCACCTGGTCGCCGGTGACCGCGCCGAACTCGCCCTGGAGGGCGTCCTGCGCCCGCACCGGCACCACCCCCCGGAAATCCTCCCCCGCCGTCACCCGCAGTGTTCTGCCCTGCCCCGGCACGGGCCGCAGCTCGCACCCGCGCAGCGCGGTGGCCAGCGAGCGGGCCGAGCGGTCCCAGCGAGGGTCGTACGAGACGAAGGTGCGCTCCGCCGGCTCCTCGCCGCCGCCGTTCAGCGGGGCGCGCGTGGTGGCGAAGCCGGTCGCCCGCAGCGCGACGTCCACCGTGCGCCCCAGACCGTCCCGGTGGGTCCCGTTGTAGACCTGCACCCGGATCTGCTGCGGGGAGACATCCACCAGCGTCGCCCGCCGCTGTGTGCGCGCCGGCGCCAGCGGCCTGTCCTCCCGGATCATCCGGAAGAGCCGCCCCGCCTTGGCGGTGTCCCACTTCACGGCGGAGCCGACGCCCGGCACCGTACCCATCGAACCGATCGGTACGGAGGTGAACTCCGACGACGCCGCCGAGAACCCGCGCATCGCCCGGCCGAGCGCCAGCATCTGTTCCCTGCCGAAGTCCTTATCGGCCCGTACGGAGCCGAGCAGGGTGGAGGTGATCTCGCGGAAGCGCACCGGGTTCAGCAGCATCCCGCTGCTGGTGACCCGCTCGATCAGCGCGGCCACGAACCGCTGCTGGCGCTGCATCCGGCCCAGGTCGGAGGCGACGTCGACATGGCGGGAGCGCACGTACTGGAGGGCCTGGCCGCCGTCGAGCCGGTGGGAGCCCGCCGGGAGGTCCAGACCGGTGTAGCGGTCCTTCATCGGCTGTGTCGTGCAGATCTCGACCCCGCCGACGGCGTCCACCGTCCTCATGAAGCTGGTGAAGTCGACCTCCAGATAGTGGTCGATCTTCACCTTGGTCATGTGCTCGACCGTCCGCACGGTCAGCGCGGGCCCGCCCTCCGCGTAGGCCGCGTTCAGCTTCACCGGGTGCGCGGGCCGCTTGGTGCCCGTGGCCCGGTCCGTGTGGGCCGGGATCTCGGCGTAGCTGTCGCGCGGCAGGCTCACCACGCTCGCCCGCCCGCTGTCCCGGGAGATGTGCACCAGCATGATCGTGTCGGTGCAGTGGCAGGGCGCCCCGCCGAGCCGGTACTTCTCCTTCTCCTCCGGGGTGATCCGCTCGCGTCCGTCGGTGCCGACGAGCAGCAGATTCAGCCCGTCCCCCGGCTCGGGCCTGTTCTTCATGTCGCGGAACGGGTCCACCCGGTCGATCCCGGTGTCCAGGCTGGTGAGCGCCGCGTGCCCGATCACGCCCGCGCCCAGCACCAGCATCGACAGCGCGGTCGCCACCCGCAGCCCCCAGCGGGGTCTCGCGACCACCGGCCGTCTGGTCCTGGGCCCGGGATTGGGCCGGGGACGGGGGGAGCGGGACGGCGTGGGCACGAGGGGGACACCTCCGCGGGCGACGGGGGGAGGGGCCGTCCGCGGCACGGCGGACCGCGGCGGGCACGGGCGGACACCGGGGGATCGCGGGCGGACGACAGACGAGCGGCGAACGGGGGAACGAGCACACGGTAGGCCCATACGATCGGCTGCCCGCGCCATGGGCCGGGCGCCGCGCGTCCGTGTCCCCCATTCGCGGTAACGTGGCGACCGATGAACGCCACGCCCCCTGTCTCCGTGATCATGCCGGTCCTCAACGAGGAGCGGCATCTGCGCAACTCCGTCCGTCACATCCTCCAGCAGGAGTACGGCGGCGAGATGGAAGTGGTGATCGCGCTCGGGCCGTCCACGGACCGCACCGACGAGATCGCCGCCGAGTTGGTGCGGGAGGACCCCCGGGTCCAGACCGTGCCCAACCCCACCGGCCGGACCCCCGCCGCCCTCAACGCCGCGATCAAGGCATCACATCACCCGATCGTGGTACGGGTCGACGGGCACGGCATGTTGTCGGCGAACTACATCGCCACCGCCGTCCGGCTCCTGGAGGAGACCGGCGCCCAGAACGTCGGCGGCATCATGCACGCCGAGGGCGAGAACGACTGGGAGCGCGCCGTCGCCGCCGCGATGACATCGAGGATCGGCGTGGGGAACGCCGCCTTCCACACCGGGGGTGCGGCCGGGCCCGCCGAGACCGTCTATCTGGGGGTCTTCCGGCGCGAGGCGCTGGAGCAGCAGGGCGGCTACAACGTGGAGTTCATCCGCGCCCAGGACTGGGAGCTGAACTTCCGCATCCGCGAGGCGGGCGGCGGGATCTGGTTCTCACCGGAGCTGAAGGTGGGCTACCGGCCCCGGCCCTCCGTCCGCGCGCTCGCCAAGCAGTACAAGGACTACGGCCGCTGGCGCCATGTCGTCGCCCGCTACCACGCCGGCTCGATCAATCTCCGCTATCTCGCCCCGCCGGTCGCCGTCTGCGCGATCGCGGCGGGGCTGGTGGTGGGCGCGGTCCTCACCCCCTGGGGCCTGATCGTCCCCGGCGGCTATCTGGCCGCGATCACCGCCGGCTCGGTCCCGGCGGGCAAGGGGCTGCCGCTCCGGGCCCGGCTCCAGATCCCGGTGGCGCTGGCGACCATGCACATGTCGTGGGGCTTCGGCTTTCTGACCAGCCCCAGGTCCCTGGCGAGGAAGGTCATCGCGAGCCGCCGCCCGGCGGTCCGGGCGACGGCGAACTGAAGCCGGCTCCCCTCCCGTCCGGCGGCCTCGGAGAGCCGGGCGCACCTGCGGTCTCGGCGGCTCCGGAGACCCGGGCGCCACCCGCGGCCTCGGAGACCCGGGCGCCACCCGCGGCCTCGGAGACCCGGGCGCCACCCGCGGCCTCGGCGGCTCCGGAGCCTCGGCGCCACCGGCGGGCGCGGCGCCGCCTTTGGTTCCGGCGGCGCGCCCGCGCGGGTGCGCGCGGATCACTGCGCGCACACCTTCTTGTCGGCCTCCGTCTTCTTCACCCCGTCGGGAGCCTTGCCGGACCCGCTGACCGGCACCCCCGCGCCCCTGAAGTCGGCGCCCAGGGTCAGGGTCATCGGATCGGTCCCCTGGGCGTCCCGGTTGCCCGGCCGCAGGGCGGCGGCGGAGAGCCCCATCATGTCGGCGAGCGCCCTGGCCTGGTCGGCCTGGTCCGGCGCGTAGGCGAGCGTCGTCCTGGCGAGCTTCTCGGGGGCGTTGCTCCGGTTCGCCGACAGGGGCACGCCCTTGGTGTTCTGGAGCCAGAGCAGTGTCGACTGCGCGGCGCCGGTGGTGTCACTGCCGTTGTAGACGTCCACCCTGATCTCCGAGGCGTCCGCGCGCGCCCCCTCCAGCAGCGCCTTCCGCCGGTCCCTGGCGTCCTTCTCCTTCTTCTCCACCTCGGTGAAGGAGACATCGTTCGCCAGCATGTCGAAGACCTGCGGCGCCCTGACCGGGTCCAGGACGACGGTCGCCTTGACCGGCCCCTCGCTGGGGTTGTCGATCACCGGGACGGTCAGGAAGGTGATGTTCTTGACGTCGATCCTCCCCAGCTCCTGCGCGAGGGCGGTCAGCCTGGGCACGGTGCCTATCCGGGAGTCCACGGTGAGGGCCCTGGTCATGGAGTTCGCGAGATCGAACATCTCCTTGGGGTCGCCCAGGATGTCGCTCTTCATCTTGCGGATCATCGAGGCGACGAACTGCTTCTGCACATCGATCCGGTCGAGGTCGCTGTCGTTCTTCAGACCGTGCCGGTTGCGGACGAAGGCGAGCGCCTGCTCGCCTTCGACGCTGTGCGGGCCGGCCGCCAGATCGAGCCGGGACTCGGGGTCCTTCATCGGCTTGGCCAGGCAGATGTCCACGCCGCCGATCGCGGTCGTCAGAGTCTTGACGGCGTTGAAGTCCACCATCATGAAGTGGTTCATCGGCAGGCCGGTGAACTCCTTGACCGTGCGCATGGTGCAGCCCGGGTCGCGGCCCTGCTGGCCGAAGGACTGGTTGAAGCGGGTCCTCGGCTGCCCGGGGATGACCCGGGTCGAGCCGTCGGGCTGCTTGGTGGGGCAGGCGGGGATGTCGACGACCAGGTCGCGGGGGATGCTGATCGCGGTGGTGTTGGTGCGGTCGGCGGAGACATGGAACAGGAACGTCGTATCGGCGTGCCCGGCGCTCCCCTTGTCGCCGTACCCCTGGTTCCCCGCGCCGGTCCGCTTGTCGGTGCCGATCACCAGGATGTTGAGCGGGCCGCCCGAGAGACCGCCGCCGCTGGCCGCGTCACCGATGTCGACGGAGTTGATGTTGCCGTTGAGCCGCTCGTACACCAGATACGCGCCGATGGACCCGCCGACCAGCAGAAAGCCCAGGACGCCGCCGGTCCACACCAGCGCCTTCCGCTGGGCGGACTTCCTCGCCTTGCGCCCCCGCCGCCCGGACGCGCCGGGACGCTCGGCCGCCGGGGGGTTCGTCCGCCGCCGGCCGCGCTGGCCCGGCACCGAGGGGCCGGGTCCCGGCCCCGGTTCCGGCCCCGGTCTTGGTCCCGGGAGAGCGGTGGAGGGCGGACGGTCCGGCCCGGGGGAGGGGGCGCCGTGGCGCGGCCCGCCGGTCTCCCGGTGGTCCGCGGTGTCGTCCAGCCGCAGTTCGTAGGTGCCGGTCCGCGGGTTCAGTACCCACTGGTCGGCGGGGTCGACTCCGTCCGTCTGCCCACGGCTCTGTGCGTCCACGGTCGCTCGGGTCCTCCGTCGGTGCCACGCGACGTGCCTCTCCCCCTCAGGAGACGCGCGATGCCTCACTCCGGTGGGCCACGGCCTCCTGGCCGGGCCCCGGATCTCGTCACACTATCCGTCCCGTTCGGCGCCGGGGGACGGACCGAGGGAAATCACCGCACCCCACACAGGGGCAATCTGCCCGAACTCCCCGGGCCGGTACGCACGCTTTGGGGATTGCTTTACCCATAAGGTCCGTTGTGGGGCGGGGAGGGCACCGTGCCCGCCCCCGCCCCCGGCACCAGCCCGCGCTACCAGGTGAAGCCGGGCTGCACCTTCATGCACGCCTTGGTGTCCCCGCCGTTCAGCGCGTTGGCCGAATCGGGGGTCCGGTCGCTCTCCTCGGGCTTCGGGAAGGCGGTGCCGAGCCGCCAGTCCGCTCCCACGGTCAGCGCGATACCGGTGACATCCGTCGACTTCTTCACCGCGGACCGGGGCAGGCCCAGTGCCTTCGCGACCGCCTGGGCGTCGCCCTCCAGCTCCGCGTTGGAGAAGTGGACCACCGTCTTCGGCGCGGCCTCCCCGGCCGTGTCGGCCACCGCCCGGGTGAAGCCCTTGGCCTGGAGCACTCCGGCGATCTCCGTGGCCCGCCCCGGCTGGGGCGCCTGCCCGCCGCCGGTGCCGTTCCGTACCTGCACCGCGATCTCGGCGGGCGCCGCGGCCGGGTCCTTCGAGGTCGCGGGGGCCGTCTTCTTCTTCCTCGGGCCCCCCTTGCCGTCGAGCGGGATGTCCTCCCGGACCATGCGGAACAACTGCTCGGCCTCGCCGGGGATCGGCTCCACCTTGCCCCGGAAGCCGGGACGCTTCGAGTAGTCGACCGGGATGCGGGCCATGGTGACCCGGTCGCTGGGCACGCTCTTGAGGTCGTCGCCGAGTTCGAGGAGCCGGGCCACCGAGTCGATGCCCTTGTCGACGGTGAGCGCCTCGATGGCGGCCTCGGCGAGCCTGCGCAGCTTGTTGGGGTCGGTGAGCTTCGCGTTCTTCCGCAACTGGCGCACCATCGAGTTCAGATACATGTGCTGGGCGCGGGTGCGGGCGAGGTCGCTGCCGTCCTCGAAGCCGTACCGGGTGCGCAGCCACTGGAGCGCCTGCTCGCCCTTGACCGAGGTGGTGCCCTTCTCCAGCTTCAGCCCGGAGCCCTCGCCCTTGAGGTTGCGGGACTCGACGTTGTCCGTGACACAGACCGGTACGCCCTCGATGGCGTCCGCCATGGAGACCACACCCGCGAAGTCGATCATCATGAAGTGGTCGATGGTGATCCCGGTCAGCTCGTGCCAGGTGGCGACCGTGCAGCCGGGCCCGCCCCGGCCGAGGGACTCGTTCGTCTGGACCCAGTCGCTCGCGGGGAAGGTCTCACCGCTGTCCGGGTCCGTGCACTCGGGGATCTTCAGCATGGTGTCGCGCGGCATGCTGATCGCCGAGATGTTGGTGCGGTCGGCCGAGACGTGCAGCAGCATCTGCACATCCGCCAGCGGCTTGCCGTTGAAGGTGTCCCTGGCGCCGCCGAGCTTCTGGTTCGCCTTGCTGTCGCGCCCGTCGGAGCCGATGACCAGGATGTTCAGCGGGGTCTGGCCCTTGGCGTTGGCCTTGTGGCCCGGCATCTTCCTGCCGAGGGTCAGATCGTCCTTCTTGATCCTGCTGTTGAGGTGCTCGTAGTAGAGATAGCCGGCCGCGGCCGTCGCGAGTATCAGCAGCGACAGGGTGACCGCGGTCCACCGCAGCACCCGGCGCTTGCGGCTCCGGCCGCTCCCGGCGCCGCGGCCCGCCCCGCGCGCGGACCGGGAGCCGCCGTCCGGTGATGTGCTGCCCCGCCCGCCGGAGGGCGGGGGACGGTGATGGCCCCGGCGCCCGCGCTGTCCCGGCACCGCGATCCCGCCGGGCCCGCCGGCCGTGCCGGGCCCGCCGGCCGCGCCGGTTCCGCCGCCGGAGGCACCGCCGTCCGCGGCTCCGTCATGGGCGCGCGGAACGCGGTCCGGCGCCCTTCCTCCTCGTACGCTCTTGCGTCCCACCCCTGGACCCCCCTGTCATACGCACCCGGTGACGGGGAGCCCCCAGGTCACTGGGCGCACGTCTGCTTGTCGGCTTCGACCTTCTGGACACCCTCCGGCGCCTTCGCCGAACCGGTGATGGGCACCCCCGCGCCCTTGAAATCGGCGCCGAGGACGAGCTTCATCGGCTCGGTCGCTCCGGCGTCGGCCGTGCCCGGCTTCATCGCCGTGGCCGGCAGGCCCATCAGGGCCGCGAGCTTGCGGGCCTGGTCCGCCTGGTCGGGACCGTACTCAAGGGTGGTCTTGGCGGCCTTGGCCGGCGCGTTGCCCTCGTTGCTCGACTTCAGTACGGCCTGCTCGTTCTGGAGCCACGTCAGGGTCGCCAGCGCCACCCCCTGGGTGTCGCTTCCGTTGTAGATCGCGACCCGGACCTCGGACGCCTCGGCCTGGGGGCCCTGGAGCAGCTTCTTCTGCTCCTTCTTGGCGTCCTTCTCCTTCTGCTTCACCTCGGTGAGCGAGATGTCGTTCTGGATCATCGAGAACAGCGGCCTGGCCTTGGCCTCGTCGAGCACGACGGTCGCGCCGTCGTTGTCCAGCACCGGGACCGTCGCGAAGGTGATGTTCTTCGGGTTGACCTTCGCCAGCTCCAGACCGAGGTCCTGGAGCTTCTTGATGCTGCCGATCCCGGTGTCGACGGTGAGCGCCTTGGTGGCGGCGTTCGCCAGGTCCCACATCTTCGTGGGGCTGGTCAGGGTGTCGCTGGACTTCATCTTGCGGATCATCGAGCTGAGGAACTGCTGCTGTATCTCGATCCGGCTGAGGTCGCTGCCGAAGCCCACCGAGCCGCGGGTGCGGACGAAGGCGAGGGCGTCCTCGCCCTTCAGCACATGGGTGCCCTTGGTCAGTTTGAGCTTGGACTTCACATCGTTGATGTCCTTGCCCACGCAGACCTCGACCCCGCCGACCGCCGTGGACAGCGTCTTGACCGCGTTGAAGTCGGCCATCATGAAGTGGTCGACGGTGATGCCGGTCAGCTCCTTGACCGTCCGCATCGTGCAGCCGGGGTCGCGCCCCGACTGGCCCAGGCTCTCGTTGAACCGCGTCCGCGGCGAACCGGGAACGGTCTTGGCGTCACCGCCCGTCCCGGTCGTGCAGGAGGGGATATCGGTGAGCAGATCGCGCGGTATCGACAGCGCGGTCGCGTTGGTCCGGTCCTCGGAGACATGGAACAGAATGCTGGTGTCGGCGTGACCGGCGCTGTTGAGGTCGCCGTAGGACCCATTGCCCTTGCCGGTCCGCTTGTCCGTGCCGATGACAAGGATGTTGACGGCCTTGTCCTTCTTGAAGCCGCCGGACCCCGCGCCCGGCACGGCTATCGTGTTGAGATTCGAGTTCAGGCGGTTGTATCCGAGATACGCGCCCACCGAACCGACGACGACCACGAAGCCGACCACTCCGCCGGTCCATATGAGGATCTTCTTCTTGCGGGACGCGGGCGGTTTCCGCTTGCGGCGGCCCGCCGCCGGCGGACGCGCGGTCTCGGGCGCGTTCTTCCCCGACCTGCGCGAGCGCTGCCGGGGCACCGGCGCGGCGGCGGGCGTGTCCCGGTCGGGGGAGGGGGGCTCGCTGTCCTCCACCGGCTCCGGCGCGGGTGGGGAGGGTTGCGCTCCGGAGTGGTCCAGTCGCAGTTCGTATTGGCCTGTCTGCGGGTTCAGTACCCACTGGTCGGCGGGGTCCATATCGTCCCCACGCCCACGGCTCTGCGCATCCACGGTTATCCGAATCCTCCGTCGCTGCCACGCGAAGCGCCTCTCCCCCCGAAGAGCGCTCGGTTTCTCGTTCCGGCAGTGTGATCGCGCGGAGCCGGAGAAACCGGATCGCTTCACACTATCCGCCCAGTTCACAGGGGAGCGACGTCCGTGACAAATTCCACGTCGCTTACAACCGGGCAATACGCCCAATCCGCATGGAGAATGGGCCCGGGTTGGTCAGTGCTTTACCCCGCAGCTGCCCGTCGCCGCATTGGTGCCCGTGAAAGTGGGCGAGGGGCTGGGGCTCGACGGGCTGGTGGCGTCCTGCTTCCGCTTCGTCTCCTCGCTCTCCCGGCCGCCCTCCGGGACCACGGTGATGGGCGCGTCCTCGCGCAGCCGCTTGAAGAGCTGCTCCGCGTCGGGCTGTATCAATTCGTCCCGGTTCGTATTGGCGGTGTACGGCTGCCGGGGCGCGGTCAGGAACTGCACCTTCTCGGTCGGGATGCTCCGGACCGAGCGGGTCAGGTCGTAGAGGTCCTTCAGCGAGTCGAGTCCCGGGTCTGTGGTGAGCGACTTGGTCGCCGCGTCCAGCAGCGGGTAGAGCCGCGCCGGATTGAGCAGTACGCCATTGCTCTGGACCTTCTTGACCAGCGAGCCCAGGAACTGCTGCTGGCGCTCCATCCGCTCGGTGTCGCTGCCGTCGCCCAGGGACTTGCGGGCCCGCACATAGCCGAGCGCCTCCTCGCCGTGGAGCGTCTGCTCCCCGGCGGCGAGCCGCAGCCGCGCCTGCGGGTCGTCGATGGCCTCCGGGACGCAGACCTCGACCCCGTCGATCGCGTCGACCATCTTCTTGAAGCCGCGGAAGTCCACGATCATGTGATGGTCGACGCGGATGCCGGTCATCTTCTCGACGGTACGGATGGTGCAGGCCGCGCCCCCGGTCTCGTACGCGCTGTTGAACTGGGCGAACCGGGCGCCGGTCCGGGAACCGTCGGCGGTGCGGCAGCCGGGGATCTCGGCCATCAGATCGCGCGGGATGGACATCGCGGTCGCGCTCTGCCGGTCGGCGGCGATGTGCAGCAGGATCGTGGTGTCCGAGCGCTTGCCGCCGTCGTCCCGGCCGTACTCGCTGTTGCCCTTGCCGGAGCGGGTGTCCGAGCCGAGCACCAGGATGTTCTGGGCGTCCATCACCAGGGGCGCCGGCCGTTCCTTCTCGTGGACCTGGAGCTCCGCGGCGGCGGTGGTGTCGGTGGTGATGTTGGAGTCGAGCTTGCGGTAGAACCACCAGGCGGCGGCCGAGCCCGCGAGCAGGGCGAGGGAGACGCCGCCGGCGGCCAGCCGGATCAGCAGACGCCGGCGCCGTGCGGGGCGGGCGCCGGAGGGCGCGGGGGCGGGCGCATCCGGCCCGCCGGCCGCGGACCCGCCGGCCGCCTCGGCCCCGCTCGTCTCTGCCCCGCTGATCTCGGGCCCGTTCGCCTCGGGCCCGCTGCTCTCGGCCCCGTTCGCCTCGGGTTCTTTGCTCTCGGGTCCGTCGGCCTCGGGTCCGCTGGTCCCGGGCCCGCTCGCTCCGGGCCCGCTCGCTCCGGGCTCCACGGGGATGTCCGGACCCGGGGGAGACGCGCCGTCCCCACCCGCCCCGGTTCCGGTTCCGGTTCCGGTTCCGGTTCCGGAACCGGCCTTGGCCTCGGCACCGGCGCTGTCCCCGGCCTCAGCCCCTGCCCCGGCACCGGCTCCTCCTCCGGTTTCCGTCCCGGTTTCCGTCCCGGCCTCCGCGTCGGTCGCGCCGTCGCCCTCGTCCGGGCCGTCCGGCCCGGTCGGAGTACCAGCACTGTCGGTCACGTCTGCGTCCATCCTTCATGGCGTCGGCGGCGCGCTGGACCGCCGATCGCAGGGCTAGACGGCTGAACCTCGCGCTTGGTTGTGCGTTGACACGTGCGTTTGCCCGATCTTCCACCGGGAGTTGGAGGACGGGCACCTGGCCGGGCCCCGCATCGGCCACCCGGGTGGTCCTCCAGCCGTTCACCCTGACACGGCTGTTGGCTCGCACGAGGGTTTCACAGACGGAGTTCACCGCTCCGCCATACCCGGCGCGCGCGGCATGTTCAGGGGCGCGCGGTAGCGGTGACGCGCTCGCTCTCGATCCGCTTGCGCAGCTCCTCGTCCGGCAGTTGGCCGAGGTGCCGGCACAGCACCACCGACGCCCCGGCGGCGAGCGGCGCGAACAGCCCGGCGGAGAGCCCCTCCCAGGTGTCGTAACCGTGCCCGCTCAGCAGCCGGGAGCCGGGCGCGAGACCGAGACCGGCGGCGTCGGCGCGCGCCCGCTCCACCAGCTCGGCGCCGCTCAGCCCGATCCCGCCGACCGACAGCGCCGGAGCGCCGGGGTCGACGGGTGCGTACGGCGCGAAGCGGTCGCCCTGCGAGGGCACTTCCACCGCGTAGTCCGAGAAACCCTCCGGGGGCGCGGGGAACCGTCCGCCCAGGGGACGCAGCGCCAGCGCCACCCGCTCGCCCCGGCAGGCCCGCGCCCGGTCCAGGGTGTCCGGCCCGCTGACGACGAGATCGGCGTCCGCCGGGTCCCCGCCCACATCCACGGTCACTCCGGCGGAGGCGGCGGCGAGCAGCCACACCGCGCTCTGCCAGTGCGCGGGCAGCAGCAGCGCGAGCCGGTCGCCGGGCTCGGCCGCCAGCTCGCCCTGGAGCAGATTCGCGGTCTTGGCCACCCAATTGGCGAGGGTGGCCACGGACAATTCGACGCGCTCGCCGGTGGCGTCGTCGTAGAAGGTGACCAAGGGACGCGCGGGGTCCGCGGCGAGCGCGGATCGCAGCAGGTCGGCGGGGGTACGGTCGATGGCGTTCATCAGCGACAGGGTACGCGCCGCGCCGCGCGCGGGGGCCGCCGAACCGGTGACGGGGTCCTCCGGTCGGCCCGACGCGCCACCGGTGTGTGGGCGGGCGAACCGGGGCCCCAGAGGCCAGGATCTCCCTCATGCGTGGATTCCTGGCTACCTCGATCGGCGTCGCGGTCTCGACCGCGCTCGCACTCCCGCTCGCACCGCCCTCCGGCGACTCCAAGACACCACCCCCGCCCGCCGCCGAGACCCCCGGGGTCCCCGGCTCCACCCGGTCCCTGCCGCTCGCGCCGCAGCCCACCGGCCGGACCGTCGCGCCGCCATCGGAGCACGGTCGCTTCGAGCGGCGGGTCGCCCCGTTCTCGATGGCCGGGGTCGTCTGGGACGACCCCGGGGCCGAACTGCACGGCACCGTCGAGATCCGCACCCGGGCCACCGCCACCCGTCTGTGGTCCGGCTGGCAGTCCGTGGAGACCCACAACCACGAGCACGGCGCCGACCCGGACACACCGGAGAGCCGCTCGGCGCGGGGCTCCACCGCGCCGCTGTGGGTGGGGAGGTCGGACGGCGTGGAGGTCCGGGTACGGCCCGAGCGCGGCGCACCCCGGCCGCTGCCCCGGGGGCTGCGGCTGGAACTGGTCGACCCCGGGGACGGCTCCGGAGCCGTACGGGCGCCGGCGAACCGGCAGGCGGCCGCGCGGCCGGGGATGCCCGCCCCCGACGCGCTCCCCGAGCAGGCCGCCGCCAAGCCCTACATCGGCCCCCGCCCGAAGATCGTGACCCGCAAGGGCTGGAAGGCCAGTGAGTCGCTGCGGGAGCGGGGCTTCGTCTACAGCAAGACCGTCAAGGCGGCCTTCGTCCACCACAGCGCCACCGGCAACGGGTACACCTGCAAGCAGGCGCCCTCCGTCCTCCGCGGTATCTACCGCTACCACGTCGTGAGCAGCGGCTGGCGGGACATCGGCTACAACTTCGCCGTCGACAAGTGCGGGAACGTCTACGAAGGACGCGCCGGCGGCGTGACCAAGGCGGTACGAGGCGCCCACACCCTGGGCTTCAACACCAACAGCATGGGCATCGCCGTCCTCGGCTCCTACGGCCGCAGCAACCCGCCGGCGGCTGCGGTCACCGGGGTGGCCCGGCTGACGGCCTGGAAACTCGGGCTGTTCAAGGGCAATCCCCAGGGCAAGGTCACCCTCACATCGGGGGGCAGCGGCAAGTACGCCAAGGGCCGCAAGGTCCGGTTCAACGTGATCTCCGGACACCGGGACGGGTTCTACACCGAGTGCCCCGGGGCGCGTCTGTACGGCAGACTCGGCACCGCGAGAAAGGCTTCCGCGGGGTATCAGGGACGCGTCTGACCGGGCGGACCCGCGTCCACTGCATAAACTGTCCGATCTCGAACGAATGAGCACCCCCCGCCCGGACAGGAAGCAGAGACGACACGGTGACTGAAGCGATCCTCCTGGTCGGCGGCAAGGGCACCCGGCTGCGCCCGCTCACCGTCCATACCCCCAAGCCGATGGTGCCCGCGGCGGGCGTCCCGTTCCTCACCCACCAACTGGCGCGGGCCCGGGCGGCGGGGGTGGAGCACATCGTGCTCGCGACCTCCTATCTGGCGGAGGTCTTCGAGCCGTACTTCGGCGACGGGTCCGCGCTCGGACTGAGCCTGGAGTACGTCACCGAGGAGGAGCCCCTCGGCACCGGCGGGGCGATCCGCAATGTGGCCGGACGGCTGCGGTCCGGCCCCGACGAACCGGTACTGATCTTCAACGGGGACATTCTCACCGGCCTGGACATCGGCGCGCTGGTGGCCACGCACCGGGACTCCGGCGCCGATGTCTCGCTGCATCTGACGCGGGTGGCGGACCCCCGGGCGTTCGGTCTGGTGCCGACGGACGCGAACGGACGGGTGACGGCCTTCCTGGAGAAGCCGCAGACCCCCGAGGAGATCGTCACCGACCAGATCAACGCCGGGGCGTATGTCTTCCGCCGCTCGGTGATCGACACGATCCCGGCGGGCCGGCCGGTGTCGGTGGAACGGGAGACCTTCCCGGACCTGCTCTCCTCCGGCGCCCACCTCCAGGGAATGGTGGACTCCACCTACTGGCTGGACCTCGGCACGCCCCAGGCCTTCGTCCGCGGCTCGGCGGACCTGGTCCTCGGCCACGCCCCGTCCCCGGCGGTTCCCGGGCGCTGCGGGGAGCGGCTGGTGCTGGAGTCGGCGACGGTGGCGGTGGACGCGAAGCTGAGCGGGGGGACGGTGGTGGGTGAAGGGGCGAGGATCGGCGCGGGGGCCCGGGTCCACGGGAGCGTGGTCCAGGCGGGGGCGGTGGTGGAGGAGAACGCGGTGATCACGGCATCGCTCATCGGCGCGGGTGCCTGTGTCGGGGCACGCAGTGTGCTCACCGACACGGTGGTCGGTGACGGGGCGACGGTCGGTGCCGACAATGAGCTTCGCGCCGGCGCGCGCGTCTGGTGCGACACCACCCTCCCGCCGAGGTCCCTCCGCTTCTCCTCGGACCAGTAGCCCCCACCCTCCGAGCCCCTCCGGAGCCCGGGCCGCACCCCCGGTTCCTCCGGCGTGTGAGCCGGGCCACCGGTTCGTCCGGCGTTTGCCGCCCCACTCCAGCTTTCCCGCGTCTGAGGAGGCCACCCCAGCCCCTCCGGCGCTTGAGGCGCACCCACCCGGCCTTTCCGGGTGGGCCGAGGCGGGTCATCCCAGCCCCTCTGGCGCTTGAGTCGCACCCCTCAGCCTCTCCGGCGGGCCGAGGCGGGTCATCCCAGCCCTCGCGGGAGAGCCGAGGCGCGAAATCCAGCCCCTCCGGCGTTTGAGCAGCCCCCCGGCCTTTCCGGGCGGTCCGAGGCACGGAATCCAGCCCCCCGCTGGCGACCTGAGCAACCCAAGCCCCTCCGGCGATTGAGGAGCGGGGGTTCGGGGGCCGGCCCCCGACCGTTGCCCGCACCATGCGGGCACCTGTCGCGCGGGGGCCGTCCCCAAGCTTCCCCAGAGCTGCCTCCGGGAGGCCCCCCGTCGGCCCGGGTTCGCCCGGGTCGCCCGGGTCGCCCGGGGCGCGGCGGCCGGCCCGTGAGTGCCGGGTGGGGGTGGCGCGGGCGGGACCGGCGGGAGCCCGCACGGTTACCCTCGGAAGAGCCACCCCCCTCCCCAAGGACCCCTCCCGTGCCAGGCACCCCCACCCCACCCCCCACAGCACCCACCCGCACCTGGACACCCTCCGCCCCCACCACCCTCCCCCTCACCCTCACCCCCCTCCGCCGGGGCCCCGCCGACCCCACCTACCGGGCCACCCCGGACGGCGCCTTCTGGCGGACCGCCCGGACCCCGGACGGCCCGGGCACGCTCCGGATCACCGCACGGGACGGCAGGGTGGAGGCACGCGCCTGGGGCCCCGGCGCCGCCTGGCTCCTGGACACCCTCCCCGCGCTCCTCGGCGCCGGGGACGACCCCGGCGCCCTCACCCCGCGCCACCGCGCCGTCGCCCACGCCCGCCACCACCGCCCCGGCCTGCGCCTCACCCGCACCGGACTGGTCCTGGAGTCCCTGATCCCCTCCGTCCTGGAGCAGAAGGTCACCACGGACGAGGCCTACCGCGCCTGGCGGCTCCTGGTGCGGAAGTACGGCGAGCCCGCCCCCGGCCCGGCCCCCGGGATGCATGTGGTCCCCGAGCCCCGCACCTGGACCCTCATCCCCTCCTGGGAGTGGCACCGCGCGGGCGTCGACGACAAGCGCGCCGCCACCGTCATCCGCGCGGCGCGGGCCGCCCGCCGGATGGAGGAGGCCGCGGACATGGAGCCGGAACAGGCCAGGGCCCGCCTGGAACTGATCCCCGGCATCGGCCCCTGGACCTCCGCCGAGACGGTCCAGCGCAGCCACGGCGCCCCCGACGCCGTCACCACCGGCGATCTCCATCTGCCGGGCATCGTCGGCTACGCCCTCGCGGGCGACCGGGACGCCGACGACACGGCGATGCTCGAACTCCTCGCCCCGTACGCGGGCCAGCGCCACCGCGCCGCCCGTCTCATCCTGCTCAGCGGCCGCGTCCCGCCCCGCCGCGCCCCCCGGATGTACCGGGTCGACATCGGGCGGCTCTGACCACCCCCGGAGCGGCCGGGACCCGGCCGGGCGCTAACGGACCTCGATGAACGCCGACGCCTCCCGGACCGGCCGCTGCTTCGGCACCGCCGCCGCGTGCCCCACGGCCACCGCCCCCATCGGGTCCCACTCCCCGGGCAGCCCCAGCACCTCGCGGACGACCTCGCGGCAGAACATCGTGGACGAGACCCACGCCGAGCCCAGCCGCTCCCCGGCGAGCGCCACCAGGAAGTTCTGCACTCCGGCTCCCGTGGCGACCACGAACATCTCGCGCTCGGCGGCGTCCCGGCGCTCGTGCCCGTAGTGGTGGGAGCCCTCCATCACCATGCAGGGGACCACCAGATACGGGGCCCGGCGCAGCACCTCCCCCCGGCGCACCCGCTTGGCGATCGACTCCTCCGACTTCCCGTCGCGCCGCAGATCCGCGATCCAGGCGTCCCGCATCGCGTCGAGCAGCCCGGCGCGGGCGGCTGCGGACTCCAGCAGGACGAACCGCCACGGCGTGGTGTGGTGCGGCGCGGGCGCGGTCACCGCCGCCGCGACCGCCCTGCGCACCGCCGCCGGATCGACCGGCTGGTCGGTGAACTCCCGCACCGTGCGCCGCTGGGTCACCGCCTCCCGTACCGCCTCCGACGTACCGAGCCGGAACATGTCATCGGCCGCGTCCCGCACCAGCGCGCGGGCGTCGTCGTCGCCCCCCACCAGGTGGGCGAGACCGCGCACCACGGCGACCGGCAGCCCGGAGCACTTGCCCTTGACCAGATCGCCGGCCGCGGCCAGCTCATCGGCGGTGGCGATCACGGTCGCGCTCAGCGGATTCCCGTGGGAGTCCGTCCCGCCGCGCAGATCGTCCAGGACCCGCACGCCCGCCGCCCCGATCGCGACATCGGTCAGCCCGGCGCGCCAGGGCCGCCCGAAGGTGTCGGTGACGATCACCCCGACCTCCACGCCGAGGGCCTCCCGCAGCCCCGCGCGGATCGCCCGCGCCGACGCGTCGGGGTCGAGCGGCAGCAGCAGCACCGTCCCGGCCGGAGTGTTGGAGGCGTCGACTCCGGCCGCCGCCATCACCAGCCCCTGCCGGTTCTCGACGATCCGCAGCGGCCCGCGCCGCGCCACCACCCGCACGGTCTCGGCGTCTATGGCGGCCTCACGGTCGTCGGCGGTGACGATCCGCCCCTCCGCCTTGCTCACGATCTTCGAGGTGACCAGCAGAATGTCCCCGTCGGCCAGCTCCGGCCCGGCGGCGGCGATCAGCCCGGCGAGATCGTCGCCCGCCCGCACCTCGGGAAGCCCGGTCACGGCCCGGACCGAGAACGCCGGAGCCCCGGCCTCCGGGGGCCCGGCTCCCTCGGGAGCCGCGCCGGCCGCGGTCCGTTCCCCTGTTCCGTACGGCGGTGTCATCCCCGGACCTCCTCGGCCAGCGCGAGCGCCTGCCGCGCCATCTCCGCCGCCGCGTCCGCGTCCGTCATCAGCAGCGGGACCGCCCGGCAGCGGATTCCCGCTCCCTCGACCTCGGCGACGGCCGCCGCGTCCACCGTGTCGACCAGCCAGCCGTCGAGCAGCCCCGAGCCGTAGTGCGAGGCGACCGCCGAGGCTGTCGCCTCCACTCCCACGGCGGTGAGCACCTTGTCGGCCATCCCGCGCACCGGCGCGTTCCCGACGATGGGGGAGAGCCCCACCACCGGGACCCCGGCCTCGGCGATCGCCTCGCGGATGCCCGGGACCGCGAGGATGGTGCCCACGCTGACGACCGGGTTGGACGGCGGGAAGAGGATCACATCGGCGGCGGCGATGGCCTCCAGCACCCCGGGCGCGGGTTTCGCCTGGTCGGCGCCGACGGGCACCACGGCCTCGGCGGGCACCGAGGCCCGCAGCCGCACCCAGTACTCCTGGAAGTGGATGACCTTCCGCTCCCCGTCCAGCTCCACCGCGACATGGGTCTCGACGCGGTCGTCGGACATCGGCAGCAGCCGTACGCCCGGGTTCCAGCGGGTGCAGAGCGCCTCGGTCACGGCGCTGAGCGGGTAGCCCGCGGAGAGCATCTGGGTGCGGACGATATGGGTCGCGAAGTCCCGGTCTCCGAGACCGAACCACTCCGGGCCCACACCGTAGGCGGCCAGCTCCTCCTTGACCCGGAAGCTCTCGTCCGTACGCCCCCAGCCCTGCTCCTCGTTTATGCCGCCGCCGAGGGTGTACATCACCGTGTCGAGGTCGGGGCAGATCTTCAGTCCGAACAGATGGATGTCGTCACCGGTGTTCCCGATCACCGTGACGTCCGCTTCGGGCGCGGCCTTCAGAAGACCGCGGAGAAAACGGGCGCCGCCGATGCCGCCGGCCAGAACCACAATGCGCATGGATGTCAGTGTGTCAGGCGGAGCCTGATCGTCTGTGGGGTGGTGGCCGGGCGACGGGTGGGGCTGTCGGGCGGAGCCTGATCGTCTGTGGGGTGGTGGCCGGGCTCAGGCGGGTACGGCGCCCTGGCACCGCGCGTGCGCCATCGCGGGCACGGCCGCCCCCGGCCGCATCGGCATCTCCGTCAGCCCCGGGTAGTAGATGTGCAGCGACACCGCCGGTTCGAGCGAGTCGTTGACCACCTCGTGCTCGTACCCCGGCGCGAACACCCGCTGCGCGCCCGCGGTGAGCTCCCGTGCGCCCCGCCCGGTGCGTTCGGTGAGCCGTCCTTCGAGGAGCGTGAGCACCCCGGCGGAGTCCCCGTGGCCGTGGAGCCCGGTGCCCTGGCCGGGCACCCACGACAGCAGCCACACCTCGTAGCCGGGGCCGGTGTCGAGCCGGTGGTACCAGCGGCTGGCGGCGTCGTACCGGACCAGCGGGGCCCATCGGGCCCGGTCGCCGGCGATGGAGCGGGCCAGGCCGGCGAAGTCGGCGACGGTCGCGGGGTGTTCGGGGGCGGGCTGGAGGAGGTGCTGCACGGCGAGGATGTCGCCGGCGATCTGGAGGTCGCTGTCGCTGTTCATGGGTGCGGTGGTTCCTCGGCGGAGAACGAGCAGTGCGGACGGGGCGCGGGTGCGGGAGAGCGGGAGCCTCGGGCCGTACGGCATCCGGGGCGGGAGGCCGCACACACGGCTCCGGTGGCGGGCCGTGTGCCCACGGGAACGCGGGGGCGGAGAGCTGTGGAGCGGAGAGCGGGGTGAAGGCCGGAGCGCTACGGCGTCGACGGCATCAACAGCTGGAACAGCAACAGCGCGCCTGGACAGCACAGCGGAACCCGCGGACGGGGGTCGCAAAAGATGCTGAGGTCGCTGACATGCCACCCAAGGTGACGGGTGGGGGTCTTTGATGTCAACTCAATGACCGGTTTGGCGGCAATGTTTCACCTCATACGGTTACGGAATCCGGAGAAAGGTTTGCTCAGCCGGTACAGCGGAGACAAGGCGCAGCAACCGTGCCTGGTCCCGCCCGGCTGCCCATCCGAACGCCGCGTGACCGGACTGTGATCCGGATCGCTTCACTGGCCGGATCGCAACAAGATCGAACCCTGTGTCGTCTTCACTCATGAGAAGGGGGGACGCGAGGGCGTGGAGCAGGCCACCGGCATGTGTCACCTTTTTGGTGATTTGAACACTTTCCGCATAGCCTTGGTTCCGCAGAGTGAATACCGGGCCCAATAGCAGATCCCGGCTTGACTGGCCCGGATCGGCGCACTTGTAATTTCACTCGTGTCGTTTGGCCGAAATCGATCACGCGATCACGGCAACATCACGGGGACGCAGAGACAGACGAGGGGCGCACATGACCGAGCTGTTCGAACAACTGCTGGTCGAGGACGCGGACGACGAAATCGGCTGGCAGGAGCGCGCGTTGTGCGCCCAGACCGATCCCGAGTCCTTCTTCCCTGAAAAGGGCGGCTCCACACGCGAGGCGAAAAAAGTATGCCTGGCCTGTGAAGTCCGCTCGGAATGCCTTGAGTACGCACTGGCCAACGATGAGCGATTCGGAATCTGGGGCGGACTGTCCGAGCGCGAACGGCGACGACTGAAGAAGGCCGCCGTCTGAAAACCGAACGGATATCCAGGATCAGACCGGAGAGACGAATCCGGCGCACCGACCACGGTCCGCCGGCTGCGGCACAGCGCAGCCGGCGGACCGTTTCGCTGCCCGGCCCCCGGCCCCCGGCCCCCGCCCGCCCGCTCTCCCCCGACCCTGACCCCGCCGCCCCTCCTCCGCGCCGCCCCTCCTCCGCGCGGACCCCCTCCTCCGCACGGACCCCCTGCCCGGTCTGCCCGGATTCCTCTCCGGTTCGGGTCCGGCGCGCCCCGCGCCCACCCCGCCCCACCACCCCGCTTCGTCACCCCGGCACCTTTCCCTACCGTTAGTGTGGGGCCCCGTCCCAGACGCTTCAGCGCCCCCCGAAAGGGCGACCTCGGCCGGAGGGCCCGTACCTCGATGTCCCCCACCACCGCCGCGTACTCCCCAGCACAGCCCCCGGAGTTCCCGCGGCACGTCGTCACCGCCGTACTCGTCTCCCACGACGGCGCGCGCTGGCTCCCCGACGCCCTCGCCGGACTCCTCGGCCAGGAACGCCCCGTGCAGAACGCCGTCGCCGCCGACACCGGCAGCGCCGACGAGTCCGCGCGGCTGCTCACCGAAGCCCTCGGCACCGGCCGCGTACTGCACCTCGCCCGCCGCACCGGATTCGGCGCCGCCGTCGACGAGGCCGTGCGCACCGCGGGCGTCCTCACCCCCGACGACCTCCCCTATCTCAAGCGCCCCAGCAGCTGGGACCCCGTCACCAGAACCTGGCACGACCACGCCCACGAGCTGCCCGAACTGCCCCACGGCGAACCGGTGCAGTGGCTCTGGCTCCTCCACGACGACAGCGCGCCCGAGCCCGACGCCCTCGCCGAGCTGCTGCGCGTCGCCGACTCCGACGATCACGCCGCGATCGTGGGCCCCAAGCTGCGCGGCTGGTACGACCGCAAGCAACTCCTCGAAGCCGGCGTCTCCATCGCCAACAGCGGACGCCGCTGGACCGGACTCGACCGCCGCGAGCAGGACCAGGGCCAGCACGACCAGATCCGCAGCGTCCTCTCCGTCTCCTCCGCCGGCATGCTCATCCGCCGCGAGGTCTTCGAACAGCTCGGCGGCTTCGACCGCCGGCTGCCCCTGATGCGCGACGACGTCGACCTGTGCTGGCGTGCCCACGCCGCCGGCCACCGCGTCCTCGTCGCCCCCGACGCCGTACTGCGGCACGCCGAGGCCGCCGCCCGCGAGCGCCGCACGGTCGACTGCGCGGGCCGCTCCGTCGTCAACCCCCACCGGGTCGACAAGGCCGGCGCGATCTACACCCTGCTCACCAACGCCCGCGGCGCGGCCCTCCCGTACGTCCTCCTGCGCATCCTCCTCGGCACCGTCCTGCGCACCCTCGCCTACCTCGTCGGCAAGGCCCCGGGACAGGCCGTCGACGAGGTCATGGGCGCCCTCGGCGTTCTGCTGCGCCCCGAGCGCGTCATCGCCGGACGGCGCAGGCGCTCCGCCGACCGCACCGCGGCGGCGAGCGAACTGCGCCCCCTCTTCCCGCCGCCGGGCGCCACCGTCCGCGCCACCGTCGAACAGGTCGCCGGCCACTTCGGCGCGGGCGACGACGCCGACGCGACCGGCTCCCGGCACGGCGGCGCCGTCGAATCCGGACCCGGCGGCGACGACGCCGACTATCTGGAGATCGAGCAGTTCGCCCGGCTGAAGAAGATCGGCCGCAAACCGGCACCCGTCCTCTTCGGCCTGCTCCTGCTGGTCTCCCTGATCGCCTGCCGCGATCTCTTCGGCGGCGGCTCACTCGCCGGCGGCGCCCTGCTCCCCGTCCCCGCCGAGGTCTCCGACCTCTGGGCCCGGTACGCGGACAACTGGCACCCCATCGGCACCGGCGGCACCCAGAACGCACCCCCCTACCTCGGTGTGCTGGCCGCCCTGTCCTGGCTCTTCCTCGGCTCCACCGGCACCGCGCTCACCGTGCTGCTCGTCTGCTCGGTCCCGCTCGCCGGCCTCACCGCCTACTTCGCCTCCCGGCCCCTGGTCGCCTCCCGGCTGCTGCGGGCCTGGGCGAGCATCGCGTACGCCTTCCTGCCCGCCGCCACCGGAGCGCTCGCCACCGGGCGGCTCGGCACGGCTGTCCTCGCGATCCTGCTGCCCCTCATCGCCCGCGCCGCCGTCTCCGCCCACGGACTGCACCGCCCCGGCCGCGGCAGCTGGCGCGCCACCTGGACCTACGCCCTCCTCCTCACCCTCGCCACCGCGTTCACCCCGGTCGTCTGGCCGGTCGCGGCCGTCCTGGGCGTCGGCGTGCTGGTGCTGCGCCGGGGCGACCTCATGGCGTACGCGCTCCGCTTCCTGGCCGCCCTCGGCACCCCACTGCTCGCCCTGGCGCCCTGGTCGCTCACTCTGCTGACCGACCCGGCCGCCTTCCTCCGGGAGGCCGGGCTCGACATCGGCGGCGCGGGCGCGCCGGCGGTCGATCTGCTGGGCACCAGCCCCGGCGGACCGGGCACCACCGGCGGGATCGTCCTCATCGGGATCGTGCTGGCCGCGCTGGCCGCGCTCCTGCGCGACGAGCGCAGGGCCGCCATCCTCACCGCCTGGGCCGTCGCGCTCACCGGACTGCTCTTCGCGGTCCTGGCCAACCGCTCCACCTGGGCCGGGCCCGCGACCCTCGTGTACGGCATCGCGCTGCTCGCCGCCGCCGTGCTCGGCGCCGAGATGGGCCGCACCCGCGTCGGCGCGCAGAACTTCGGCTGGCGCCAGCCCGTCGCCGTGCTCGTCGCCGTCGCCGCGGGGCTCGGCCCGGCCGTCGCCGCCGTCGGCTGGATGGCCGGCGGCGCCGGCGGCCCGCTGGAGCGCCGGGACCCGGTCCAGGTGCCCGCGTTCGTCGCCGAGGAGAGCGACACCCGCGACCAGCCCAGGACCCTGGTACTCGGCGGCACCTCCGCCGCCACCGTCCCGTACACCCTGCTCAGGGGCTCCGGCGGGCGGCTCGGCGACGCCGAACTCGCCGCCGCCGGCGAGGGCGACACCCGGCTGGACAAGATCGTCGCCAATCTCGTCGCCGGCTCCGGAGCCGACCAGAGCAGCCAGCTCAGCGGCTTCGCGATCCGCTATGTGCTGCTGCGCGACGGAGCGCCGCGGCAGACCAGCCGGGTGCTGGACTCGACACCCGGACTGAGCCGCCTCAGCCAGCTCGACGGCAGCTCCCTCTGGCGGGTCGACCGCCAGGTGGCGCGCGCCACGATCGTCGGCGGCGAGGGCGACCCGCTGCCGGTCGAGTCGGACGCCGTCGAGGCACACGCCGAGATCCCGGCCGGCGGCGAGGGCCGGGTGCTGCGGATCGCCGACCGCGCCGACGAGGGCTGGCGGGCCACGCTCGACGGCCGAACCCTGGAGCGGACCACCGTCGACGGCTGGGCGCAGGGCTTCGAACTGCCCTCCGGGGGCGGCAGGCTGGCTCTGACGTACGAGAACCCCACCGGGCACTCGGTGTGGATCTGGGGCCAGGCGCTCCTCGCCCTGGTGCTGGTCGTGCTCGCCCTGCCGGGGCGCCGGGCGCAGAACGACGACGATCTGCCGGACGAGGCGGCCGGCGGTGCGGGCGCGGCCTCGATCCCGGCCCAGGCGGCCGACGGGGAGGGCCGCAGGGCCCGGCGGCTGCGCGCCCAGGCGGAGCCCCCGGCGGAACCCCCGGCGGAGGCGCGGGCGGACGACCGGGCCCCGGCGCGCGGTCCGGAGGAGCCGGGCCCGTACGGGGGCGCGTACCCCGATCCGTACGCCGCTCCGTACCCCGGCGACGGGTACGGGGGCGAGCGGACCCACGGACAGCAGGGAGCCCAGGGAGCGCACGGGCAACCACTGCAGACCGGCCCGTACGGCACGGACGGCAGTCACGGCACCGACGGCACTCACGCCACCGACGACCGGCGCGGGACCGACCCGTACGGCGCGGGCCCGTACGAGAGCGCCGCCCCGGCCGCACCGGAGCCGTACACCCCGGAGCAGTACACCCCTGAGCCCTATGCCCGGGAGCAGTACAGCCAGGACCCGTACGCCGACGGCGCGCACCGCGCCGCCGCCCCGGAGGCGTACCCCTATCCGCCCGCGTACGACCCCACGCGCCCCCACCTCCACCCCGACCCCCGTACCACGGACCCCAACGCGACCCCCCGAGGCGACTCAGAGTGAAGCGCACAACCATCTCCCTGCTCGCCACCGCCACCGCCCTCGCCGCGATCACCGGCCTCGCCTCGCTGACCGCGCCGGACACCGGGCGGGCCGACCCGGCGGCCGGGACGCTCGCCCGGCTCCCCGTGGAGCGCTCCAGCCTGGCCTGCCCGGCGGCGGGCAGCACGGAGGTCGCCGAGACCCGGCACACCTCCTTCACCCCGGCGGCCGGCGAGGGCGCCGAGGGGGCCGGGGGGGAGAAGGGCATGGCCGAACTCAAGTCCACCAACGCGGCGATGGCGGAGCGCCGCTCCTCCGAGAAGGCCCCGGTCCGGCCGTCCACCGCGGGGAAGTCCGTGGTCTCGCTGAAGGAGCCGGGCCGGCCCGTGGTCGTCGAGGAGCGCGGCAAGGACGCCCCGGCCCTGGTGGGTCTCGCCACCGGGCGGCTCGCCCCCGGCTGGACCGTCCAGCAGACCACCGCGGTCACGGCGGGCAGCGCGCGCGGGCTGCTCGGTGTGAGCTGCACCCCGCCGGGGACCGACTTCTGGCTCCCCGGCGCGTCCACCGCCGAGGACCGCCAGGACTACCTCCATCTGACCAACCCGGACGACACCCCCGCCCTCGCCGATATCGAGCTGTTCGGCGCCAAGGGCGAGCTGAAGACCACCATCACCGAGGGCATCCCGGTGCCCGCCGGCTCCAGCGTGCCGATCCTGCTCTCCACCCTCACCTCCGAGGTGGCCCCCGATGTCACCGCGCACGTCAGCACCCGCTCGGGCCGGGTCGGCGCGGTGGTGCGCGCCGCCGAGAGCGAGGCGGGCAGCGACTGGATCGCCCCTTCCGCCGACCCCGCCGGCACGGCGGTGCTGCCGGGCATCCCGGCCGACGCGACCTCGGTGCGTCTGGTGGCCTTCGCCCCCGGCGACAGCGACGCCGATCTGAAGGTCGAACTCGCGGGCCCCTCGGGCCGGATCGTCCCGATCGGCGGCGAGAGCCTGCATGTGAAGTCGGGGATGACGGCGGGCCTGGAGCTGGCCGATGTCACCAAGGGCGAGGCGGGTTCGCTGATCCTCAGCCCCGAGCGGGCCGGCCGGGCGACCCCGGTGGTGGCGGCGCTGCGGGTCGTGCGGGGCAAGGGCGACGAGCAGGAGATCGCGTTCATCCCGGCGACCGGGCCGGTGGGGGAACGCTCGTCGGTCGCCGACAACCGGTCGAAGGGCTCGACGCTCTCCCTGACCGCTCCGGGCGCGGCGGCCCGGGTCCGGGTGACCGCGTCGGCCGGTACGGAGGGCGGGGCGCGGACCGTGAAGACGTACGAGGTCAAGGCGCGCACGACCCTGGCGGTCCCGGCACCGGTGCCGGACGGGCTGAAGGGCTCCTACGCGCTGACGGTGGAGACGGAGTCGGGCGGTCCGGTGCACGCGGCGCGGACGCTGGCGCTCCCGGAGGACGGGGTCCGGATGTTCACGGTGCAGACGCTGCCCGACGACCGGGGCCTGGTGTCGGTGCCGGAGGCGGAGCAGGATCTGTCGGTGCTCGACGACTGAGCGGTTCCCGCTCCGGGCTCGCGGCTCCCGCCTCGGGCTCCCGGTGCCTGCTCCGGGCTCCGCCGGCTGCCGTCGGTTACCGCGCGTGGCCGCCGAGCGCCGTCGGGGGCCGCCCGGGTGGTCGCCGAGCGCCGCCGGCGGCCGCCGGTCGCGGTCAGTTGTCGGGGGAGCGGAGCACCCGCAGATGACCCCGGCGGGCCACCTCCATGGGGTCCGCCCCGCGCCGTCCGTTCTGCGGGTCGGCTGTTCTGCCGCCCTGCTGTGGCCGCCCGGCCTCCCGAACGGCGTTGGCGAGGGCCTCCAGATCGTCACCGCTGGGGCGCGGCGGGGCCGAGCCGTCGGTGAGACGGACGACCTCCCAGCCGCGTGGCGCGGTGAGCCGCTCACTGTGCTCGGCGCACAGGTCATAGCAGTGGGGCTCGGCGTAGGTGGCGAGCGGGCCGAGGACCGCGGTCGAATCGGCATAGACGTACGTCAGTGTCGCGACGGCAGGTCGACCGCACGCGGTGCGCGAACAGCGACGTACAGGGCTCACGACGTTGGACGGTACCGCACTCTTGAGCGGGCTGCGACGACTCTCCCCCACGTCACCCCACCGTGTCGTGGTGCTCGCGGGCGCTTCCAAGGGCCCTGGGCGGCTGCTTTGACCTGCGGATGAAGGGGAGTTGGGGAGGGGCGGTCGGAGCGGATTCGGTCAGGACGCGAGGTAAATCAGGTCATTCACCGTACGTCCGGTGATCGTGGTTCTACCCCGAACCGGCCGCAAGGGCAGCCGGAACGCTCAATTGGCGACATGCCGCCGAGAGGGGCCGTTTTGGCGGCGCTTTGGCGCGGGGAGCCGATGGGGGAGGGCCCCGGAGAGCTACGCTGCGTCAGTGATGGACAGTCCCGTACCGCCCCAGCCGAGCGAGCCCAGGCCGCGTCATCGCGACCGTCACGGGCGGGGCATGCGCGGACCGGTCGCGCCGCCCCAGGTACCGCTCTCGGCGAGCCGCGCGGAGGTCTTCGGCGACCTGGTGCAGGACTCGGTCGAGCGGCTGGAGCGGCGCTGGCCGCAGCTCGCCGATGTCGACTTCCTCGTGATGGACGTCCCGGGCGCGCCGGAGGAGACCGTGCCGCTGGGCAGTTCGGCGTCGGCGGAGAAGGGGCGCCCGGCGCGGATCGTGGTCTACCGGCGCCCGGTGGAGATCCGCACCAAGAACCGCGAGGAGCGGGCGGCGCTGGTCCACGAGGTCGTGGTGGAGCAGGTGGCGGAGCTGCTGGGGCTCGCCCCCGAGTCGGTGGACCCGCGCTACGGCCAGGACTGAGGTGTGCCGGTAGTTTGAGGTGACCGCAGAGACTTATCGGAAGGTTGGACCCGTGGCTGCTGATCTGTCACAGATCGTGAAGGCGTACGACGTGCGCGGAGTGGTGCCGGATCAGTGGGACGAGACGCTGGCCGAACTGTTCGGCGCGGCGTTCGTCCAGGTGACGGACGCCGACGCGATCGTCATCGGCCATGACATGCGGCCCTCGTCGCCAGGCCTCTCCGGCGCCTTCGCGCGCGGCGCGGCGGCGCGCGGCGCCGACGTGACCCTGATCGGGCTCTGCTCGACGGACCAGCTCTACTTCGCGTCGGGGCACTTCGGACTGCCGGGGGCGATGTTCACCGCCTCGCACAACCCGGCGCGGTACAACGGCATCAAGATGTGCCGGGCGGGCGCGGCGCCGGTCGGCCAGGACACGGGCCTGGCCGACATCCGGGCACTGGTCGAGCGCTGGTCCGCCGAGGGCGCGCCCGAACCGGCCGCCGAGCGCGGCACGGTGACGGAGCGCGACACCCTCGCCGACTACGCGGCCCACCTCCTCTCCCTGGTGGACCTGTCGGCGATGCGCCCGCTGAAGGTGGTCGTGGACGCGGGCAACGGCATGGGCGGCCACACGGTCCCCACGGTCTTCGGGGCGCTGCCGATCACCGTCGTGCCGATGTACTTCGAGCTGGACGGCACCTTCCCCAACCACGAGGCGAACCCGCTGGACCCGGCGAACATCGTCGACCTCCAGGAGCGGGTGCGCGCGGAGAAGGCGGATCTCGGGATCGCGTTCGACGGGGACGCGGACCGCTGTTTCGTGGTCGACGAGCGCGGCGAGGGGATCTCGCCGTCCGCGATCACCGCCCTGGTCGCCGCCCGCGAACTGGCGAAGCACCCGGGCGGCACGGTGATCCACAACCTGATCACCTCCTGGTCGGTGCCGGAGGTGGTGCGCGAGATGGGCGGTTCGCCGGTACGGACCAGGGTCGGCCACTCCTTCATCAAGGAGGAGATGGCCCGCACGGGAGCGATCTTCGGCGGGGAGCACTCGGCCCACTACTACTTCCGTGACTTCTGGAACGCGGACACCGGCATGCTGGCGGCCCTCCATGTGCTGGCCGCGCTGGGCTCCCAGGAGGGCACCCTCTCGGAGCTGGTCGCCCAGTACGACCGCTACGAGGGCTCCGGCGAGATCAACTCCACGGTCGACGACCAGAGGGGCCGCACCGCGGCGGTCCGTGAGGCCTTCGCGTCCCGCCCGGGTGTGACCCTCGACGACCTGGACGGCCTCACGGTCACCACCGACTCGTGGTGGTTCAACCTCCGCCCGTCCAACACCGAGCCCCTCCTCCGCCTCAACATCGAGGCCCGCGACGCGGAGACCCTCGCCGCGATCCGCGAAGAGGTCCTCACCCTCGTCCGCGCCTGACCCTCCCGCCCCTGAAGGGGGCCGTTTTCCCCCACCGCCGGCCGGTGGGGGAAAACGGCCCCCTTTCCGCCTCTCCACCCCCAAAGCCACCCTTCCCCTGCCCGAAAAGGCCCACCCCCCTCCTGCCCTCCCCCGGGGAAACCCCAGCCACATCCCAGCTCGACCGCCACCCAAGGAGCCGCCACCCCTCAGCCCGTGCCCTCTTCACCCCCACCGGCACCCAATGCGCACCCCTCACCCATCTCAGCCCCGCCGGCGTTCGAGGCGCCCCCTGGCCTCCGCGCCCCCTCGCGCACCTGAGCCCCGCCGGCGTCCATGGCGCATCCCTCACCCATCTCAGCCCCGTGCCCTCTTCAGCCCCGCCGGCGTCCATGGCGCACCGCTCACCCAGCCCCGCCGGCGTTTGAGGCGCGGGGGTTCGGGGGCTGGCCCCCGACGACCTCCCGCACGGTGCGGGCAGTCCTCGCCCCCCGGGCAGGACACACCCCCCTCGCGCATCCCTCACCCATGTCAGCCCCGCCGACGTTTGAGGCGCGGGAGTTCGGGGGCTGGCCCCCGACGACCTCCCGCACGGTGCGGGCAGCCCTTGCCCCGGGCAGGACACACCCCCCGCCGCGCGACACCCCCGCCCAAAGCAAACCCCCCGCACCCCCCAGGCGAACCCTCAGAAAAGATCACCCCCCAACCCCCCTCCCCGCATTCCCACCCCGCCCCACATGCGGCACCCTTCCCCCAGAAGCAAAACCCCCCGCCCCACCCCAACCACCCCAGATCGCACCTCCCCTCTCCCCCCGGCGGTACGCTGACGTGGCCCATCCACCCACCACGGACCGCACCACGGGCCGCACCACGGACCGCACCACAGCCCCCGCCCCGGACCCCACCCCACAGCACCCCCCGAAGGGACCCTCATGCCGCTCGAAGCCGGCCTCCTCGACATCCTCGCCTGCCCGGCCTGCCACGCCCCGCTCAGCGACCGCACCGAAGCCGACACCCCCGAGCTGATCTGCACCGGCGAGAACTGCGGCCTGGCCTACCCCGTGCGCGACGGCATCCCCGTCCTCCTCGTCGACGAGGCCACCCGCCCCGCCTGACGCCCGGCGGGCGCCCCAGGACCGGGCCGCCCCGAGGCCGCCACGCGGCCGAGGCAAGAGACGGCAACCGAGCCCCGCGCCCGCACCCCGCACCTCCCACGCCCCGCACCCCCCGCCCTCGCAGACCTCGCCCCCGCAGCCCCGCGACCGCCCGGCGATCGGAGACCCCACCCCATGCTCGACGAGTCACTCCTCGACGCTCCGGAAACCCTCGCCCGCGCCGACCACCGAGGCCTGCTGCGAGGCGCGGCCGAAGCCGGCGCCCGTGTCCGCACCGCCGCCCGCCACGCCGCCGAGGCCGGTATCGCCGAGCTGAAGCCCGAGGGCCGCCCCCGTGCCGTGATGGTCGCGTGCTCCGGCACCGCCGCCTCCGGCGTCGCCGACCTCGTCGGCGCCCTCGCCGGCACCGGCGCCCCCGTCACCCGCCTCGCCCCCACCGGTGTCGCCGCCGCCCCCGGCGCCCTGCGCTGGGTGCTCCCCGGCTGGGCGGGCTCCCTCGACCTGCTTCTCATCCCCACCACCGACGGCAGCGAGCCCGGTCTCGACCTCCTCTCCGAGCAGGCGTACCGGCGCGGCTGCACCGTCGTCGCCGTCGCCCCGAAGCCCTCCCCGCTCGCGGAGTCGGTCGAGGGCCGGCACGGACTGGTCGTCCCCCTGACCATCACCCCGAACGGGCCGTACGAGGAGACGCCGTCGGCCTCCCCCGGCACCCTCTGGGCCCTGCTCACCCCGCTCCTCGCGCTCCTCGACCGCGTCGGCCTCCTGGAAGCACCGCCGGAGACCCTCGCCAAGGTCGCCGACCGCCTCGACCGCACCGCCGAGCGCTGCGGCCCGGCCGTCGCCACCTACAGCAACCCCGCGAAGACCCTCGCCGCCGAACTGGCCGAGAGCCTCCCCCTCATCTGGACCGAGGGAGCGGGCGCCGCCCCCGTCGGCCGGCACTTCGCCGCCGTACTCGCCGAGCTGGCCGGCCGCCCCGCCCTCGCGGCGGAGCTCCCGGAGGCCCTCCCCGCCCACGGCGTACTCCTCGCGGGCGCCCTCGCCGCCGGCGCCGACCCGGAGGACTTCTTCCGCGACCGCGTCGAGGAGTCCCAGGCCCTGCGCGCCCGGGTCGTCCTGCTGCGCGACCGCCCCACCGGCGGACTCTCCGCCGCCCCCGCCGCCCGCGAGCTCGCCCTCGGCCACGACGCCCCGATCAGCGAACTCGAACCGGAGGACGGCAGCGAGCTGGAGTCCATCGCGGAACTCCTCGCCGTCACCGACTTCGCCGCCGTCTATCTGACGCTCGCGACGCCGGCGACCACCACTTAGCACGCCCCACCACCCCGGAAACACGGAAGCTGACATGGACCGCCTCTCCAACACCGTGCGCCCCTACGCATGGGGCTCCACGACCGCCATCCCGGAACTGCTCGGTGACACCCCCACCGGCGAACCCCAGGCCGAGATGTGGATGGGCGCCCACCCCGGCGCCCCCTCCCGGCTGGAGCGCGGCCCGCTCGGCGATGTCATCGCCGCCGACCCCGTGGGCGAACTCGGCGCCGCCACCGTCGCCACGTTCGGCCCGCGTCTCCCCTTCCTCCTCAAACTCCTCGCGGCGGGCGCCCCGCTCTCCCTCCAGGTCCACCCGGATCTGGCGCAGGCGAAGGAGGGCTTCGCCGCCGAGCAGCGCGCGGGCATCCCCATCGACGCCCCGCACCGCAACTACAAGGACGCCAACCACAAACCGGAACTGATCTGCGCGCTCACCCCCTTCGAGGGCCTGTGCGGATTCCGCCCGCCCGCCGACACCGCGAGCCTCATCGCCGGACTCGGCGTCGACTCCCTCAAGCCGTACGCGGACGCCCTCCTCGCCCACCCGCCGGACGCGGCCCTGCGCGAGGTCCTCACCGCGATCCTCACCGCCGACCGCGCGGACATGGCGGCCACCGTCACGGAGACGGCCGCCGCCGCCGAACGCCTCGGCGGTGACTACACCCCGTACGCCCAGATCGCCCACCACTACCCAGGCGACCCCGGCGTCATCGCCGCCCTGCTCCTCAACCACGTACGTCTCAACCCCGGCGAGGCCGTCTTCCTCGGCGCGGGCGTCCCGCACGCCTACCTCAGCGGGCTGGGCGTCGAGATCATGGCCACCTCCGACAACATCCTCCGGTGCGGCCTCACCCC
Organism: Streptomyces sp. NPDC001889; assembly: GCF_053594535.1. Taxonomy (NCBI): domain Bacteria; kingdom Bacillati; phylum Actinomycetota; class Actinomycetes; order Kitasatosporales; family Streptomycetaceae; genus Streptomyces; species Streptomyces sp. NPDC001889. The sequence goes on from NZ_JBSFER010000022.1 coordinate 177,646, forward strand.
CAAACACATCGATGTCCCCCAACTCCTGCGCGTCGTCCGCTTCGACGCCGCCGACCCGGGCGTCCTCCGCCCCGAGGTCTCCGAATCCGGCGAGGAGTTGTACGACACGCCGATCGACGAGTTCCGACTCTCCCGCTATCTCCTGGCCCCGGCCGGCGCCGTCCGCGACCTCACCGTCGCCGCCCCGCAGATCCTGCTCTGCACCTCCGGCCGCGTCACCGCAGGCCAACTGAGCCTCACCCCGGGACAGTCGGTCTACGTCCCCGCGGGCGAGACCACCCGTGTCGCGGCCGACGGACCCGACCCCGGCACCCTCTTCCGCGCCACGGTCGCCAACTGACCCCGCGCCGCCGTCCCGGACTGCGACAATGACGCGCCCCGCACCCCGGCCCGGCCCGGTCCGGCGGTGGCACCCCGGTCCGGCGGACGAAGGGACACCCGGCACTCATGAGCGCGTCAGGCGGTTCAAAAGCGATCGTGGCGGCCCTGGTGGCCAACCTCTCGATCGCGGTCGCGAAATTCGTGGCGTTCCTCTTCAGCGGCTCCTCCTCGATGCTGGCGGAGAGCGTCCACTCGCTCGCCGACTCGGGCAACCAGGGCCTGCTCCTCCTCGGCGGCCGCAGAGCCCGCCGCGAGGCCACCCCGCAGCACCCCTTCGGCTACGGCCGTGAGCGCTACATCTATGCCTTCCTCGTCTCCATCGTCCTCTTCTCGGTCGGCGGCATGTTCGCGATCTACGAGGGATACGAGAAGATCAAGCACCCCCACGCGATCGAGAACTGGTACTGGCCGGTGGGTGTCCTCGTCTTCGCGATCATCGCCGAGACCTTCTCCTTCCGTACCGCGATCAAGGAGTCGAACGCGGTCCGCGGCCCGCTCTCCTGGAAGGAGTTCGTCCGCAGGTCCAAGGCGCCCGAGCTGCCCGTCGTGCTCCTGGAGGACCTCGGAGCCCTCGTCGGCCTGATCCTCGCCCTCGTGGGCGTCAGCCTCGCCCTCGCCACGGGCGACGGCCTCTGGGACGGCATCGGCACCCTCTGCATCGGTGTGCTCCTCATCCTCATCGCCCTCGTCCTGGCCGTCGAGACCAAGTCACTGCTGCTGGGCGAGTCGGCCACCTCGGACGACGTACGGAAGATCGAGGAGGCCCTCGTCGACGGCGACCGGGTCACCCGCATCATCCATATGCGCACCCTGCACCTGGGCCCGGACGAGCTGCTGGTCGCCGCCAAGATCGCGGTACCGAACGACGACACCGCCCCCGAGATCGCCGCCTCCATCAACGCCGCCGAGGAGCGCGTCCGCGCGGCCTGCCCCATCGCCCGCGTCATCTATCTGGAGCCCGACGTCTACCGGACCCCCGCGCCGGACCCCACCCCCACACCTCCATCCCGGTGACCCCGGAGCACCGCCCGGGCGGACCGCCGCCCCCGCGCGGGCCCCGCACTCTCCCGGCCGTATGTGTTTCTCCCGACGTTTGCACCATCCCCGGAGCGGTAGGCACTCCGGCCCCGGACCGGGCAATCCGCCGCCGGGTCGGCAAAAGCCCTGGTGACCGGTGCCCGTCCCGCCAACAACCCCATGATCTGGCCAGATCCCGCCCCCGGGCGGGCTGGGGCTCACCGTGCCGATCGGTGTAGATTCGTGACCAGAGTCAGGCGTCGCTGCTGATGGCGGTCGGGCGGTCCCTCCACGGACCGGCCGAGTGGAGAGAGGGCCTCCGACGGACTGCACTGCGCGTGGTCCGGGCATTCCTGCGCCCATCGGCCGCCGCAGAGCCAGCCGTACCCACCCTCGACCACTCACCACCACGAGGAGCAGCCCGTAATGACGACTGTCGCCGCCGGCCAGGACTTCAAGGTCGCCGACCTCTCTCTCGCGGCCTTCGGCCGCAAGGAGATCACCCTCGCCGAGCACGAGATGCCCGGTCTGATGTCCATCCGCAAGGAGTACGCGGACCAGCAGCCGCTCGCCGGCGCCCGTGTCACCGGCTCCCTGCACATGACCGTCCAGACCGCCGTGCTCATCGAGACCCTGGTGGCCCTCGGCGCCGAGGTCCGCTGGGCATCCTGCAACATCTTCTCCACCCAGGACCACGCCGCGGCCGCCATCGCCGTGGGCCCCGAGGGCACCCCGGAGAACCCGCAGGGCGTCCCCGTCTTCGCCTGGAAGGGCGAGACGCTGGAGGAGTACTGGTGGTGCACTGAGCAGGCGCTGACCTGGCCCAACACGCCCACCGGCGGCCCCAACATGATTCTCGACGACGGTGGCGACGCCACCCTCCTGGTCCACAAGGGCGTCGAGTTCGAGAAGGCCGGCGAGGCCCCGGCCCTGGCGACCGCGGACAGCGAGGAGTACGGCTACATCCTCCGCACGCTGAACCGCACCCTCTCCGAGAACCCGCAGAAGTGGACCCGTCTGGCGTCCGAGATCCGCGGTGTCACCGAGGAGACCACGACCGGTGTCCACCGTCTCTACGAGATGCACCGTGACGGCACCCTCCTCTTCCCGGCGATCAACGTCAACGACGCCGTCACCAAGTCGAAGTTCGACAACAAATACGGCTGCCGCCACTCGCTCGTCGACGGCATCAACCGCGCCACCGATGTCCTGATCGGCGGCAAGGTCGCCGTGATCTGCGGCTACGGCGACGTCGGCAAGGGCTGCGCCGAGTCCCTGCGCGGCCAGGGCGCCCGGGTGATCATCACCGAGGTCGACCCGATCTGCGCCCTCCAGGCGGCCATGGACGGATACCAGGTCACCACTCTGGACGAGATCGTCGGCGAAGCCGACATCTTCGTCACCACGACGGGCAACAAGGACATCATCATGGCCGCCGACATGGCCAAGATGAAGCACCAGGCCATCGTCGGCAACATCGGCCACTTCGACAACGAGATCGACATGGCCGGCCTCGCCCAGATCCCCGGGATCGTCAAGGACGAGGTCAAGCCCCAGGTTCACACCTGGACCTTCCCGGACGGCAAGGTCCTGATCGTGCTCTCCGAGGGCCGACTGCTCAACCTCGGCAACGCCACCGGTCACCCCTCCTTCGTCATGTCCAACAGCTTCGCCGACCAGACGCTGGCGCAGATCGAGCTCTTCACCAAGCCCCAGGAGTACCCGACCGACGTCTACGTCCTGCCCAAGCACCTGGACGAGAAGGTCGCCCGCCTCCACCTGGACGCGCTCGGCGTCAAGCTGACCACCCTCCGCCCGGAGCAGGCCGCCTACATCGGCGTCAAGGTCGAGGGCCCCTACAAGCCGGACCACTACCGCTACTGATCACACCGGCGGTACCGAGGCAGGCCCCCGCACCCCCGTGACGGGGGCCTGCCCCTTCGCCCCCGGCGGCTCGCCCGCCGCCCCGGCCTCCCGGCTCCCGGGCGAGAACCTCCGCCGAGGCGGGAACACATCCCCCTCGGCGACCTCACCGCCCCGAGCCACACCGCACAAGGACTCCCACGCCCCCATGCCCCGCGGCCGATATTCGCTCCACGATCCGCACGATCACACCCCCCTCGGCGAAGAACACTTCCAGTGCGCCCCCGGCCCCTCCGGCTGGCGCTATGTCTCGCAGATCACCACCCCTTCCGGCGATCACGCCGGCTCGGTCGACCTCGCTCTCGACGAACTCGGCCGCCCCATCCGTCTCGAACTCCACGCCGCGAGCTGGCAGGTCCGCGGCGCCGCACTCGACGGCGTCACCTGGGTCCGCACCGACCCCACCGGCACCCACGCCACCGAGGGCAATGTCCCCGCCCACGCCTTCACCGGCACCTCCCCCGCCTTCCTCATCGCCACGGCCCGTCTCCTGCGCCTGACCCCCGGCGCCCCCGCGACACGTGTCCGCCTGGTCGCCTTCACGGACCCCGTCCTCGCCCCCCGTACGCTCGACCAGTCCTGGGCCCTGCTGAAGAGTGAAGCGCACACCACTGACAGTGGCCCCCTGACCGTGGACGAATACCAGGTCAGCGCCCTGGACACGGGCGAGCAGCACACCGTCCACCTCTCCGGTGACGTCGTCCTCGCGGCACCCGGCATCGAGCTCGAACACCTCGAAACCCCACCGTCGGCCCTCCCCTGACACCCGATCCATCGCCCGGCCGCCGTGGCCGGTGAACCGGTGCTCCTTCCGTATGTCCGTCCCCAGGTGGACGAGCCACCGGGGACGGGCCACCGGCTGATGTGCGTCTGACCTGGCCGACCTGCTAGTGTCCTCCTCGCCCACAAAAACCGTTGACACGGCTTCTGTGGGGAGGTAGATTTGAACGGTTGCCTCCGACTGGACACGGTCGAGTGCAACCGCTAACGTCTCTCTTGCTCCGAGCGGGAATTCAATTCCTGAGGAGCCAATCGACTCCATGACTTTGGAATCACTGACGCCGATTAGCTCGGCCGAAATGCTTCTGATAAAGTCGGAGCAGCCGAAAGGCGAAAGGCCGGTCCAACTGGCCGCTGGATCTGAATCCAAGTCCGGAAACGGAATGGGAAAACGGTCTGGTAGAGTTGGAAACGCAAGACCGAAGGGAAAGCCCGGAGGACCTGGTGAAAAGGGTCTGAAGGAAGCGTCCGTTCCTTGAGAACTCAACAGCGTGCCAAAAGTCAACGCCAGATACGTTGATACCCCGTCCCCTTA
>NZ_JBSFER010000023.1:0-178615 GCF_053594535.1 Streptomyces sp. NPDC001889
GGCTTCGCCTGCACGGTGATCGTGGACACGATGGCCAGAGCGAACGCGAGCAGGCAGCGCACGGCGATGCCGTACGGGAGCGGAGTGCGCGGGGTTCGGGTCCCGGCGGGGGGCCGGGTCACCACGGCACCACGAAGTCGATGGTCGCGGCGGGGGGACCGCCGGCCTCCGACGCGTCGTTGGGCCAGTAGGCGATGGTGTAGGTCGCACCGGACCGCAGGCCGTCGTCTCCGGCCGGGATGACCGCGGAGCCGTAGTCCGTGCAGCGGTTGGGCTCGTTGGGACAGACCCAGTCCCAGTCCACGCGGTGGGCCCGGTCGATCCGGCCCTTCTCGTAGATCCCGACCCAGTCCTTGTGGGCGCTGGGGTTCCTGCCGCTCGGCGCCATGTAGGTCACCACGAGCCCGGTGTCGTAGGGCGTGAGATGGAGACCCTTCTGGTGGATGTCGGCGGTGGTCCACGTCGCGTCCACGATGGTGAAGTCCGTGCCGTCGGCGCGGGCCGCCGCGAGCGCGACGCGCTGGGGGTCCGCGGTGCCGGAGGGCTCCGCCGAGGGGGAGAACAGATGCTGGGCGCCGAAAACGACGGCGGCCGAGCACAGGCCGGCGACGAGCGGCAGGATTCTGCCCCGTCTGCCGTCTGCGCGTGTGCGGAAAAGCATGCTAGCCAAGCCTCTTCAGGGGATGGGTGTTCGGTCTGCCGGATCGGGGGCGCGAAGGCCGCCCGGTCACCAGGGCACCACGAAGTCAACGGTCACGGCCGGTTTGCCGCTCGATTCGCTCGCGTCGTCGGTCCAGTAGGCGACGGTGTACGTCCGGCCCGACACCAGACCGTCGTCACCGGCGGGGATGATCGCCGAGCCGAACCACTTGCAGCGGCTGTGCTCGTTGGGGCAGACCCAGTCCCAGTCCTTGCGGTGGGCCTTTTCGAGCCGGCCCTGCTCGTAGATCCCGATCCAGTCGCTCCGCTGCCCGGGATTCCGGCCCAGCGGACCGGCGTACTGCACGACGAGACCGGTGTCGTGCTGCACGGCGTTGAGCCCCTTCTGGCTGATGTGCGCGGTGGTCCAGGTGGGTTCGAACAGGGTGTACTCCCCCTCCTTTGTTCCCATCCCGGCGGGCAGGGCGGCTTCCGTCCGCTGCGGCGCCGGCTCCTGCGTGACCCGGGACACCAGGCCCTGCGCCCCCAGAGCCACGGCGGCCGAGCAGACGACGGCCAGGACCACGGGGAGCCAGCGGCGTCCTCGGTCCGTTCTTCGCCTAGCGAACGACACCATGAAATGTCCTGCTCATGTCATTACCTCTCGTGGAAACTTCGGTGTCCGCGGGCGTCAGGGAACCGGCACCGACGGGCGAAGCCCTCATCGGGGCGCCCGTCCGCAGACGTGCAGACACGTCCTGCGGCACCGAGTTCATCATCCGGCCTGCGGCATGACCAGGCACAACGACCGGCACAATTACGGTGCGCGATACTTCTGCCGGTAGATCGCGCCTGCCGTGGCGCACCCGGAGGAGGAGCAGCGCCATGAGCCCCGCGCACGACGATTTCGGGCAGCTCCTGCGTACCCTGCGCAGCGCCGCCGGACGCAGCCAGGAGGAGCTGGCCCTCGCCGCGGGACTGAGTGTGCGGGCCCTGGCGAATCTGGAACGCGGCCGTACCCGGGGGCCGCAGCGCCGGACGGTCGAGGCCCTGGCCCGGGCGCTGGGACTGGACGCCGACGACGCCCACCGCCTGGAAGCCTCGGCCGCCCCCGGCAGACAGCGCGCCCGGCCCACCGCCGGTCCGGGCCCTTCGGGGCACCTCCCCCTGCCGCGCGACGTCCACGGCTTCACCGCACGCGGCGATGCCCTCAGGGATCTGGAGAACCTGGCCGGCTCGGCGGCGCCCGCTCACCCGACGGTTGCCGTCGTCACGGGCGCGCCCGGCCTCGGGAAGACCGCGTTCGCCGTCCACGCGGCCCACCGGCTGGCCCCCCGGTTCCCCGATGGGCACTTCCACCTCGATCTGCGCGCCATGGACGACGAACCCGTCCGGCCGGGCGACGCCCTGGCCCGGCTGCTGCGCGCCATCGGAGTCGGCGAACGGTCGCTGCCCCAGGGCCTGGCGGACCGGACGGGGCTGTTCCACTCGCTCGCCGCGACCCGGCGCCTGCTCCTGGTGCTCGACAACGCGGCCGACGAGAACCAGATACGTCCCCTGCTCCCCAGCGCGGGCCCCTCCCTCACCCTGGTCACCAGCCGCGGCGGTCTTGCCGGCCTCGAAGGCGTCCACCGCGTCGAACTGCCCCTGTTCCGCCGTGAGGAGGCGGTGGAACTCCTCGGCCGCATCCTCGGCCCGGAGCGTGTCGCCCGCGAGGCCCAGGCCGCCCGTGACCTCGCCGATCTGTGCGGACGCCTTCCCCTGGCCCTCCGTATCACCGGCCAGCGGCTCGCCGCCCGGCCACGGGAGGACCTGGGCAAACTCGCCGCGTTACTGGACCGCAAGGAACGCCGACTCGACCTTCTGCGGGCCGGGGACCTCCAGGTGCGGGCCGCCTTCGCCCTCTCGTACCAGCAGCTCGACCCCGTGGCCCGGCGGCTTCTGCGGCGCTGCGCCCTCGCGGCGGAACCCGATGTCGGCCCCGAGACCGCCGCCCTCCTCGCCGGGGTTCCGCTCCCCGAGGCGGAACGCCGTCTGGAGGAGCTCTGCGACCGGGGGCTGCTCCAGTCCGATCCCTCGGCCGAGCGCTATCGGTTCCACGACCTCCTCCGGCTGTTCGCCGCCGAACAGGTGGCGGCCGAGGACGGCCCGGCGGTCCGGGACGCCGCTCTGGACCGGGCCGCCCGCTGGATGCTGGCCCGTGCGACCGCCGCGGCCCTCCACTTCGACGCCGAGCACCACGGCGCACCGGCGGGCGACCCCGATCCCGTCACCGCCCCGGCCGGACGTGACCGGGCCCGCGCCTGGCTGGAGGCCGAACGCCACCAGTGGCTCGCCGCCCTGCGGCACGCCCACGCCGCCGGCTGGTACCGGCAGGTCATCGACACCGCCGAGGCCATGCACTGGTTCTCCGACCTCACCCAGCACTGGCACCCGTGGGTCGACGTCTTCCGGTGCGCCGCCGAAGCCGCCCGCGCCCTGGGGAGCCCGCACGAGGAGGCCACTCATCTGAACTACCTGACGTGGGCCCACAATCTGTGCGCCTACGACCACCACGCCGCCCTGGAGACCGCCCGCTCCGCCCTCTCCGTGGCTCGCGCGTGCGGCGATCCGCTCCAGACCGGGTGGGCGCTGGCCTACGGCGCGGGCGCGCTGAAACGACTCGGCCGCGTGGACGAGGCCGTCCAGTGGCTCCGCGACGCGGCCGACTGCCACCGCCGCAACAGCTCGCCCCCGAGCAGGCTCGCCGAACTGACCACCCTCAACAGCCTCGGCATGATCCTGTGCGAGCGCGGTCACCCGGATCAGGCCCTGACGATCCACCGCCGCAGTCTGGAGATCTGCCGGAAGAGGATTCCGGGTCAGTCCTCCCATGTTCTCGCCGTCTACCAGGCCGTCACCCTGCACCACCTCGGCCGGGACTACGCGGCCCTCGGCCGGTTCCCCGAGGCCGAGACAGACCTCCGGCAGGCCCTGACCGCCTTCGAGGGTCTGGACATGCCCGCGTGGAGCGGGCCCGTACAGCTCGAACTCGGACGCGTGCTGCGTCACCTCGGCCGGCCGGCGGAGGCCCGCGCGGCGCTGGCCGCCGCGGTGCGCACACTCAGCGAGCACCACCACCCCCGCGCGGCGGAGGCCACGGCCGAACTCCGCGGCCTCGCCGGCACCGGCCGGTGACACCACCCGCGTGCGCGGCCTCCGCGCTCGCGGTGAACGCCCGGTGCGGGGAGGCGGGAGGCGGTGCGGGCCGTTCCCCGGCCCGGGGGACGGCCCGGTGGGCGCGGGGTCACCCGGAGCGCGCCACGCGGAGTCCGGCGCCGTCGGCCCGGAAGCCCGGGTGGCCTCGGCGGCGGGCCGGGGCACGGCAGCTCCTGTGCTCGTCGCACCAGCCGCCGCGGCGCGGCACCCGGTGGCTGCCGTGGGCCTCCGGCGCCGCTGAGATCCCGGCACCCGTTCCCGACGTCGCCGGGGATGTCGTGGAGGCCCCACGGGTCGGGCCGTCCGCCGCCCACGCCGTGGATGCGCCCGTGCGAGTGGCCCCGGTACCAGGCGGTCTCGTCCCGCGCGTCCCGGGCCGGACCGGGACGCACGGGCCCGGACCGGGACGCGCGGGCCCGGACCGGCCGGCGGTGCGCGTGCCCCGGAGCGCGGCAGGGCCCCACCGCACATCGATCCGTGCGGTGGGGCCCTGTCCTCCCGTGCCGTGCGCGGGGGCCGGCGGGGCTACTTGCCGATGTACGCGTCGTACACGGTCACGCTCGCCCTGCCGCCCCGGGTGTCGGCGGCCTCGCCCCGCAGGGCGACCGTCTTCCCCTTGGCGGGGTTCCTGACGGTGATCTTCCCCTTGGTGACGGGTGTCCGCTGCCAGGTCGTGCCGCCGTCGTGGGAGACCGAGACCTCCAGGGACTTCAGTCCGGTGCCCGCAGCGGGCCCCTGCACCGTCACCGGGAAGGTCACCGTGCGGTCCGCCGGAACGGTGCCGTCCAGGTCGACCTGGGCACCGAAGCGCACCGTCGACAGCGGGGTGCGCGTCTCGCCGTCCGTCGTCGGCATGGCGCTGCGGAAGGTCCAGGAGCCGTCGATCCGGGTGCCGACGGCGGAGACGGCCGGGCTCCGGGTCACCGAGGTGGTCAGGGTGTACTCGGCGTCCTCCGGGCCGACGCCGTAGAACTGCCAGCCCGTCAGCGCGTCCTCCTTCTCCTCGATCCTGGTCGCGCCCCGGTGGAGCGTGGACTTCGCCGAGGAGTACGCGGACCGGCCGGTGTTGCCGCGGCCGTCGGAGAAGAGCGGCACGACGAACTCCAGCTTGTTCCCCTTGCGGAAGACGCCGTTGCGGCCCCGCATCGACGGGGAGTGCACGGCGGTGCCGAGCGTCACCCGGTGACTCGTACCCGGGCGGTAGTCCTGCTCCGGAGCGGTGTACTCGATCTCCCCGGACCACCCCTGGGTGTCGAGCTGCGCCCCGGTCAGGGACCAGAGGTTGGCCTTCCCGTCGGTGGCCAGGTAGTGGGTCCGGGAGCCCGGCAGGGCGAAGGGGTGTTCGGAGCCGAGGTCGAAGCGCTCCTTCCCGCCCAGCGCTGTCGTGCGTCCCGTCCTGCCCGGGACGGAGGCGCCGAGCGTCGCGGTGGCGCGGGCGAAGTCGGCGGGCCCGAACTTCCGGGTGTAGCCGGTGAAGAGCCGCTTCACCTCGCCTCCGGCGGCGAGGCTGTACTGGGTCGTGGCGTCGCGCTCCCACTGGCCGTACAGGGTGTCCCGCAGCTCGACACCGGTGGGCTGCTCCGGGCCCAGTTGCGCGGTGCGGAAGCCCTCGAAGCCGGCGGAGGCGTGGTCCTTGAACTCCATGGACCGTTCACCGATGCCGACGGTGACGGCCGCCGCGGCGCCGGTCATCCGGGCCCGGGGGTCCGTGACGGTCATCTCGACGGGCTTGGTGGTGCGGGCGTCGACGGTGAGGGAGGTGTTCCCCGTCAGCGCCAGCCTGGGGTGGACCAGCCGGTCCGAGCCGCCGGACTCGTTCCACAGGCTGGAGAAGATCGCGTAGTCGCCCTTCGGCAGCCGGAGCTTCTCGGTGCCGGTGGCGCTGCCGTTGAGGGTGACGGAGACGTCGTCCGCGCCGGAGATCTGCCGCAGATGGGTGTAGAACTCCTTGCCGGGCAGGCCGTCCCGGCCGAGGAAGTCGAGGCTCAGGTCGTACGACTCCACCTCGCGGTCCACGGAGGCCGTGGAGCGCACGGTCTGGCCGCCGCCGGTCGCGGTGACGACGGCGGTGTAGACGCCGTTGTTGTCGCCGCCGATCCGGGTGTCCACGGTGAAGGGCACGGTGGCGGTGGCGCCCGCGGGGACGGTGACCCGGTCCGCGCCGAGCGCGAAGAAACCGGCGGGGGCGGCCACGCCCCGGGCGTCGAGCCCCTTGACCGCCAGATCCAGGGTGATCTCGTGGGTGCCGAGGTTGCGGTAGGTGATCTGCTTGGCCACGGGCCGGTCGTCGGTGTGCGGCCACTGCTGGCGGCCGAAGGGGACGGTGGTCTCGTCGGCGACCACGGTCTGCTCGACGGCGCGGTCGACGGCGATCCGGCCGGTGCCCTGCTGGAGGGCGGAGTACCCGCCGTCCTGGGCGGACGCGGTCAGCGCGGCCTTGAGCCGCTCCCCCGTCCAGCCGGGGTGGCGCTGCTTGAGCAGGGCGGCGGCGCCCGCGACGTGCGGGGTGGACATGGACGTACCGCCGATGGAGAAGTAGCCGGCCGGGTTCTCGCCGACCTCTCCGGCGATGACGCTGCCGGGGGCCGACGCGGCGGTGATGCCCACGCCGGGAGCGGTGACATCCGGCTTGATCACCCCGGCGTGCAGGGGGCCGACGCTGGAGAAGGGGGCGATCCGGTCGGCGTCGTCCACGGCGCCGACGGTGAGGGCGGCTTCCGCGCTGCCGGGGGAGCCGACGGTGCCGGCCTTCGGTCCCTCGTTGCCGGCGGAGACGGTGAAGAGGACGCCCTTCTCCTTCGTCACCCGGTTGATATGGGCTTCGAGCGGATTGATGTCCGGGGTGTCACCGGTGCCGAAGCTCATGCTGACGATGTCGGCGCCCCGGCCGACGGCCCAGTCGACGGCGGCGATGGCGCCGGACTCCATGGTCCCGTTGTCGTCCATGATCTTCGCGTTGAGGATCTTGGCTCCGGGAGCGACGCCCTTGTGCAGGCCGCCGGACCTGGCACCGGTCCCGGCCGCGATGGAGGCGATGTGCGTGCCGTGCCCGTGCCGGTCCTTGGTGTCCGGGGACGAGGTGAAGTTGGCCGCCCCGACCACCTGGGTCGCCAGATCCGGGTGGGTGTCGTCGACACCGCTGTCCAGGACCGCGATGGTGACGCCCGTGCCGTCGTATCCGGACTGCCACACCTTCGGGGCGCCGATCCGGCCCACGCTCGTGTCCAGGTTCGGGGTGTAGACCGCGTCCAGCCAGACCCGCTCGATCCCCGGGGCGGTGGCGGCCGTCCGGGCACCCCCGCCACCGGTTCCGGTTCCGGTGAGGGTGGCCCACAGTCCGCTCGCGTCCCGCTTCGGCACGGTCACGGCGTCCGCGTTGATCGACGGCAGCGTGCGCGCCACCTTCGCGTCGCCCCGGACCTCCCGCCGGGCCCCGGCCGCCGACGCGCCCTCGTACTCGACGACGACCTTCAGACCGTCGCGGTAGGCCCGCCGGCTCTCGGGGCCGGCCAGCCCGGTGACGTCGAAGAGCCGCCGGTCGAGCTTTCCGGCCGCGATCAGCCGCTCGGCGTCGGCCGGAACGGCGTAGGTGCGCCCCCGCTCGGTCCAGCTCCGCACGGGTATCCTCGTGCGCCCCTCGCCCTGTTCGATGGAGACGACCCGGTCCCGGATGTCCACACCGATCCGGTCGCCGGTGATCAGGGTGACCCACCGGAGGCTGGTCCCGGCACCGCCGGCGGCTGTGCCGCCACCGGTCGCGGTGCCGGTGTCCGCGAAGGCGTTCGTACTGGTCATTCCGGCGACGAGTGCCGCCGCCACCAGGGCTGTGGTGACGGTGGTCGCACCGCGCCCTGGCTGTCTGCTGGAGAACAAGTTGACTCCCTGCCGCACGGGGTCGGGGGGTGAGAGACCGGGAACGGCCCCGCTCCTCCGCTCCCGGCCGGGAAGAGAAGGAAGATCGGACTCCCGTTGCCCTCCCTCTCACTGATGGCCGAAAATCGCCCCCCCGCCCCCTCCCGGGGAGCTGCCCCGCACGGCCCGATGTCCGGCCCCGGCGGGCGCGGCGGGGCCGGCCCACCGAGCGCCGGTCTACCGCGGGGCCGGCGGGCGCAGGCGCAGGCCGTGCATGCCGCCGTCCACGGAGAGCACCGTGCCCACCGTTGTGCCCGACAGCGGGCTCGCCAGATAGGCGATCGCCCCGGCCACCTCGTCGGCCGACACCAGACGGCCCGTCGGCTGGAACGCGTTGAGCGCGGCCCGCGCGGCGGCCGGATCGGGCGCCCGGTCCATCTGCCGGTCCACCCAGGGCGTGTCCGCCGTGCCGGGGGCGACACAGTTGACCCGGATGCCCTCGCGGACATGGTCCGCCGCCATGGCCAGGGTCATCGCGTACACCGCGCCCTTGCTGGCCGAGTACAGCACCCGCTGCTCAAGACCGGCCCACGCCACGATCGAGCAGGTGTTGACGATCGCCGCCGCCGGTGAGCGGCGCAGATGGGGCAGGGCGTGCCGGGCGACCCGGACCATGCCGACCACATTGACGTCGAGCACGCGCGACCACTCGTCGTCGCTGTTCCCCGCGACATCCCCGACCGCGCTGATCCCGGCGTTGTTCACCACCACGTCCAGCCGGCCGAACCGCTCGACCACGGCGGCCACGGCGGCCTCGACACGCGCGTCGTCGGTGACATCGGCCTCGATGCCCACGATGCCGTCCGGAAGCCCCTCCGGCCGGAGGTCGAACGCGGCGACGCTCGCTCCCCTGCTCCTCAGCAGTCTCGCCGTGGCCAGGCCGATTCCCGAGGCGCCGCCGGTGACGATCGCGACCAGTCCTGCGAAATCACTCACGAACTCTCTCCTGTCCACTCCGGATGTTCAGGGAAGGCGCCGGCGCGGCGCGGTGTCGTCGCACCGCTCCGCCGCCGGGTCAGGACCCCGGTTCCGCCACGGCGGATCTCGTGCGGCGGGCCGGCAGGCTGAGCTGGGCGGACCACACCCCGATCACGGCGACCAGCGCCCACAGCGCCCAGGGGCCGACCGCGTACACGGCGCCGCCGATGAGCGGTCCGAGGCCGGTGCCGATCGTGTACGCGACACCGTGGAGCCCCTGGTACCGCCCGACCATGTGCGGCGGGGCCAGACTGCCCACATACGCCTGGGAGATGGAGCTGGAGATCATCTCGCCGAACGTCCACACCAGCACGGTGACCGCCAGCATGGTCATGTCGGTCATGAACCAGGTCAGTGCGAGACCGACACCGACGATCAGATTGCCGACGGCCAGGACGTGCTCGGGCCGGTAGCGGACCACCGCGCCGGTGATGGGCAGTTCGAAGAGCAGCACCAGCAGACCGTTGAGCCCGATGAGGAGGCCGAAGTCGCGCTCGCTCAGCCCCGCGTCGTCGACGTGCAGGGGCAGGCCGACGGTGGACTGGATGTAGACGAACTCGGCGAACACGGTCATCACCAGGAAGCGGGTCAGGGTGCGGTCCGCGAGCACCTGCCGGTACCCCACCCCCCCGTCCTGTCGCGGGTCCGCGCCGTCCGGGGCGGGGTGCGGCGGGCGCGCGTCCCGCAGCAGCACCGCCACGACCACCCCGAACAGCAGACAGGCGGCGGCGTTGACCAGGAAGAGCCCCGTGTAGGAGCTGCTCGCCAGCACACCGCCGATGACGCCGCCCACGGCCGAGCCCACGTTCACCGCGAACCGGAACACCCCGAAGGCGGCGAGCCGTTTCTGGTTGGTCGGCTCCACGGAGTCGACCAGCACGGCGGCGGCGGCCGGCCGGTAGATCTGCGAGGTGACGCCGATGAGCCCGACCACCGTCACGATGAGCGCCAGCGGTCCCAGGAACGGGACGGCCGCCGTCAGTCCGGAGGTGGTCACCGCGGACAGCACGATGGTCCACCGCCGGCCGATCCGGTCGGCGAGATGGCCGCCGATGGCGTTGCCGAGCACCTTGCCCACACCCGACACACCCAGCACCAGCCCCGCCGCCCCGGCGGAGTAACCGCGCCCGGTCAGATAGAGCACGATGAAGACGGGAAGGAAGTTGCCGATCTGGTTGACCAGGATGCCGAGGCTGATGATCCAGACCCGGGCGGGCAGGCCGCGCAGCGCGTCGCGGAACCTCGGCTCCTCGACGCCCGGCCCGTCCGGCGGCGCGCTGCTCACTCGACGGGCTCGGTGCGCACGTCGATCGCCTCGGCCAGCCGCCTGCTGTGGGCGATGGCCTCGGTGGCGGTGTCCCCCCGGGCGACGACATAGCCGCCGATGTCCTCGTTCCAGGTCAGCGGTGACACCACATCGCCCGGCTTCACCTTCAGATGGAGGTCGACGAAGGCGGGGTCCGCGCGCACGGCGTCCACGCCGTTCACCGCCACGACCCGTCCGGGCTCCGGTGTGAGGGCCTGGAGGGCCGCTCCGCCCCGGGCCCTCGGCGACGCGGTCAGCGGCTCCACCAGGCCGAACGGGGCGCCCAGGGTGTAGCGCTCCATGTCGACGCCGTAGGCGGTCTCGACCAGTTCGTTGACCCCGTAGCCGCCGATGCGGTTGTGGGACTCGATGATCCTCGGGCCGTTCGCGGTCAGCCGGATCTCGGTGTGCCCGGGGCCGTCGCGCAGCCCCATCGCGTCGAGGAAGTCCGTCACCAGCCGGGTGACCTCGTCCAGGGTGTCCGCCGGGCAGCGGCTGGGCTGCGAGAGTCCGATCTCGACGAACCCGGGGCCGCCGAACTCCTCCTTGTCGGTCACCGCGACGACCACGTGCCGGCCGTCGAAGCTCAGGGTCTCCACGCTGATCTCCGGGCCGTCCAGATACTCCTCCAGGAGGAACTCCTCGAAGGCGTCGGCGCCGAACAGGTCCCCGGCGACCCAGTGCCCGTCGTCGAGGGCGCGGAACCGGTCGGCGACGGCGTCCACATCGGCCGGCTCGCGGATGCAGAACACCCCGACGCTGCCCGACTCACGGATCGGCTTGACGATGACCGGGAGGCCGTGGCGCTCGACGAACTCCCGCACGTCCCGGGTGGAGCGGCCGACGGCGGAGGCCATCGGGCTGATGCCCTTGGCGGCCAGCCGCCGCCGCATCCGCCACTTGTCCAGGAGCAGTTCCACGGTCTCGACGGACTCGCCGCCGAGCCCGAGCGCCTCGTTGATCCGCGCCGCGGGCAGCAGCCCCAGCTCGAACACCGACACGGCCGCCCGGAAGGGACTGGTCTCGTGCAGCGCCCGGGCCAGCGGCAGCAGCCGGTCGATGTCGCCGTAGTCGAGCAGCAGCGCCTGGTCGACGTAGGGCCAGTGGCCGCGGTCGTACGCGTCCGGGTACTGGACGTGCACCACGTCCAGCCCCAGTTCCCGGGCCTTGCGGACAAGCTTGAGCTTGCCGCCGATGACCAGGATGCGAGGCCGTCCGGTGGCGGCCGCGGAGGGCTGTTGGCCGGTGGGTACGGCATCGATGGACAATGTGGCTCCTTCTCTCACCCCCCGGCGGCGGCACGCCGGGGGTCGGAAACGGCAACACGGCTGCGGAGACTATCAGTTGGGGTTCCCCGCGGGGCGCGGCACACAAGGGCTCAGGGGCCGGTCCCCCCCGCCCTCCGGACGGCGCCGGACGGGCCGGTCACGCCAGTGCTCCGGCGATCGCCTCGACCCCGAAGTCGATCTCCTCACGGGTGATCACCAGCGGCGGCGCCACCCGGAGGGTCGCCCCGGACTCCTTGCAGAGCACCCCGCGCCCGGCGAGCGCCTCGGACACCTGGCGTCCGGTCCGGCGGCCGCCGGCGATGCGCACACCGGCCCACAGACCGCGGCCCTGGACCTCGGCGACACCCTCCACTTCCCCGAGCCGGGTGTGCAGATACGCGCCGAGTTCGCGGGAGCGCTGCTGGAACTCCCCGGTCGCCAGCAGCCGCACCACCGCGCGGCCGATGGCACACGCCATGGGGTTGCCGCCGAAGGTCGAGCCGTGCTCGCCGGGCTTGAGCACACCGAGGACATCGGCCCGGCCGATCACCGCGGACACCGGCATGATCCCGCCGCCCAGGGCCTTGCCCAGGGTGTACAGATCCGCGCGGACGTCCTCGTCGTCCAGCGCCAGCGTCGCTCCGGTGCGGGCCAGGCCGCACTGGACCTCGTCGGCGATGAACAGCGTGTCGCTGTCGTCGCACACCTGGCGGACCTCGGCGAGGTATCCCTTCGGCGGGACGATCACACCCGCCTCGCCCTGGATCGGCTCCAGCAGCACCGCCGCCGTGTTCCCGGTGATCGCGGCGCGCAGCGCGTCGGCGTCGCCGAAGGGCACCACCGTGAAGCCCGGCGTGAACGGGCCGAACTCCTTGCGGGCGGCCTCGTCGGTGGAGAAGGAGATGATGGTCGTGGTGCGGCCGTGGAAGTTGGCTCCGGCGACCACGATCTCGGCGGCGCCGTCCGGTACGCCCTTGACCTGGTAGGCCCACTTCCTGGCGATCTTCACGGCCGCCTCGACGGCCTCGGCGCCGGTGTTGGCGGGCAGCACCATCTCGGTGCCGGTCAGCTCGGCCAGCTCACGGCAGAACGGTCCGAACTGGTCGTGGTGGAAGGAACGGCCGGTCAGGGTGAGCCGGTTGAGCTGCGCGGTCGCGGCGGCGACGATATCGGGGTGCCGGTGGCCGAAGTTGAGTGCGGAGTACCCGGCGAGGAAGTCGAGATACCGCCGGCCGTCCTGACCGGTCATCCAGGCGCCTTCCCCATGGCTGAGCACCACGGGTAACGGATGGTAGTTGCGCGCGCTCCACTGCTCGGCGAGGGCGATGTGGTCCTGGGGGGAGGGTGAGTCACTCATGGCGTCAGGCTAGGTCCCGTCCGAGGCGATTTCGTCAGTCGTACGTTGCTTCCGCCGAGGTTTCGCGGCGGGTCGTCCGCGCGCCGGGCGCGGGGGCGGCGGGGCCGCGGCCCCGACCATTCCGGCGCTGAGCGTCGCTCCGTCCCGCGGGTCGATGAGCAGGAACGATCCGGTACGTCTGTTCTCCGCGTAGTCGTCCACGGCGAGCGGCTCGGCGGTGCGGATGCGCACACCGCCGATGTCGTTGGCGCCGAGGCCGTCCCGGGAGGGCAGACGGCGGGCGATGGTGACATCCATCCGGTAGTCGATGTGCTCCACCACGGCGGGGACCGTCCGGGTGGTGTGCTTGAGCAGCACGCGCTGCCGGGCGCGCAGGGGGCGGTCGTCGAGATGGCACACGGTGGCGGTGAGGCGCCGCAGCGGCCGGGGGGCGGGGTGCGCGGTGAGGACATCGCCCCGGGAGACGTCCAGTTCGTCGGCGAGACGGACGGCGACCGACTGCGGCGCCCACGCGGTGCCGGTCTCCCTGCCGAGCACCGTGAGGCCCACGACCGTACTGGTCGCGCCCCCCGGTTGCACGATGACGGGATCGCCGACCGAGAGCCGGCCGGAGGCGAGCTGCCCGGCCGGCCAGCGTTCCGCCGGCCGCGCGCCGCCGTCCGGGCGCCGGATCACGTACTGCACCGGCAGGCGCAGCGGTCCACCGGCGGTGTCCGCGCCGAGCGGCACCTTCTCCAGATGGGCCAGGAGCGTGTCCCCGCCGTACCAGTCCATCCTGGTGGACGGTTCGACCACGTTGTCGCCGGCCAGGGCCGACATGGGGATGGCGACCGCGTCGGCGAGTCCCAGCTCATGGGCCCGCTCGGCGAATTCGGCGGCGATCGCGGTGAAGACGGACTCCCGGTGTCCGACGGTGTCCATCTTGTTGACCGCCAGTACGACATGGGGGGTCCGCAGCAGGGCGGTGATCGCGCAGTGCCTCAGGGTCTGGGCCACCACTCCCTGGCGGGCGTCGACCAGGATCACCGCCAGATCCGCGGTGGAGGCGCCGGTCACCATGTTCCGTGTGTACTGCTCATGCCCCGGTGTGTCCGCGAGGATGAACCGGCGCCGGGGTGTCGCGAAGTAGCGGTACGCCACATCGATGGTGATGCCCTGCTCCCGCTCGGCCCGGAGGCCGTCGGTGAGGAGCGCCAGGTCGGGGCCGTCCCGGCCCCGGCGGCGGGAGACTTCCTCGATGGCCGCCGCCTGGTCGGCGAGGACCGACTTGGTGTCGTACAGCAGCCGTCCGACCAGGGTGGACTTGCCGTCGTCGACCGAGCCGCAGGTGGCCAGGCGGAGCAGGCCGCCCGGGAGCCGCCGGGGCGGCCCGGCCCGGCCCTCGCCTTCCGCGCCCGCCCGGCCCTGCGCGCCCGCCCGGCCCTCCGCATCCGCATCCGCTTCCGCTTCCGCTCCGGTGCGCGCCGCTGTCCGGGGTTGCGGGTCCGCCGGTGTTCCGGTCCGCGTGTCCGCCGGTGTTCCGGTGTGCGCTGGTGTTTCCGCGACCTCCGCCGGCATGGCTAGAAGTACCCCTCTCGCTTGCGGTCCTCCATGGCGGCCTCGGACATCCGGTCGTCGGCCCTGCTCGCGCCGCGCTCGGTCACCCGGCTCGCCGCGATCTCCCCGATCACCTCCCCCACCGTCGAGGCCGGGGAGTCGATCGCCCCGGTGCAGGACATGTCACCGACCGTGCGGTACCGGACCAGCCGCTCGGAGACGGGTTCACCGTCCCGGGGGCCGCCCCACTCGCCGGGTGCCAGCCACATGCCACCGCGCCGGAACACCTTCCGCCGGTGCGCGAAGTAGATCCCGGGCAGTTCGATGCCCTCGTGCTCGATGTACTGCCAGACGTCGAGTTCGGTCCAGTTGGACAGGGGGAACACCCGGACGTGCTCACCGGGCTCGTGGCGGCCGTTGTACAGCTGCCACAGCTCGGGCCGCTGCCGGCGGGGGTCCCAGGCCCCGAACTCGTCCCGCAGGCTGAACACGCGCTCCTTGGCGCGGGCCTTCTCCTCGTCGCGCCTGCCGCCGCCGAACACCGCGCCGAAGCGGTGGTCGCGGATCGCGTCCAGCAGCGGCACGGTCTGCAGCGGATTGCGGGTGCCGTCCGGGCGCTCGCGGAGGGTTCCGCTGTCGATGTAGGACTGCACGGAGGCCACATCGAGCCGCAGGCCGTGCCGCTCGACCGTCCGGTCCCGGTAGGCGATCACCTCGGAGAAGTTGTGGCCGGTGTCGACATGGAGCAGCGGGAACGGCAGCGGCGCGGGCGCGAAGGCCTTGAGGGCCACATGCAGCATCACGATCGAGTCCTTGCCGCCCGAGAAGAGCAGCGTCGACCGGTCGAACTCGCCCGCCACCTCACGGAAGATGTGCGCGGCCTCGGACTCCAGCATCTCCAGATGGGTCAGCGGGATCACCCCCGGCGGGGGCCGCGGGTCGGTGTGCCCGGATGCGGCGCCGACCGCCGCCCGGGCGACGGCGGTCACGACAGCCCCCGCTCGATGGTGGTGGTCCTGTCCGTGCGCGGCGGTCCGGGCGGCCGGGGCGTGCCGCCCCGCCGCGCGGCCGGTCCGCCGTTCGGTTCGCTCATGTCCGGATCTCCCTTTCGCGCGGGCGGGTGGCCGCCGGTTCCGGTCCCCGCACGGTGACCTCGGTCCCGGAGCCGGCCAGCGCCCGGCTGACCGGGTCGGCGACCCGCCCGTCCGCTATGCGCACCGACTCCACTCCCCCGGTCAGGGCCTCCCGTGCCGCGACGAGTTTGAGTGCCATGCCGCCACCGGCGTACCGGCCGGGCGCGCCGGTCGCCGGCACCTCGCAGCGGCTCAGTGTGCTGGTGTCGTCGCCGGGATCGGCCAGTACGCCCGGTGCGCCGGTCAGCAGCACCAGCCGGCCGGCCCCGAGCGCCACGGCGAGGGCCGCCGCGACCCGGTCGGCGTCGACATTCACCGGATGGCCGTGCTCGTCGAGCGCGGGCGGTGAGACCACGGGCACGAAGCCGGAGCGGAGCAGTGTCTCCGGCAGTTCGGGCCGCACCTCGCTGAGCCGGCCGCTGAGGTTGTCCCGGACCAGGGTCGTCCGGCCGTCCACCACGGAACGTACGGCGGACTTGCGGCGCGCGCGCAGCATGCCGCCGTCCAGGCCGGTCAGGCCGACCGAGGGCACCCCGTGCCGGGACAGCTCCGCGACGATCCTCGGTTTGACCCCGCCGGCCAGCGCGAGGACGACCACCTCCAGGGTCGCGGGGTCGGTGTACCGGGTGGACACCCTGTCCGGGGCGACCAGGGTGCGCTGCGGTACGCCGAGTCTCCCGGCCAGCCGGGCGATCTCCCCGGACCCTCCGTGCACCAGGAGTACGGACTCCCCGGCGCGGACGAGTCCGGCGACGTCGGCGCAGATGCCCGCGGCGTCGACGGCGGGGTTGCCGCCGCACTTGACGACGGTCAGCGGTCTGGTGATCACAGTGTCTCCAGTCACCGGGGGGTCAGAGGGGGTGCAGGCCGGGGAAGGACAGGCCGAGCGTCTCCGGCCGGCCCATGCGGATGTTCAGACACTGCACCGCGTTGCCCGCGCCCCCTTTCATGAGGTTGTCCAGGGCCGCGATGGTCACCAGCCGCCCGGCCTCCTCGTCGACGGCGTAGCCGACGTCGCAGAAGTTCGAGCCCAGCAGGATCTTCGGCTCCGGGTAGCGGAAGGTGCCGCGCTGGTGGGCCACCAGACGGACGAACGGCTCGTTCCGGTACTGCTCGCGGAAGGCCCGGCGCACCGCCGCCTTGTCCACACCGGGGCGCAGGGCGGCGTGGCCGATCGTCTGCACACCGCGCACCGCCTCGACTCCGGTCGCGGTCATGGTGACCGGGATGCCGAGGTGCCGCGAGATCTCGGCCTCGTGCCGGTGCCCGGTCGGGGCGAACACCCGCATCGCCCCGCTGCGCTCGGCGTGCAGATTCGCCGTGCCCGCGGTCGCGCCGGAACCACTGGACCCGGTGCGCGCGTCGAAGCGGACCGCTGTCGGCTCGATCAGGCCCCGGGTCACCAGCGGGTGGAGGGCGAGCACCCCCGCCACCGCCATGCAGCCGGGCACACTGACCAGGTCGGCGGTGCCCAGCCGCTCCCGGTGCAGCTCGGGTATCCCGGGGACGAAGTCGCCGAGCAGCCGCGGCGCCGCGTGCTCGGTGCCGTAGTGGCGCCGGTAGACCTCGGTGTCGTCCAGCCGGAAGTCCCCGGTGAGGTCGATGACCTGCTTGGCCTGTCCGATCCAGCGGTCGATCTGTGTCATGGCGGCGCGGTGCGGTGTGGCGAGGAAGACGGTGTCGCACTCGTCCACCTCATCGGCCGAGCAGAACAACAGGTCGGTGGCGGAGCGCAGATTGGGGTGCACACCGTCGACCCGCCGGCCGGGGAACCGGGAGGACACCGCGCCCACCACCTCGACCTCGGGGTGGCCGATGAGCAGGCGCAGCAGTTCCCCGCCGATGTAGCCGGCCGCGCCGACCACCGCGGCGCGGATCACGGCCGCGCCCCGGTGGGTGCCGTCCGTCCGCCGTGTGCCGGCCGCCCGCCGCGCGGCACGGGTCCACCGCGCGGCACGGGTCCACCGCGTGTCATGGGTCCGCGCACGGTCTACTCCCCCCAGTCCTCTTCGACCTCGGGCGCGAGGGCGAGCACCGGTGGGCCCAGCGCCACGATCTCCAGTTCGCTCCGGCAGCCCGCGCACTCGACGATCTCGTTGAGCCGCGCCGAATCGCTGATGTTCACCTCGTCCTCGCACTCGGGACAGGTCTGCGCCGCTGTGGTCATGTGAGGGTGTCCTTCCGATCGGTGGTCCCGGAGGGGGCAGCCGTGCCGAGGGCGGTACGGACCGTCCTCACGACCCGCTCCGCGGTGAGGTCGTAGTGCGTGACGAGGTGTTCCTGACTGCCGACGGCGTCGACGAACCGGTCCGGCACCCCCAGCCTCAGCACCCTGGTGGGCGCCGCCTCCGCCAGCGCTTCGGCGACCGCGCCGCCGAGGCCGCCGCTGCGCCAGTGCTCCTCGACCGTGACGACGAGCGCGGCCTGCCGCGCCGCGGCGACCAGGGCCGCCGTGTCGAACGGCCGCAGGGTGTGCAGGTTGAGGACGGTGGCCTCGACGCCCTGCCCGGCGAGGACGTCCGCCGCGGCGAGGCAGGCGAGCACCGGGTAGGGGCCGCAGCACGCGAGCACCACGTCGCCGCCCCGCCGCAGCGTCTGCGCCCGTCCGATGACCGGTGGCGGCGACACGGGCAGCGCCGGCGACGGTTTGCGGCCGAGCCGGACGTAGAGCGGTCCTGGCAGGCTCAGGCTCTGTTCGACGAACGCCTCCGTGGCGGCGGCGTCGGCCGGCACCACCACGGTCATCTCCGGCAGCACCCGCAGGACGGCGAGGTCCTCCAGGGCCTGGTGGGTCGGGCCGAGATGGCCGGCGGCGAGCCCGCCGTGCGTGGCCATGATGCGGACCGGCAACCGGTTGTAGGCGATATCGATCTTGATCGCCTCCAGTGCGCGGGAGGCGGCGAAGGCGGCCATCGTGTTGACGAACGGCATCCGGCCGCACGCGGCGAGACCGGCGGCCACGCCCATCAGATTGTGCTCGGCGATACCGAGGTTGAGGTACTGCTCACCGGCGGTCTCGGCGTGCTCCGCGCTGAACAGGCCGGTGTCGCTGTCCAGACAGATCACCTCGGGGTGCGCGCTCAGCAGCGGGAGCAGACGGTCCCGGTAGGCCTCTCGGGTCGCGCGGCTCATCCGGCGGTGTCCCCGGTCCGCAGCGCCGCCCTCGCCCGTGCGTGGTTGCGCTTCGACAGCGTCACATAGTGGCTGGCCGCCCGGCCGGCGAGGACGGGGAACCCCTGGCCCTTGACCGTGCGGGCGATCAGTACGCTCGGCCGGCCCGGCTCCCACGGGGCGGCGGCGAGATGGTCCGCCAGCCCGGTCGCGTCATGGCCGTCCACGTCGCGCACCGCCCAGCCGAAACTGCGCCAGCGGTCGGCCAGTGGTTCCATCGGCGCGATCCGCTCGGTGTGACCGGTGAGCTGGAGCCCGTTGCGGTCCACCACGGCGACCAGCCGGTCCAGCCCCAGCGACGCGGCGGCGATGGCCGCCTCCCACACCGAGCCCTCCTGGAGTTCGCCGTCGCCGAGCAGGACGAAGCTGCGCGCGTCACGGCGGGCGTACCGGCCCGCCAGCGCGAATCCGCAGGCCAGCGCGAGACCGTGGCCGAGTGACCCGGTCGGCAGCTCCACTCCGGGGACCGCGCGCACGGGATGGCCCATCAGCCTGCTGCCGGGGCGTCCGTATCCGGCGAGCTCCTCGACGGGGAGAAAGCCCCGTTCGGCCAGGGTCGCGTAGAGGGCGACGGCGGCGTGGCCCTTGCTGAGCAGGAAGCGGTCGCGGTCGGGGTCGTCCGGCCGCCGGGGGTCCACGTTCAGCACCGAGAAGTACAGCGCGGTGAGCACCTCGGTGCAGGAGAACGCGCCGCCGAGGTGGCCGCCCTCCGGGCCCGCGCACATGTCGACGATATGGGAGCGGATGCGCGCGGCGGTGGATTCCAGGGTGTCCCGGGTGGCCGTCCGGGTGGTGGTCATGACGCCGCCGCCGCGAGCGTGGCCACCATGTCGGGGTGGGCCCACACCTTCTCGAAGGCCTCCGCGTAGAGACCGAGCAGATCCCCGGACCCCGGATGGAGGTGGCGCTTCTGAAGCGTCAGCGTGCCGGCGACGACCTCGCGGGCCACCGGGTAGCCCTCCCCCGCCACCGGCGCGGGTGCGCCGGTCACGGACCAGGGGTAGCCCCCGCCGAAGCCGACCCGGTCGACGAACACCTTCTGGTCGGGGAGCGGCATGAGCTGGTATCGCGACATGGGCACGCCCTCGGCGCGCAGCAGCCGCCGCAGGGCGGAGCGCAGGGCCTCGGGCGGGACCCCCTCCAGACCGAACGCGGCCCGGTCGAACCGGAACCTCAGGATGTGCCAGGCGTGGGTGGTCTCCGGGAGCGCGGTCGGCACCCGCAGGCCGGGCAGTTCGGCGAGCCGCGCGAGGAAGGCCGCGACATTGCGCTGGCGCGCGTGTTCGTAGTCGTCGAACCGGGTGAGCTGGGCATCGGTGAACGCGGCCTGGATGGCGTTCATCTTGTGGTTCCAGCCGAGGGTGTACGAGATGTAGTCGCGCTCCTGCCCGGCCTCGATCACCTCGCCGAACTGCCGGCCCTTGCGGACCGCCTCGGCGATGTCGGCGCTGCCGGTCACGAGCAGACCGCCCTCGCCGCAGGTGGGGATGTTCTTGGTGACCTGGAGGCTGAACGCGCCCGCCTCGCCGATCCCGCCGACGGGCCGCCCCCGGTGGGTCGCCCCGGGGGCCTGGGCCGCGTCCTCCACCACGGCGAGGCCGTGTCTGCGCGCGATGGCGGTGATCCGGTCCATGTCGGCGGGCGCGCCGTGGAGATGCACCGGGATGATCGCGGCGGTCCGGTCGGTGATCCGGCGCTCCACATCGTCCGGGTCGATGTTGAAGGTGACCGGGTCGATGTCGGCGAAGACGGGGACGGCCATCTGGTGCACCGGCGCGAGCCCGGTGGCGACGAAGCTGAGCGCGGGCACGATCACCTCGTCGCCCGGCCCGACACCGAGTGCGGCCAGGGCGAGGGAGAGCGCGGAGGTGCCGGTGGAGACGGCGACGCAGTGGCCGAAGCCGAACCGCCGCGCCCAGTGCTCCTCAAGCGCGGAGACCGGATTCGCGCCGTCCGTGTCGGAGACCATTCTGGAGCCGCCGAGCGCGTCGATGACGGCCTTGCGGTCCTCGTCCTCGACCAGCGGCCAGTCCACCCGGCGCCGGTCCCTCGGCACGACCGCGGAACCGCCGAACGCTGCCAGCTTGCTCATCACTGTCCTCTCTGGTCACGGGGGGTCGAGCCGCGCGGCGTCACAGCTCCGCCGCCGCCGCGCCGACGGCGTCGACCGCGCTCGCGTACATGCCGCGCAACACGGTGGCGTGGTGCGCGATGTCGGCCGAGACGGCGCGGGGGTCGCCGAGACCGTGCGCGGCGGTGATCCGGAGTCCGGTCCACGCGTGCGCGACGGACTCGACCGCCCGGCCGGCCCCGGCGAGCGCCGGATCGCCCCACTCCCGGCCGCAGCGGCGCAGCAGCTCACCGTGGAGCGAGGCCTGCGCCTGCATGCCCCACCCGAACGGGTACAGCTCGCGCAGCGCGGTGGCGTCACCGGCCCGGCACCGGTCGAGGAGTTCCCCGGTGAACGCGTCGAATCCGGCCAGTCCGGTGCGGTCCGGGCCCGCGGTGGTGAAGATCTCGTTGTCGGTGCGCAGGAATCCGCCGAGCAGTGCGGGGGTGAGGGGCGGGGGCGGGGTGTCGAGGCGGACGTCGAGACAGCGTCTGCCGATCCGCGAGTCGCTGAAGAAGGCGTCCTGGACGTCGGTCGGGTTGGCCGAGCCCCAACTGCGCAGAAACGCCTCGATCGGGACGGTGCCGCGGAACGCGGGCGGCATCGCGTCGGAGACGTACACCAGTCCGCGGACCTCGTCCAGGCCGTGGACGATCACGAGGTGCGCGGCGTGCACATCCCCGTACGCGGGCCGGAACGGCAGATGGAAGTTGTCCACGGCGGCGATGACCAGCCGGTCGTCGGCGAGTGTCTCGCGCACCTCCCGCCAGAGGTCGTCCTCGTCGGCGGGGTGCCACCAGCGCGAGCGCAGTCCGTGGTGGGGGGCCAGCGCGGCTCCGAGATCGCCGCCGGAGCCGGAGCCCGATCCCGATCCGGAGCCGGAATCGGAATCGGAGCCGGCGGCTTCGCCGGGCGGGCAGGGGTAGTAGAACTCCTCGGATCTGACATCGCCCGGCAGGTGCAGAAACCGCCAGCCCGCGCCGAGCACGGCCAGCGGGTCGGCGCCCTCCCGTGCCACCAGCGATCCGAACGTGGCCTGGAGACAGCTGATCAGGTCGCGGTACCACAGCTCGGGCTCCGGCCCGGTGATCATGTACGTCCGTGCTGTCGCCTCACCGGTCATGACCGGTCTCCGCCCGCTGGAGGGTGACCGCGAAGACATGGACCGCGACATTGCGGGGCAGCCGGACGCCGGCCAGCGCGGCCCGCCGGGTGACCGGCACGCGCTGTGCCCAGATGACCGCGGACACACCTCGCTGCACATGGTGGGGGTAGTGCATGACGAGGCTCTCGAACGCCTTGATCTCGCCGAACCACGCGGGCGCCGACCAGAAGTCGGAGACCCGCAGCGCCTCGGCGTCGACCGAGCCGTCAGCGAAGTTCAGCTCGACGGCGGACTCGCAGCGCCGTTCCGCCGCCGCCAGCACATGGACCCAGTCGTAGCGGCCCTCGGGCACCCCGAGGAACTGACCGGCGCAGCGGATGTTGTCCGGACCGTCGCAGACCGGGGGAAAGAGGAAGGGAACACCGCCCACCCGGACGAGGCTGCCGCCTTCGGGCAGATACTCGGCGGCATAGGAGTTCCCCCACACATTGAACTTCCCGGCTTTCGTCGCCGTCGCCGCGGAGACGGCCGTATTGTTGCGATGGCCGGACAGGTCGACCGGATCGCACAGCCGGCTCACGGCGGAGGACAGAGCGATGTCCGTCATGCCGTCCCCCTCACCGGAACGCACGGGGGAATTCCCCGTCCGGACTGCTGATTCGTATGCTCCGCACTCGCCGCGATCTCCGTACTCACCGTGATCACCTCGAATATCCGCATCGATGTTCCGGTGTACTCACAGGGCCGTCCGGCCGGCTGTTCCGGCCCGGGCGGCGGTCATGGCCGGAGCGCGACGGCGCGCAGCCGTTCGTAGTACGGCAGGTGGTGGTCGCGGTGGGCCCGGAGCACCGGGTTCGCGGCGACCGTCCCGGCCCCCTCGCCCGGCCCCCGGGTGAAGCCGGCGGTCCTGCTCGTCGACTCGTGCCACCGGCTGGTCGCCCGCCACTCCGATCTCATGCCCGGCTGCCAGCTCAGCGCCTCGGGCAGGAAGGGGATGCCCACGGCCGAGCAGTACGCCCGCACGGTGTCGGCCGGCCGGTCGAGCAGATCGTCCGAGTCGACCACGACCGGGGTGGTGCCGGTGGCGTCCCGCACGGCCGTGAAGATCTCGTACAGCCAGGCGAAGCCGATCTCGTCGCGGCCGAGGTCCGGATTGAGCGCGTGGTGCGAGGCGATGGCCTCGGCGGGGTGGCGGATGATGAAGGTGTGGGTCGCGGCCGCGAGGAATGCCTCGTCCGCGAGGAGTGCCGGGTAGTGGAAGTCCGTGGTGTCCTTGAAGAAGACCGGCTTCCGCGCGGCGGCGGCACGCAGCGCCGCGATGACATCCTGCTCGGTGTGCGCGACGCGTTCGCCGACCTTCGTCTCGCCGAAGTCGGCCACATGGGAGAACGGCTCGTGCACAACGGTGCGGTCGCCGCGTTCCGCCATCATCCGCGCGAACGCGGTGGAGCGACAGCGCGGCGCACTCCACAGGGCGAGCACCGGTATCCGCTCCGGAATGTGCTCCACGGTTTCCCCTTCCCACTGGCGCTGCTGACGGGCCATCGGAGAGAAATCCCGCGGTGAACCATTCCGACGGCTATTCGGATTCCACTGCCAGAGTGGCACGGCCGATGCCCGGGCCGGGTAAGCGATAGGAGCACCCGCGCGGAAGAAAAGTCAGCGCGTCGCTTGCCCCCGGTTGAACCTGGAGCGGACGCGCTCCGCCCCGGCCGCCGATAACGTCCCTTCGGCGCGGCAGACCGGTTGTGCCGTCCGGTCCGGTCCACCAGTGGTCCTACTACGGAGGTCACGTGTCAGCGACACCAGAGCACCCGGGTGACGGCAGGATCGCCGTACTCGCCAGCAGGGTCGGCGCGGACGAGAAGCGCCTCTTCGAGGCGTTCGACCGGCACGGTGTGCCCTTCGACCACGTCGACACACGGGAGCAGTGGTTCCCGGCCGGACGGCGTGAGCCGCCCTGGAATCTCGTGCTGAACCGGGAGATCGGGCAGGTGCGCGCGGCGTACGCGGCCCGTGCCCTCGCGTCCGCCGGGGCCCTGGTGGTCAACAGCGCCGACGCCACCGAGGTGTGCGGTGACAAGTGGCGCACCACGATGGCGCTGTGGGCGGCCGGGGTGCCGACACCGCGCACCGCGCTCGGCCTCACCCCGAAGGCCGCGCTGGCCGCGCTGGACTCCATCGGCTATCCGGCGCTGATCAAACCGCTGGTCGGCTCGTGGGGGCGGCTGGTGGTCAGGCTGCCCGACCGCGCCGGTGCCGAGGGGGTGCTGGAGTACGTCGCCGCGCTGCCCGGCCCGCAGTCGCACCTCGGATATGTGCAGGAGTTGATCGACAGGCCCGGCAGGGACATCAGAGCGATCGTGGTCGGCGGTGAGCTGCTGGGCGCCGTCCACCGGACCGGGGGGACATGGCGTGCCAATGTGGCGCTCGGCGCGCAGGCCCGCCCGTGCGAGGCGACTCCCGGGATCACCCGGCTGGCGGTCGCCGCCGCCGCCGCCGTCGGCGCGGATATCGCCGGTGTCGATCTGATCGAGGACCGGGACGGCCGGCTGCTGGTGCTGGAGGTCAACCACCGGGTCGAGTTCAGCGGTTTCCACTCCGCGCTCGGCGGCCGGGTCGATGTCGCGGACCGCATCGTCGGACATCTGCGGGAACGAGCCCCGCGATGAACTCGGCCTTCACCCGGTCGGGCGGCGTCACCGAGACCTACGCCGTGGGACTGCTGCGCGGAATGCTGGAGATCCCCTCCACGTCCTACCAGGAGCGCGCGCTCGCCGACTTCCTGGCCGAGGCGATGGCGGACCTGGGTTTCGCGGCGCACATCGACGGAGTGGGCAATGTCATCGGCGTGATCGAACGCGGCGACGGCCCGACCCTGATGCTGCTGGGGCATCTGGACACCGTCCCGGGCCGGCTGCCGGTCCGCTCCGAGGGGGGCAGGCTGCACGGCCGGGGCGCGGTGGACGCGAAGGGGCCGCTGGCGGCGATGATCTGCGCCGCGGCCGGCGCGGTGGACGTCCCCGGCCGGATCGTGGTGATCGGTGTCGTCGAGGAGGAGACCCCGGGCTCGCGCGGGGCGATGGCGGTCCGGGCCACCCACGACCGGCCGGACGCCCTGATCGTGGGTGAGCCGAGCGGCTGGTCGAGTGTGGTCCTCGGCTACAAGGGCAAGCTCGACCTCCGCTACACCGTCAGGTGTCCCGCCACCCATCCGAGCAACCCGGCGCCGAAGGCGTCCGAGTTGGCGGTCGCCTGCTGGGCCGCCCTGGTCGATCTGCTCGGACCCGACGCGGGCCACGATGTGTTCGCCCGGCCGGGCGCGACGCTCTGCGGGCTGAACGCCGATCTGACCACGGCGACAGCCGAGTTCAGCGTCCGCACCCCCCCGGGGTTCGACAGCGAGGCGCTGGTGCGGGAGCTGCGCGACCGTCTGCCGGCCGGTGACCTCGACGTGCTGAACTCGGTGGCGGCCTGCCGGGCGGGCCGCGCCACGCCGGTGGTCCGCGCGCTGGTCTCCGGTATCCGGCGGCTGCACGCCCAGCCCCGTCTCGTGGTGAAGACGGCCACCTCGGACATGAACACCCTCGCCGAGGTCTGGGACATCCCGATGGCGACCTACGGCCCGGGCGACAGCAGACTCGATCACGCCGACACGGAGCACATCGTGCTGTCGGACTATCTGCGCGGCATCGATGTGCTGTCCATCGCCCTCGCGGAGCTGGCGCGGCTGCCCGTCCGTCCGGACGACCGGGTGACCGGGGCGCCGCCGGCCGGAAGGAGCCCCCGATGACCGATATGACCCAGCGTCTCGCCGCGCTGCCGGCGGAGCGCCGCGCGCGGTTCCTGGCGCGGCTGCGGGCGCAGCTGGAGGGCGCGGCCGGGCGGGGCCCGACGCCGCGCGGCGACACGGGTCCGACTCCCCTGTCGCCCACCCAGGAGGCCCTGTGGACCCTCGGCCGGCCGGGACCGGAGAGCCCCGTGTGGAATGTGCCGCTGTGTGTCCGGCTCCGGGGTGATCTGGAGGTGGGCGCGCTGCGCTCGGCGCTGGCGGTGGTGGTCGCCCGGCACGAGGCGCTGCGGACCGCGATCGTGGAGCGCGAGGGCGGCCCGGTGCAGGAGGTCGTCCCGGAGGTCCCGGTCGAGCTGCCGCTGATCGAAACGGCGGAGGGCGACCACGGGCAGCGGCTCGCCGCCGCGCGGGCACACGCGGCGGAATGGCTCGGAGCACCGTTCGACGTGAGCAGGAGGCCGCTGTGGCGCGCGGCGCTGATCAGGGTGGCGCCGGACGACCACCTGTTCCTCTTCGAGGGGCACCACCTCGTCCTCGACGGCCCGTCGCTCGGTGTGCTGACCCGCGAACTGGCCGAGGTCCACCGGTCCCTGCGCGACGGCGACGAGCCCCGGCTGTCCGAACTCACCGCGCACTACCCGGATTACGCCCTGTGGCAGCGCGGCCGGCTCGACGGCGGCGGGCTCGACGGGCCGGCCGCGTACTGGCGGGAGAGGCTCGCGGGCGCCGAGGTGCTGGAATTCCCGGCCGACCGGCCGCGCGGCGACACCCCGGCCTTCGCCGGCGGCTCGGGCGTGTTCCCGGTCGGGCGGGAGGGCCTGGAGCGGGCCGGGGAGCTGGCCCGCGAGGAGGGCGCGGACCCGTCCGACGTCCTCCTCGCCGCCTTCCTCACCCTGCTGCACCGCTACTCCGGCCTGGACGACCTGGTGATCGGCACGCCGGACGCGGGCCGCCGGCACGACTCCGTGTCCTCGGTGATCGGGTGCTT
This sequence comes from Streptomyces sp. NPDC001889, assembly GCF_053594535.1. NCBI lineage: Bacteria > Bacillati > Actinomycetota > Actinomycetes > Kitasatosporales > Streptomycetaceae > Streptomyces > Streptomyces sp. NPDC001889. The sequence continues at coordinate 26,495 of NZ_JBSFER010000023.1, forward strand.
CGCCCAGATGACGGTGGTGCGCGGGGACGTCTCCGGCGACCCGACCTTCCGGGAGCTGGTCCGGCGGGTCTCGCGCGCCACCCGGGAGGCGCACGCCCACGGCAGCCTGCCCTTCGACAAGCTGCTCGACGCGGTGGACCCGCCCCGCGACCCGGCGCGGCCCCCCGTCTTCCCGGTCGTCTTCGCCGCGCGGCGGGACGCGGGGACCACGGCCGGCCTGCCGGGACTCGTGGCGACGGAGGAGCCCGTACCGTCCGCCACCTCCCGGTTCGACATGAGCTGGGACCTGGTGGAGCGGCCGGGCGACGGCTCCGGCGCACGGCTGACCGTCGAGTTCGACACCGGTCTCTTCGACGACGCGAGCGTCGCCAGGTTCGCCCGCCACTACGACGCGCTGCTGCACACCCTCACCGCCGGCCCGGACGCCCCGCTGTCGGCGGCGGACGTACTGAGCGCGGCGGACCGGGAGTTCCTCGCGGAGGCCGCCGGCGGACCGGCGCGGCCGGTGCGCGAGACCACCGTGGTGGCGGAGTTCGAGGCCCGCGTCGCGGAGGCTCCGGACCGGGTGGCGGTCGTCGTCGCGGGCACCGCGACGAGCTACGCCGAACTCAACGCCCGGGCCAACCGGCTCGCCGCCCTGCTGCGCGGGCGCGGCGCCGGGCCGGGCACGCGGATCGGTCTCTGTCTGCGCAGGAGCGCGGAGCTGACGACGGCGATGCTGGCGGTGCTCAAGACCGGCGCCGCCTATGTGCCGCTCGATCCGGCGCACCCCTCCGCGCGGGTCGCGGAGATCGCCGCCGACGCGGGTCTGCGCATGGTGCTCGCGCACACCGGGGCCGCCGGGGCCGTGAGCGCGGTCGCCGCGCCCGTCGTGATGCTGGACGAGGCCGGCGCGGAGCTGGCGGCGATGCCGGACCGCGATCCCCCGCTCGCGGCGGCACCCGGCGATGTCGCGTACATCATCTACACCTCCGGCAGCACCGGCAGGCCGAAGGGGGTGCTGCTCGAACACCGGGGCGTGGTCAACTTCATCGACTCCACGCGGGAGCTGTTCGATCTGACCCCGGCGGACCGGGTGCTCGGGTTCGCGTCGGTGACCTTCGACGTCTCGGTGTTCGAGACCTTCTCCGCGCTGCTGACCGGGGCACGGCTGTGTCTGGCGACCGACGACGAACGGGTCTCGATCGACCGGCTCCAGTCGCTGATGGAGCGGGCGGGCATCACCGTCATCGATCTGCCGCCGACCGTGATGCCGCTGCTGGCGCCGGAGAGGTTCACGGATCTGCGGATCGCGTTCGTCGGCGGCGAGGCGTTCAGCGGTGAGCTGGTGAACCGGTGGAACCCGGGCCGGCGGCTGTTCAACGGCTACGGGCCGACCGAGTGCACGGTGACGATGATCGTCGAGGAGTGCGCGGGCACCTGGGAGACCTCGCCCCCGATCGGCCGGCCCATGGCCAACCATGTCGCGCATGTGCTCGACCGCGATCTGCGCCGGGTGCCGGTCGGCGTCCCGGGCGAGCTGGTGATCGGCGGTGCCGGGCTGGCCCGCGGCTATCTGGACCGGGACGCTCTGACGGCGGAGAAGTTCATCGCCGACCCGTTCGGCACCGCGCCGGGCGGACGGCTGTACCGGACCGGGGACCTGGTGAAGCGGCTGCCGGACGGGCGGCTGGTCTTCCTCGGCCGGCTCGACCAGCAGGTCAAGATCCGCGGGCTGCGGATCGAACTGGGCGAGGTGGAGTCGGCGCTGGCCGGGGTCGCCGGAATCGGTCAGGCCACCGTGCGGCCGTGGACCGACGAGACCGGGGAGAAGCACCTCGTCGCCTGGGTGACGGGGGTCGGCGAGCAGGGGCTGCCGTCGGTGCGCGAGCGTCTCGGCGAGCTGCTGCCGTCGTACATGATCCCGTCGTACTTCGTCGCCCTCGGCGAACTGCCGCTGACCAGCGGCGGCAAGGTCGACTGGCGCAGACTGCCCCCGCCGGACCCCGCGTCGGCGGGCGGCGGGCCCGCCGACGAGCCCCGTACCGCGACGGAGCGGATTCTGCTGGGCGATGTGCTCGCCCCGCTGCTGCGCCGGGTCCGGCTCGGTGTGCGCGACGACTTCTTCCGGGCGGGCGGCAACAGCCTCCAGGCCGCCCAGTTGCTGTCGGCGATCAACCGCAGGTTCGGGGTGGAGATCGCGCTCGGCGACTTCTTCGTCTCCCCCACCGTCGCGCATCTGGCCACCGTCATCGACGCGGCCCGCGCCGCGCGGCCCGGCGGCGACGATCCGCTCGGCTCGCTGGAGCGTCTGTCCGGCGGGGAGGACGGCGGCCGGGTCCCGGTGCCGATGCGAGGGCCGAGCCCGCCGCGGGTGATCCTGCTGCACCCTTCGGGCGGTGCGCTGTTCTGCTACGTACCCCTGGTCAGGGCGGTGCGCGAGGGCATCGGTGTGGCCGGTTTCGCCGCCGATCCCCGGGATGCCGCCGTGTCCCCGCGGGAGGGTGTGACGGCCACGGCCGCCCGGATCGCCCGGGCGCTGACGGCGGCCGGTTCCGCCGAGCCGTACGCTCTGGCCGGCTGGTCCTACGGTGGCGTACTCGCCTTCGAGGTCGCCAGGCAGCTGGAGCGGGACACCGGGGCACGGCCGCCGGTGGTGCTGCTGGACGCCTCCTGGGACGAGGACCCCTCACCGCTCGACGAGCCGACGGTGCGGCGGCGGTTCGTGCACGACGTCGCCCGGCTGGCGGGCCGGGACGGGCCGTCGGTACGCGGAGTACTGGACGGGCCGGCGGTACGCGGAGTGCTGGACGGGCCGGCCGCCGGCGCGGCCGGTGTCCGGGAGGCGCTGAGGTCGCTGGAGGTCGATCCGGAGCTGACCGACGAGGAGCTGGCCGGCCGCTACGCCGTCTTCCGGTCCTGCGCGCTGGCGCTCCAGTCGTACCGCCCGCCGGGCCCCTACGGCGGGCCGGTCACCCTGCTGGCCACCTCGCCGCGCGCCGCCGCCGTGGAGAAGGAGTGGCGGGCGGTGTGCACCGGGCCCTTCCACGCCGGCGACCTGCCCGGTGACCACTACACCCTGTTCACGGAACCGGCGCTGAGCCGGGTCGTCGCCGCGATCGAAGAGACGCTCGCCCCCTGAGGAGGCGCATATGCGGTTCGGATTCACCGAGGAGCAGCAACGGTTCCGGGCGGACGCACGGCGGGCGCTGCGCTCCCCCGAGGTGCGCGCCGCGGTGGTGGAGGCCACCGGCGCGGACGGCTTCGAGCCGGATGTACGGCCGCTGTACCGCCTGCTCGGCGGGCTGGGGCTGCTCGCCGTGCACTGGCCGCCCGAGTTCGGCGGAGCGGGCCGCCCGCTCACCGATGCCGCGATCGTCGCCGAGGAGCTGGTGCGCGCGCGGGTTCCGGACACCCTGCACGTCAACACCATCCAGATCGTGGGCCAGTTCCTGCTGATGGCGGGCAGCACAGCGCAGAAGCGCCGGCATCTGCCCGCGCTGGCGCGCGGTGAGCGCTTCGCCTCGGTGCTCTACACCGAGCCGGACGCGGGATCGGATCTCGGCGCGCTGCGGACCGCGGCCGAGCCGGACGGCGACGGCTACCGGATCACCGGCACCAAGGTCTTCAGCCTGAAGACCCGCTTCGTCGACCTCGGTCTCTGCGCCGCCCGTACGACACCGGGCGCCGGGAAGTACCAGGGCATCAGCCTGTTCCTGCTCGACCTGGGCTCCCCCGGCGTGACGGTGACGACGCTGGACGGCATCGGCGATGAGCACTTCCACCGGGTCGATCTCGACGCCGTGCCGGTGTCGGGCGACGACCTCATCGGGCCGCGCGACCAGGGGTGGCCGCTGCTCAATGAGGCCCTGGCCATCGAGCGCACCGGACTCGACTACCACCTGCGGGCGGAGCGCTGGCTGGAGGCCGCGCTGGAGGCGCTGATCGAGCGCGATCCGGGCTCGCCGCACGACGCGCACCTGGAGCGGATCGGCCGCTGGGACGGCGCGCTGACGGCGGATCACGCGCTCGCCTGGGAGGTGCTCACCGGTCTCGCGTCCGACCGGGTCGATCCGGTCGCGGCGGCCGTGGCCAAGTACCACAGCAGCGAACTCGCCGGGTCCATCGCGGCGTGGGCCTCCGGCATCCCGGGCCCGGAGCAGCGGGCGAACCGCACCGGGGCGGCCGTGACCCTGGACTCCGCCCACCGGGAGGCGCCGGGGCTCACGCTCTCGGCGGGGACCTCCGAGGTGATGCTCCAGATCATGGCCGCCGCGTTCGACTCCATCGGGCACTCCAACGGACACTCCATCGGGCATTCCATCGGACAGGAGGAGAGCTGAGATGGACCCCACCCCCGATCCCCTCCTCGTCCAGTTGCGCGGGGCGTTGCGCACCTCCCTCGCCGCCGTCCCCCCGCGGCCGGGGGTGCACGGCCCGCCGGTCACCGATGGAGCCGGCGGCCCCACGCGGGCGGTGCTCGACCGGCTGGGCGCGGGCGGCTTCGAGCGTCCCGCCTCCGCCGGCGGCCTCGGCCTCGGCCTGACGGCCGGGGTGCTCGTCAGCGAGGAACTCGGCCACGCGGCGCGCGGGAACTCCTACCGGGCCGGCGCCACGGCGGCCGACGCGGGCCGGCCGGCCGGCGCGGCGCTGGCCGGGTGGGAGGCGCTGCCGGTGGGCGGCGGGGTGGTCGCGAAGCCGCGCTCCGGCGGATGGGAGCTGACCGGCGCGGCCACGGTCGACGACCCGGAGCCCGCCGGGCCGCTGCTGGTGGCCGCGGCGACGGGTGACGGTCCGGTGCTCGTCGCGGTGGAGCGCGGTGCGCCCGGCATCGGCGTGGAGACCGGGTGCTGGCCGCCGGTCGTCCGCTTCGACGCCACGCCCTTCACGGCGGCCGATGTGGTCGCGGAGCTGGACGACTCCCCCGGCGGCCCGCTGGCGCGGGGGCGGCTGCGGCAGGCCGCGTATCTGCTGGGGATCGCCGAGGGCGCGCACCGGGTGGCCGTGGGGTACGCGGGTGTCCGGCGGCAGTTCGACACCAGGCTCCGCGATCTGCCCGCGGTGGCCTTCCCGCTGGCGCGGGCCATGGTGGCGCTGCGCGCGACCCGGGCGGTGGTGTACCGGGGGGCGTGGCTGGCGGACTCGGGGACGGGGCACGGGGTGCCAGGCTTCGGGGAGGCCGGGTCCGGCGCCCTCCGGCACGACAGGGCCGGGGCGGGGGGCGACCGGTCCGGAACCGGGGCTGATGACCGGGCGGGGACGGGGGTGGGGAGCGGGTTCGACGGGCCCGGTCCCGAGCACGACCGGGCCGGGGGCGACCGGACCGGGGCCGGGGGCGACCTTGCCGGGGCCAGGCGTGCCCGGTCCGGGATCGGGGATGACCACCTCGGGACCGGGAATGACCGGAACAACACCCCACACGATCGTCCCGGGACCGGGCGCGACCGGACCGGGGCCCGGGACGGCCGGGACGAGGTCCGGGACGGCCGGGACGAGGTCCCGGACGGCCATCCCCCGGCCGGGGACGATCCGGCCGGTACCGCCCCGGTCGTGGCACTGGCGATGGCCGCCGAGACCGCGCGTGAGGTGGTGCGCCTCTGCATGCAGAGCTGCGGCGTCCGGGCGATGACGGCGGAACTCGGCCTGCACCGCTACTTCCGGCTGGCGGCGGCCGAGTCCCAGCGGTACGGCGAGCCCGCCGCGCTGTGGCGGCTGGCCGGTGCCGCCCGTCTCGACCTGGCCCGCCGCACCCTCGGCGCGGACGGCGCGGACGGCGCGGAGCCGCCGGTCGTGCCGGCGGCCCGGCCCCGGTGAGCGCCGCGCCGGCGTCACCCCGCCCGGAGGTCCTCGGGCCGCCCCGGACTCCCGTCGCCCGGATCTCGCCCGGCGGACTGGATGAGCCCCGTCCGGTAGGCCAGCGAGACGAGCTGGGCGCGGTCGCGGACACCGAGCTTGGTGCGTACCCGGTAGAGATGGGTGCGCACGGTGGCCTCGCCGATGGTCAGCTCGCGGGCCACCTCCTCGGTGGACATGCCCCGCGCCACCATCCGGGTCACCTCCCGCTCCCTCGGGGTCAGTTCGGTCACCTCCGGGCACGGCTCGGACTCCAGGGTGTCCGGCTGCTCGCGGAACCAGGTGACCAGGCGTTCCGCGATGTCCGGCGCCAGCAGGGTGCGCCCGGCCGCCGCCGCCCGGATCGCGGTGACCAGCTCCTGCGGGCTGGCGTCCTTGCCCAGCAGACAGCTCGCGCCGGAGTGCAGCACGTCGCTGACCGTCTTGTCCGCGTCGTATCCGGTGAACACCACGATGTTGGGGGGCTCGTCCTCTTTTCCGAGTCTGCGGATCATCTCCAGACCGGAAATGGTCCGCAGGTTCAGATCGGTCACGACGACATCGGGCCGTGTGGTGCGGACCAGGACAATGGCCTCCATGCCGTTGTCGGTCGTGTCGATCACGTCGATGTCGGGAACGGCGTCGAGTAACGTGCGTAAGCCGTCGCCGATAACCGGCAGTTCATCGCAGATAAGTACCCGTATGGTCATGGTGTTCCGCCTTGATGGGGGTAGCCGGGAGCTTCGCTCCACTGCGGGCGCTGAGTCTCGTACCGTTCGGCAGTCGTGTCGTACACGTCATCACCTCCGGCGCGGGCCACTGAACAGGTTCGCCATTCGGACCCGTTGGGACGGCTTCTTCGGTGTCCGCGCACCGGAGGGAGCGGACACCGACTCCGCGAACCGTGAATGCGCCCATCGGGATGGCGGGCGTCATTACGGTGTGATGCGACGGGGCGAATGTCACCACTGCCGTCGCGTGTTCGATCGTAAGGTCCACCGGCGCGCGGAGCGTCCGGCCGTGGGGCGGCGGCTCGCACCGGGAGAAGCCGCGCGCACCCTCACGACACCGCCCCGGCCACCGGAGCGGCCGGGGCGCTGCCCAGCGGCATCAGGAGACTGCCGCGCCCGGGACCGCCGATCTGGACGACGGACACCCCGGCCGGCTGTCGGACGCCCGCGCCGAGCAGGTCCGATGGGTGAATCCCCGGCCAACCGCTGTGATCAGCATCCTGAGTGTCCCCTTGCCTCTGCGTGCGTCTGCGCGTCGACCTCACGGGTCGCGCCGCTCACCGCTCCTCGGAGCGGACTCGTCATCGGCCGGACAGCGCCGCCGTGGACGCCCATGGAGGCGTCATCCGGGGTGATCCCGGCGAGAAGCGCTCCGGCCTTGCGTTCCGCGCGATTCTTGAGGAGTAACAGCTCCACCGTGTGGCAAAGACCGGGTCGATGGGCATCGATGAGTCTCCTCACACGAGAATGTGAGATTGTTGTGGATGTTTCCAAGGAATGTCAAGCCAACTCTGGTGATAGGTACGGTTGTCGGCACGATCACGACGACCCGAAACCCCTTGTATTCACCCAAGTAGTCCCCCTGGGACATACGTTGGGAACCCAGGCGCACTGTTCGCCCAACTCGGTTTCCCGTTATACTTGACCCCAACGACAACTACCCGCTGCGGCGCGGCGATGAACCCGCCCGCCTCATCCGGCGCGGGTTCCGCATGAGCCACTCGATGCCGGCCCCGGTGTCACGGGGGGATTCCCCGGCTTGTTCGAGTCGGCCGCCTTGTCGCCCCCAGTGGACGGCTTCACTACTGCCCGATCGTTTGACCCGGTGTTCGAACGACTGACTGACGCCGTACTCGCGGCGTCCGGCATGGGAGGACAGACCGATGAGCCTGGTCGATGTGCACACGGAATGGGACCCGCTCGAGGAAATCGTCGTGGGGACCATGGCAGGTGCGCGGGTGCCGATCGCGGATCGGAGTCTTATCGCCACGGAGTACCCGGACATGGACGACCCGCGGCAGATCCCGTCCGGCCCGTTCCCCGCCCGGGTGGTGGAGGAGACCGAGGCCGAGCTGACCGAGCTGACCGAGCTGCTCACGGGCCTCGGGGTCTCCGTGCGGCGGCCGGGCGGACGCGACCACAAGTCCACCGTCTCCACCCCGGACTGGAGCACGGACGGCTTCTACGACTACTGCCCCCGGGACGGATTCCTCACCGTCGGCACCTCCATCATCGAGACGCCGATGGTGCTCCGCTCCCGGTTCCTGGAAGGATTCGCCTACAAGGACCTGTTCCTGGAGTACTTCGAGAGCGGCGCCCGCTGGCTGTCGGCGCCCAAGCCCCAGCTGACCGACGACATGTACGAGCCGAGCGCGCCACCGGGAGAGCGGCTGCGGGATCTGGAACCGGCCTTCGACGCGGCGAACGTGCTCAGGTTCGGTACGGATCTGCTGTACCTCGTCTCCGACAGCGGCAACATGCGCGGGGCGCGCTGGCTTCAGTCGACGCTCGGGGATCAGTACACCGTGCATCCGTGCGAGGGCCTCTACTCGTCCACCCATGTCGACTCGACGATCGTGCCACTGCGGCCCGGGCTCGTGCTGGTGAATCCGTCACGGGTCAACGACGCCAATATGCCCGGATTCCTGCGCGGCTGGGACCGGGTGGTCTGCCCGGAGCCGGTGGACACCGGATTCGTCGGCGACCATCCGAGGTCGTCGGTGTGGATCGCGATGAATCTGCTGGTGATCGCGCCCGGCAGGGCCATTGTGGACAAGCGGCAGCCGGCGCTCATCCGGGAGCTGGAGCGCCACGGCGTGGAGGTGATCCCCGCACAGCTCACCCACTCCAGGACCCTCGGCGGCGGGTTCCACTGCGTGACGCTCGATGTCCGCCGCACGGGCGCACTCGCCGCGTACCGCTGAGACGGCCGGGACGGAGGCGCGGCGCGGAACGACCCCGTGCGCCGCCGCTGGCCCGGTGCGATAAAGGGGGGTGATGGCTGCCATTACCCCCGTGTATTGGACGCGCGCCGCCGGTGGCCGGAGTCTGATGGCAGGCTTCGCGGCGGGCGATTCCGGTGAGCGCGATACGGGTCCCGGTGGTCGCGGGCGTGTTCGGCGGGTCGTTTCCCGGCGGCCTTCGGGTGGGGCGGATGCCCGGCCCGCGACACGGGGCGGGAGCGGATTCCGCTCCACGGTGGCCACGGAGAACACCGAGCACACCGAGCACACCGAACACACGGTGACCACGGTGGCCACGGAGAACAGCGCTGCCGGGCTTCCCTGTTCACGCCGGCCGACGAAATCGACAGATCCATGTCGTCGTTGCGCGACCGGAGGTGACGCCCTTGTTCACCGAACGTGACACGGAGCGGTACTACAACCACCAGGACGATCTCTATCGATCGTTCTGGGACCCGGAGGGAGGACTGCACTACGGCTACTTCCCCGACCTGGCCGGCGCACGGCCGCCGGGCGGGGCGGACACCGCGGAACGGCTCGCCGCCGCGTTCCGCGACTGGGATCGGGAGCTGCTCGCGAGAAGCGGGATCGACGGGGACTCCGCCGTGCTCGACATCGGATGCGGAAACGGCACCACATCGGTCTGGCTGGCCCGCACCACGGGATGCCGGGTGACCGGCATCGATCTCAGCCTGGTCCGTGTCACCAACGCACAGCGTCTGCGGGAGGCGAACCCGGCCGCACGCGTGACCTTCCGGAAGGCGTCCGCGGAGCGCGTTCCGTACCCCGATGGGTCGTTCTCGCACGCGTGGAGCCAGGCCACTCTCTACCATGTGCACGACCGCCCCCGCGCGCTCGCGGAGGTGCACCGGGTGCTCCGGGACGGAGGGGTCTTCGCCTTCGACGACCTCACCACCCCGAGGACACCGGTGGGCTCCGCGACCCGGCGCCATGTCTACGACCGTCTGCTGTTCGAGCCGGCGCTCAGCGCGGAGCGGTACGCCGCACACCTCGGCGATGCCGGCTTCGCCGTCGAGAGCAGCCGCGATCTGAGCGGCCACCTCAGGCGTACGTACGAACTGCTGGTGGGGCGGGTGGCCGAGCTGGCGCCGGAGCTGACGGTTCCGTACCGGGCCATGATCGACGCGGTCGACGCGGGCGAGGTCGCCTGGTCCTGTTTCATCTGCCGGAAGGCGGCCTGACGTGGCACGCGACATCGATGAACTGCTCTCCTGGATCTACGAGCCGGTGGAGCGCGACACCCTGGCGAGGAAGTACGACGCGTGGGCGGCCACCTACGACGACGATCTCGGGGACGCCTATCGCGTCTCACCGGTCGCGACGGCCCGCGCGCTCGCCCGCGCGCTCCCCGACCCGGACAGCCGGGTCCTCGACGCGGGCGCGGGCACGGGACTGTGCGGTGAGGAGCTGCACCGGCTCGGCCGGGTCAATGTCGAGGCGGTGGACCTGTCCGCGGAGATGCTGGAGGTCGCGCGCCGCAAGGGGGTCTACCGCGCGCACCACCGCTGCGACCTGGAGGAGGACACCGGGTTCTTCCCGGCGGGAAGCTTCGACGGGGTGATGTCATCGGGCGTCCTCACCCGCAACCACGCGGGGCACCGCTCGGTGCGCACCATGGACAGATGGCTGCGGCCGGGCGGTGTGGCGGTGGTGGCGATCCGGCGGGACTACTTCGATGAGCAGGAGGAGCTGCGGGAGGTGTTCACGACGGTGCCGTGGGACCTGGTCGCGGTCGACGCCGTGACGATCTTCGGCTCCACGGAGATCGATGTCCGTACCTACCGCAAGCGGGAGGGGGCCGGGGGCTGAGTACGGCGGGGGCATGGGCGGGCGGTCACCGGGGGCCGGCACCGGCCGTCACCGGGGTGTGCCGCTCCGGGGGCGGGGGCGGGGGCGCCGGTTCGGCGGCTCCGTGGCTCCGTGGCTCCGTGGCTCCGTGGCTTCCCCGGTCGGCGATCATGTGTTCGCGTATCCGCACACGCGTGTCACAGAACGTCGACAGCGCCAACCGGGCGGGCGGGTTCGGCGCTCCTGTAGTGCGTACGGACGGACAGCCCCCGTCCACCGCCCGCGCCGGCCGAGGAGACACCCGCCATGACCGAAATCCCGACCTCCCCGTTCCGGCGTCTTCGTGGCCGGGCCACGGGACTCGCCGTGGCCGGTACGGTCCTCGCGCTCGCCGTCCCGGTCGTGGCCGCCGCACCCGCCCGGGCCGCCGCACCCGACCCGGTCTCCGTTCTGAAGTACACCGCCAAGGAGCGCAAGGCGGCCCTCGCCCACTGGACACCGGCCCGGATCAAGGCCGTCGGCACGTCGGTGGAGCTCGGTCCGACCGGACCCCATGCCAAGCCCTGGCGCGGCACCCCGCTGAAGACCGTGGGAAGGCTCTTCTTCGTCAACGCCAACGGCCACGACACCTGGTGCTCGGGCACCGCCGTGAAGAGCGCCAACAAGTCCGTGGTGATGACCGCGGCGCACTGTGTGCGCCGGGGTTCCTCCCCCGTCAACACCCATATGGACATGGTGTTCGTCCCCGGGTACAGCAAGGGCAAGCAGCCGCACGGCGTCTTCGCGGTCCGCAGCGCCGCCACCCCGCGGAGCTGGGAGAGGGACTCCGTGAACGACATGGCCGCCCTCACCGTCGACGCCGACAGGAAGGGCCGCAAGCTCACCGACGCCGTGGGCGGCCAGGCCATCGCCTTCAACCGCCCCGTCGGCGGCGCCGTCTCCGCCTTCGGCTACTCCGCCACCAGTCCGTACCGGGGTGAGGAACTCCTGCGCTGCTCCGGAAAGGCGAAGAAGGAGCACGGCACGCAGATGATCCCGTGCAGCCTGAGCGGCGGCGCCAGCGGCGGCCCCTGGTTCGCCGACTTCAACACCACCACCGGCAAGGGCACCCTGGTCTCGATGAACGCCGCGCTCGACTCCCTGGCCCCGACCAAGATGTACGGGGAGATCCTGGGGTCCACGGCCAAGAAGGTCCACGACCGGGCCCAGCGCGCCTGAGGAACGGGCGGCAGGCGGTTACGGACCCGGGTCCGCCGGATTCCGTACACCACCCGTCTCCGTCTTTCCCCTCTCTTCCCGTCCATTCCTTTCCTTTTCCTTCTCTTTCCTTCTCTTTCCCTCCTTTCCTTGTTTCCGCCCGGGCGAGGAACACCGAGCGAGCCTCTCACCGTTGAAGACCTCGCGGAGCCTCGTGTGCTGCCCCCGGACCCTCGGGCTCGCGGCCGCGACAGAGTGCAGCGGAGGAAGACGGAATGGACGGCACCACCATGGCGGACAGCGGCTCGGGCGGCTCGGCGGGTGGCTCGGGCGCCTCGGCGGATGAGGAGATCGCCCGGCTGCACGAGGAAATGCGTCAGCTGCGGGCCATGGCGCGCAACCGCCCGCTGGTCGCGCACGCCCAGGGCATCCTGCGGGAGCGCTACCGGCTGACGGACGCGGAGAGCGCCTTCACCCTGCTGCGGCAGGCGTCACAGCACCACAACGTCAAACTCCACACCCTCGCCGACGCCGTCACCAAGGCACCCCGCCCCGCCGACGGCACACCGCTCTGGTTTCCCGGGCGGGCCCGGCACGCGCCCCCCGGCCTCACGCTGCTGTCGCTCGACGGAGCGGCGCGGGCCGACCGGGGCGCCGTCCTGGGCACCGCGCTCTCCACCTGTCTGGAGATCACCGGCACCGATATGGGCAATGTGCAGTTGATGGACCGCTCCCGGACCGGTCTGCGCATCGCGAAGCACACCGGCCTGGGCGCCGAGTTCGTCTCCTTCTTCGACCATGTCGGCGTGACGGAGCCGGGGACCTCGTGCGGCAGGGCGGCACGCGACATCGACCAGGTCACGGTCCGCGATGTCGCCACCGACCCGGTGTTCACCGAGGAATCCAGACGGGTGATCCTGACCGCGGGAAGCAGGGCCTGCCACAGTGTTCCCCTCACCACCGACGGCGGCGAGTGCGTCGGCATGGTCTCCGCCCATATGAGCCGGCCCATCAAGGGGCTGAGCAAGGCCGGCACCGACGCCCTCGCCCATGTCGGCCGGCAGGTGGCGAACTGGCTGTCGTGGTACGACCGCACCATCGTCCTGGACGCCCTGGAGTTCCTCCACGCGTCGGCACTCCGGGCTCGTGGCGCATAGGCGCGGGACGCGGATGGTTTACCGCCCGGCCGACGGGGCACGCGTCTTCCCAGTGCTTCCGCAGCGCAGGCACACCTCGTGGGATCGGCCCATTCGCCTGTTCCGCCCCTGTGGCGCGCCCCGGCAGACCTGCCCACGAACCAAGAGAAGCCGATTTGCCCCGAGTAGGTACCCGGCATGGATGCACTCACCCCCAGCCCGTCCGGGCTGCCGCGCGACTGGCCCTGCCTCCGTCTCCGGACCCCGATGCCGGGAGGAGACGCGTGAGCGGAGGAGAATCCCGTGCGCCCAGGGACCAGCCCTCTCCGTGGCGAGGAGTCCCCTTCGCGCACCGCACGGTGTTCACCGGTGACCCGGGGGCCCGTGACGATCGTGCCGTCGTCCATCTGAGCGGGGAGGTCGGCTACGACATCGGCGACGAGCTGGCCGCCGCGCTCGCCCTGTGCGTCGCCTGCCGTCCGGCCGACATCCGGATCGACCTCACGGAGGTCACCCTCCTGGACTCGGCCGGGCTGACGTTTCTGGAGAACGCGCGGAACCGGGCCGCGCGGGTGGGTGTCCCCGTCACGCTCACCGGCCGGCCTCCCGCGATCGTCCTGCGGCTGCTGGAGCTGACCGGGACCCCCTTGGACGCTCCCGGCGCTGTGGTGCCCGGCGTTCCGGTGGAGGAGACGCGGCGGCCCGCGGCCGGGGAGGAAGTGCGGGCGGCCCCGGGAGGGAAGGGGCGGGGGCTGATGCTGATCCTGGCGGGGGCCACGGTCCTGGCGTCCTTCGTTCTCGATGCCCTCTGAGGCGCCGCTTCCTCCGGCCCGATGCCCTCCGCCCCGATGCCCTCCGATCCGATGCCCTCCGACGGCGGCGGCCCGGGACCTCCCGGGCCGTACGCGCCCGGCGCGGGCCCACCCCGGGCGGCGAGGGGCCCGGGTCCGGCACCGCGCGGCACCATCGGATCGCGCCCGGGCCCGAGGGCGCGCGGCGATGACGGAGGAGACTCACCGCCCGCCGCGGGCGGACGCGGAACGCAGCCGTCGGCTGCTCCTGGAGACGGCCGGGCGTATGTTCGCGGAGCGCGGGGCCCCGGTCCCCCTGAACCAGATCGCGCGGGAGGCCGGCCTCGGGGCCGGCACGGCGCACCGCCGGTTCCCGGAGCTCCAGGCGCTGATCGCCGCCCTGTTCACCGAACGGTCCGCCGCCTTTCTCTGTCTCGCCGGCGAGGCGGGCAGGCCCGGCCGGGCGGACGGAACACCCCGCCCGGCGGGCGGCTTCGGCGGCCCCGCCGCCGCCCCCGCTCCGGCGGTGACGGCCCGCGACCGAAGCACGGGGAAGCCGGGCCCGTGACCCGGTAGGGGCCGGCCGGGGTACGCGGCCGGGGGTACGGGGAAGCCCGGGGCCCGGCGGGAAGTCGGGGGCCCGGCGGGAAGTCGGGGGCTCGACGGGAAGTCAGGGACCCGGCCAGGAAGTCAGGGACCCGGCCGGGAAGTCAGGGACCCGGCCGGGAAGTCAGGGACCCGGCCGGGAACTCCCTTGCGGGCATCCGCCGTTGCCCGCACGAGTGGCCGCCGCGACCGCCGCTCCGTCAGCCCGACGGTGACTGTCAGTGGTGGCGGATACCTTCGTCATCACCACAGCGCAGTCGAGGACGTTCCCTCTCCCGAGCCCCGGAGTGTCGCCCGATCATGACATCTGCCGTGCCCCACGCATCCACGTCCCTCGCCGACCTCCTCCCGGCCGTGCGGTACGCCGACCCGCACCGGCTCGCCGCGCTGCTGGAGGACAGGCGCCTGCCGCTCGGCTGGTGGCACGCGACCGCGCTCATGGAGGTCGAGCGGGTCACCGGCGCCGAGGCGCTGAGCCGGCTGGTGGCGCGGTCGCTGCGGGCCCTGTGGCCCCATGCCGAACTGGGCGATGTGATACCCGTGCTGCGTCTGCTGGACGGGCCCGGCGTCACGCGCCCCGGGCGCACGGTGGCCCAGGTGGCCGGGGGAACGACGGGCCCGTCCGGAGCCGCCGACGGGGACGGCGACGAGGCGCTGGCCCGGTTGTTCGCGCGCGTTCTGGACCGGCTCCACGGGCGCGGCACCGTCGCGGAGGGGACCGGGGAGGGCGTCGCGGAGAGTCCGGCGGAGAGTGCCCCGTGGACGGCGGCGGTGGCCGTGATCGCCGCGTGGCTCCCCGAGGACGCTCCGGCCGAGGTGCGTGCCGCGCTCGCCGTCCTTCAGGGGCCGCGCGGCGCGCCGCGCCGCGCGGCCCCGGCGATCGCCGGGGCGGACGACGGCTCCGGCGCTCCGGAGGAGGAGCGGGATCGGGAGCGGGAAGGAGAGCGGGAGCCGGGGCCCGAGCCGGCCGCCGAACCGGCGGAGCCGGACCCCCGGCCCGCCGTCGAGGTCTCCGGGCTTCCCGAGCCCGTCACACCCGCGCTCATGGAGGCCCCGCTGGCCGCCTTCGACGGTCTCACGGCGGCCTGGGACGAGCGCACGGTGGTGATCGCCGGTCAGCGGATCTTCACCGGCCGGCCGGAGACACTCGGCGCGCTCGGGGAGCGGTTCTCGGTCAGCCGGGAGCGCATCCGGCAGCAGGAGCGCGGCATTGCGCAGATCGTCCACCGGTGGCTCGCGGGCTCCGCCGACGGCGGCGGAGCGGGGCGGGCGTTCGCCGGGCATCTGGCGGCGGTGGCCGAACGGCTCGGCAGCGTGGCGACGGTGGGCGAGGCCCACGCGCTGCACCCCGACCACACCGCCCTGGTGGGCACCCTCGGGGTGCCGCTCGGTGATGTCGTCGCCCGGCTGCTGCCCGACCGGACCGTGGACAGCGGATGGATCGTCCGCGGCGATCCGGCCGAGCTGCGGTCGGCGATGCGGGAGGAGTTGCTCGCCGCCTGCGGGGAGACCCCGCTCGGCTGGGAGGAGGCGGTGGCGCTCGGGGCCCGGTTCGGTGTCCGGGGCGAGGTGCTGGGGGACTGGGCCGCCGAGATCGGCCGGTTCCGGGTGATGGAGGGGCGACTGGTCCACTGGGGCCGGTCCGTCAACGACCGGGCCGCCGCCGTCCTGGCCCTGCACGGCGCTCCCCTCCCGATGGAGGCGATCCACGAGAAGCTGGCCGACGGCACCGCCTTCAGCAGTGTGCGCAGTCAGATATGGATCGACGAGCGGTTCATCCGCCTCGGCCGGAACCTCTACGGGCTGCGCCGCTGGGGCGGCGAGGAGTACCTCGGCATCAGGGAGATGATCGTCCGGGAGATCGAGAGAGCGGGCGGCGAGGCCGAGATCAACACCATCATCTCCACCCTGACCACACGGTTCGATGTGTCGGCGGCCTCGGTGCGCACCAATGTGAACGCACCGGGCTTCGCCCGCAGCAGACGGGGCTGGCTGTGTCTCGCCGAGCAGACCGACAGCGGCTCGGACGCTCCGTACGTCCCGAGGAACGATGTCGCGGGCACCCGGCGGTGTTTCGTCGGTACCGACGGACGGTGGTGGTACCGCCTGGAGGTCAACGCCGAGCATCTGCGCGGATCGGGGACGCCGGTGCCGGCGGGCTGGGCGGCGCATCTGGGCGGGTCCCCGCTCTGCGAACCGCTCGCCTTCACCCACGACGCCGGGGAGACAACGCTCCAGTGGCGGACGCAGCCGCTTCTGGGCTCCATCCGTCCCCTGCTGGAACGCATCGGCGCCGAGGCCGGCGATCACGCCTTCTTCAATGTGACCGACGGCCGGCTGAGCGCCCTGCGGCTGGTCGCGCCGGAGCCCGAAACCCGGCCGGAGGCGTTCGCCGCCCGCCTCACCGGCTGGACACCGGACGTGACCCCGGCCGAAGCGGTCGCGGTGATCGGGCGGCGGATCGGCATGGCGCCCGGGTACGACGCGGCCTCCCTGCTGGAACGGCTGGCCGAGCGCGGGGACCAGGACATAGCCGAGCTGCTGGACCGGGCGTTCGCCGGCGCGGTCCCGGTGTCCCTGCCTCCGTCCGGCCTGGTGGAGCCGGCCGGGGGCGGGGGCCCCAGGGCGCAGGAGGAGGCGCGGTCGTGATCCGGACGGCGGCGGGGGCACGGCGTCACGCCGGGGCGGGCTCCTCGTCGGCGTGCCCGGCCGCGGGGACACGGGCCGGCCGGGGCCGGGTCTCCGGGAGCGCGGCGAAGCAGGCCGTACTGAGAAGCGCCACGCCGGTGAGCCAGGCGGCCACCCCCCAGGGCGGACCGGTGCCGTCCGAGAGAGCGGTCGCCACGATGGGGGTGAGCGCTCCGCCGAGAACACCGGCGAGGTTGTAGCCGACCGCCGCTCCCGTGCACCGCACCCTCGGCTCGTACAGCTCGGGCAGATAGGCGGCGATCACCGAGAACATCGTGACGAGCGCGATCAGCGCCACGACCGCGCCCAGGAACATCAGCAGCGGCTCCCCCGTGTGCAGCAGCGCCACGAAGGGAAACATCCACAGGGCCGCCAGACCGCTGCCCACCAGACACATCGGGCGGCGGCCGAAGCGGTCGCCGAGGAGCGCCGCCGCCGGTGTCAGCACCCCCTTGACCGCCACGGCGGCGATCACCAGGACCAGCATGGTGGTCGGGGCCACGCCCAGGCGTTCCGTCCCGTGGACGAGGGACCAGGTGGTCACGGCGTAGAAGACGGCGTATCCGACCGAGAGGGCACCCGCGGTCAGCAGCAGCAGGCGCCAGTGGTCGCGCAGCACCTCGGCGACCGGTGCGGCGGCCCGGTTGCCGGACTCCGCCAGTTCACGGAAGTGCGGAGTCTCGGCCAGCGAGGAGCGCAGCAGCAGACCGCCCACCGTGAGCACCCCGGCGATCCAGAACGGCACCCGCCAGCCCCAGGCGAGGAACTGCGCATCGGAGAGCACCGCGGTGAGCGTCAGCATCGTGCCGTTGGCGAGCAGAAAGCCCAGCGGCGGCCCCATCTGGGGAAAGCTGCCCCACAGCGCTCGCCGTCCGGCCGGGGCGTGCTCGGCGGTCAGCAGCACCGCACCGCCCCACTCGCCGCCGAGCCCGAGGCCCTGGAGGAACCGGAGCAGCAGCAGGAGGACCGGCGCGGCCGTGCCGATGGTGGAGTGCACCGGCAGACAGCCCACGGCCGTGGTGGCGAACCCGGTGGTCAGCAGCGAGGCGACCAGCACGGGACGGCGGCCGTACCGGTCGCCGATGTGCCCGAAGAGCAGAGATCCGAGCGGGCGGGCGATGAACCCGATGGCGAAGGTGCCGAAGGCCGCGAGGGTTCCGGTGAGCGGGGAGAGGGTGGGGAAGAAGAGCGGACCCAGGACGAGCGCCGCGGCCGTCCCGTAGACGAAGAAGTCGTAGAACTCGATGGCGGTCCCGGCGAGCGACGCCGAGGCGATCCGCAGCATCGACGGTTCCCGTTCCCCGCTCCCGGCGGGCTCGGGTGACGCAGCACTGTGTGCAGACATACCGGGTCAACTGTCGGCGTCCACAGGTGGTTACGGGCCCCGGCCCGGGGTGGACGCGAGGAGGGCCCCGGCCCGGAACACCCGGGCCGGGGCCGGGTGCCGGGGCCGGGTCGGAACCGGGCCGGGGCCGGGGCCGGGGCCGGGGCCGTCGGCTCAGTTGGTGCCCGGCGGGGTCGAGGCCTTGCCGCCGGAGCGCTGGGCCTTCTTCAGCAGCTCCGCCGACGGCAGGCCCCGGGAGAACTCGTCATGGCCGATCCAGGTGGACTCCCACTCGTTCGCGGGGGTGGTGTCGCGCGTCAGGAGCCACTGGGTGTTGATGCGGTCGTCGCCGTCCTGGAAGAACTGGCCGCTCCAGGTGGTGTTCGAGTGGGCGTTGCGGTAGCCGTTGCGCCAGGAGACCGTCCAGCCCAGGGTGGTTCCCTCGGCGCCGCCCGCGGGGGCCGTGTCGACGCGCCCGGTCAGGACGTAGGTGCTCTCCGCGTTCCCCACCGCGGACTCGTACGTCCCTCTCAGGGTGCCGTCCGCCGTGACCCTCAGCTTCATGACGGAGCCCAGCTGGTTGTGCCAGACGCCCGCGAGCGGGGCGGCCTGGGTGGCCGCGGCGGTGGTCCCCGCCGACTGGGGGCCGGCCGCCGCGCTCGCGGTCACCCCGGTGAGTCCGAGGGTGAGCACAACAGCGGTGATCGCGATTTTCCGAGCAGGAAACACGAGTTGTCCTCTTTCTGCCGTACAGAATGATGAGATGGCCGATCGGCCCCTGAGTTGAATATCCGCGTATCGCGCGCGCATTCTTTCGCGGAGAACGCCCCCCGGCCGATCATTGAGCTACTCCATGAGGACCCTTCTCCGACTGATCTCCCCAAGGGTCGAAGAGGGCCCCGTCCGGTGGTGTGGCACTGCCTCAGCTGGTGTGACGCCGCATCACCTGCGGGGAAAGATAGCGTTGCGACCGTGGACTGACCATGCCGGAACCGGCCATGGTCGATAGCGGTGTGCCTGGTGCCGAGGAAACCTGAAGTTGCCGGTGGGGCACGGGGAAGGGGATGTGCGCCCCGGTGGAGGGAACGTTGTTCCTGTCGACCGGGCGGGCCCTGGCTCGAATGCACGGCACCGGTGAATCCGGCCGGTATTGCCGCTTCCCTCCCGCACGAAGGGGATCGGATCATTCCATCACTGCTGACCGGGGAAACAGCGGGCCCGCGGCGGTGGCGGGGTTCGCCGGTGCCGCGGGCCGCTGCCGGTGTGCCGGGACGGGAGGACGTCCGTCCGGACAGGGAGGGATCAGGCGGGGAGCTTCATGAGCATCAGGGGCGCGCTGGTGGGCTGCTCCGATCCGCCGGCGGGTTCCACGGTCACCCCGACCGCCGAGGCCGCCTCGGGGCTTCCGTCGAGGAGGTGGGCGCCCGCCTCGCGGAAGAGTCCGGCGGAGCGCATGGCCGGGCCGTCGGCGTACCAGAGCTGGTACGTCCTGCCGGGGGCGGCCGGGGGGAGTTCGGCGGCGACGAGGACGGCCCGGTCGCGGGCGCGGGAGACGATGACGATCGCCCGGGCCCCGCTGTCGGCGGAGCCGGTGACGGTACGGGCGTCGGGGGCGGAGATGACCGCGGTGAGATCCTGGAGCCTGCGCTCGGCCTGGGCGGACTGGCGGCCGGCGTCCTGCGCCCGCTGGTGCTGCCAGAGCGCGGAGCCGCCGAGCGCCACGGCGGCGAGGCAGGCGGCCAGCACCAGGGCGCCCGTCCTGCGGCCGATGGCGGCGAGGGACCGGCCGCCGGGGCGGCGGGGCGCGGGAACCCTGGGCGGGAGCTGGCGCACCGTGTCGACGCGGGCCAGCACCGCCGTCTTCAGATGCGCGGGTACGGGGGTGGCGACGGCGGCGCCGAGCCGGGCCGTGGTGGCGGCGAACTCGCCCACCTCGCGTGTGCAGTCGGGGCAGTTCCCCAGATGGCGGACGAAGGCGGCGTGCTCGGACGGGCCGAGGGCGTCGAGGGCGTAGGCGCCGGTGAGCTGGTGCAGATGGTCCGTGGTCATGTGGTCGGTGGTCATGTGGTCACCCCCATGCAGTCGCGCAGCCGGATGAGTCCATCGCGCATTCGGGTCTTGATCGTGGGCAGGGGGGCCTGGAGGGTCTCGGCGACCTCCCGGTAGGTGAGGCCCTGATAGTAGGCGAGGGTCACCGCCTGGTTCTGGAGTTCGGTCAGCCCCTTCATACAGCGCCTCACCTGTTCGCTCTCCAGCCGGGTGCCGACCTGTTCGGCCACTTCGTCGAAGGGGCGGCCCTGGGCGCGCAGCGCGTCCTGGTGCTCCCGGGCGGTCGCCGCCTCGGCGGACCGGACCCGGTCGACGGCGCGGCGGTGGGCCATGGTGGTCACCCACGCCATGACGCTGCCCTGCTCGGGCCGGTAGCGGGCGGCGTGCCGCCACAGTTCGACCATCACCTCCTGCGCCACCTCCTCGGACTGGGCGCGGTCCCGGACGACTTTGAGCACGAGCCCGAAGACCGTTCCGGCGACGGCGTCGTACAGGGTGGCGAACGCGTCCTGGTCTCCGTGGGCGACCCGGGTCAGCAGGGTGCCGAGGTCCGGTGCGGAGTGTGTCCGGTCGTCGAATCGGGGCAGCGGGCTCACCGGGCCGCCCCTGCGCTGTGGGCTCCACGGGGTGGGGCGGGCGGACGCTTCCATGGCATGCGCGGTCCTGTTCGGTTCGGTCGGCCCGGCGACGGGGCGGAGGGCTCGGGAGGGCTCGGTCGAGTGGGGTCGGGCCTGCGGGGCCGGGGCCCCTGTCTGTGCTTCGGAGCCGGTGGGGGAACGGATGGGTGGACGACCCGAGGAGAGACGGACCGGACGTCAAAGCCCGGGGCGCCAAAACCCGGTCGGGTGAACGACCCATCCGGAGAGGCGGTGGCTCCGAATCCCCGGTGTGAGCAGGTTCCGGCCGTCCGGGCACCGCGGATGCACCACCCCGCGGCCCCTTCCCGGTCACCCGACCGGGGCCGGCCGCTCCTGTCGTATCCCCCGATCTCTTCTCTGGAGTCCCGAATGAACACCCTCCGCTTCCGTCGCACCGCCATCGCCGTCACCGCGGCGGCCGTCCTCCCCTTCACCCTGGCGGCCTGTTCCGACGCGGAGAAGGACACCTCCTCCGACTCGGCCCAGGCCGAGAGCGGCAAGGACGACACCCAGGAGCAGGAGCCCACCGCCCCGGAGGACGGCGCGGCCATGGCCGGGGACAAGCCGTTCGGCACCGCCTGCGGCTCCATCCCGAAGGAGGGCTCGGGCTCCTTCGACGGCATGGCCAAGGACCCGGTGGCGACCGCCGCCTCCAACAACCCGGCGCTCTCCACCCTGGTCACGGCCGTGACCAAGGCCGGTCTCGCCGACACGCTCAACAAGGCCGAGGGCATCACCGTCTTCGCCCCCACCAACGACGCCTTCGCGAAGATCCCCAAGGCGGACCTCGACAAGGTCCTCGCCGACAAGGAGATGCTGACGCAGGTGCTGACGTACCACGTGGTGGGCGAGAACCTCACTCCCGCGCAGCTCAAGGGCGGCACCTTCGACACCCTCCAGAAGTCCACCCTCACCACCGCCGCCTCCGGGGACACCTACACCGTCAACGACACCGCCAAGGTGGTCTGCGGCAATGTCTCCACCTCCAACGCCACGGTCCACATCGTCGACACCGTCCTGATGCCGAAGTAGCCGGCGGCACGACGGGCCGGGACGCCCGGGAATCGCTTGAGCGAGCGCGCCGGAGGCCGGTCACCGCGAGGTGGCCGGCCTCCTCCGTGTCCCGGGGCTCCGCCGGGCCCCGGGACACGGCGCCGGTTCCGGTTACCGGTCCGGCACTGGCACCGGGGTCGGTTCCGGTCCGATTCCGCTTCCGATTCCGGGCCGGGTCAGTCGCGGGCGAGCGGAAGGGCGATGTCGGTGACCTGGCGGCGCGCGGGGAACGCGCCCAGGTCCCGTACGGCACCGGTCAGCACATCCACCTCGTACAGCCGGTGGCCGCCGCCGCTGTGCAGGGTGGCGTAACCGTGGTTGGTGCCCGTGGCGGGCGAGAAGTGGATATCGAAGCCGGCGTTCTCGCCCGCGTCGACGCCCAGACCGCCGGTCGCGGCCAGGCTGCCGCTGTTCGCGGGCGACTGCACGACCACCCGGTCGCCCCGGGTGTCGAGGTCGAACAGGGTCGTCGCGGTGGCGGCGCTGAGATCGTTGTTGGTGTACGCGGCGGCGGTCACCCCCAGGGCCGTGGCCGGCGGGACCGTCGCGTGGGTGAGCGTTCCGTCGGCCACCGTGCCCAGCGCGCCGCCGCTGTCGTCGATGTTGTGCCGCAGGTTCTGGCCGGTGTCGCTGATCACGCGCAGCCGGTTGGCCGCGGGGTTGAAGTCGACGCCGAACCGCTGACCCGAGAGCGCGATCGTGAGCTGGGACACCTTGACCGCCCTGGCGTTGGTGGTGTCCAGGGTGTAGACCCCGCCCGCGTCACCCACTCCGTACAGCTTCCGGTCCTGGACCCGGAAGTCGATCCCGACGAGCCCGGTGTCCCCGGACAGCCCGGTGACCTGCCCGATGGACCTGGTCGCGGACGGCTTGTCCACGCCGAACCCGACCAGCCGCTGTTCGGCGGTGAGGCCCACGGCGGTGAGCGCGGCGGGCGCGGAGCCGGCCACGGGCGCGGGAAGGGGAACGGGCTCGGGCGCCCGCCCGGAGTCCGCGTGGGCGAACAACGGGACGGCGAGAACTGCGGCCAGAGCGGCACTGGCCGCGACAGCGGACTTGCGCATGTCCATCCTCCTGGGACGAGTGGTACGCCCGGGGTCCGGGCGATATCCACTGAGGTTTCGGAGCCGAACCCTCCCCGGATGGGACATTGAGCAAGAAATCATCCCTATGGCTTAGATTGCGTGACAGACCACGCCCAAGGGGTGGGGATTGCCGGTGGCTGGCCGGGGTTGGGGTTGGCCGCCCGCCCGGGGTGGACCGCCCGGGCGGGCGCCGGGGCCGGGGCGGGCGCCGGGGCCGGCGCTCCGGGCACGCATCGCCCGGGGCCGGCGCTCCGGGCCGGGGGGCGCTGGTGAGCAGGACCGCCCCGCCGGATCAACCGCCCCTGCCGCGTAGGCTCGCGATCGCCCACCGACCCACCGACTCATCGCCCCCGCGCCCCGCCGCCCCGCCGACCCATCACCCCGCCGACCGGGCGAGGGCGCGCCGGTGAGCGGCACCACCCCCTGCCCGCGTCGGCTCGCGATCGCCCACCGACCCACCGACTCATCGCCCCGTCAACCCGGCGAAGGGCGCGCCGGTGAGCGGCACCACCCCCTGCCCGCGTCGGCTCGCGATCGCCCACCGACCCACCGACTCATCGCCCCCGCGCCCCATCAATCCGCCGACACGGCGACACGGCGACACGGCGCCCCATCACCCCGCCGCCCGATCACCCCATCGCCCCGCCGGCGATCCGCCGTCGCGTCGCGCGGGCGTGAGCCGGGGGAGGTGGGACGGTGACCTCCGGCAGGTGGCCGATACGGTGTCCCGTTGGGCGCGGCGGGCGCCCGTCCCGGAGAGGAGTCGAGGAGATGGCCGTATCAGGTGACCCGGCGGGCTGTCTCCGGGTGGGGCGGTTTCCGAAGGGAGCGGCGCCCTGAGCACCGTATCCGCGGAGATCCTCTCCGTCGCGCTGCTCGCCGCCGTGCTGGCCTGCGCGGTCGTACGGCCGTGGGGATGGCCCGAGGCCGTGGTCGCCGTGCCCGCCGCCGTGGTCGTCGTGGCCGCCGGGGCGATCCCGCTGGAGGACGCCGGCGCGGAGGCCGCGCTGCTCGCTCCGGTGGTCGGGTTTCTCGCGGCCGTCCTGGTGCTGGCTCAGCTCTGCGACGACGAGGGGCTGTTCCGGGCCTGCGGGGCCTGGCTGGCGCGGGCCGCACGGCGCCGGCCGCGGGCGCTGCTGGGCCAGGTGTTCCTGGTGGCCTCCCTGGTCACGGCGGTACTGAGCCTGGACGCCACGGTCGTGCTGCTCACCCCCGTGGTGTTCGCCACCGCGGCCCGGCTGGGAGCCAGGCCCCGGCCGCATGTCTACGCGTGCACCCATCTGTCGAACACGGCCTCGCTGCTGCTGCCGGTGTCGAATCTGACCAACCTCCTGGCGTTCACGGCGAGCGGGCTGAGCTTCACCCGCTTCGCCGCGCTGATGACGCTGCCCTGGCTGGTGGCGATCGGGATCGAGTACGCGGTCTTCCGCCGCTTCTTCGCGACCGACCTGGACGCGGGCGAACAGGAGACGGGCGAACAGGAGTCCGGCGAACGACCGCGCACGGACGGTCGGGAGACGGACGGCCGGGCCGGCGAGAAGCCCGAGGTCCCGGTGTTCGCGCTGGTCACGGTCGGCTGCACCCTGGCGGGGTTCGTCCTCGCCTCGGCAGTCGGCATCGGCCCGGCGTGGGCCGCGGCGGCCGGGGCCGCGGTACTCGCCGTCCGCGCGCTGATCCGCCGCCGCACTACACCGGCGGCCCTGGTACGGGCCGCCTCGCTCCCCTTCCTGGCCTTCGTGCTCGCGCTCGGAATCGTGGTCCGGGCCGTGGTCGACAACGGGCTCGGCGGGGCACTGCGGCATCTCGTCCCCGAGGGCGCCGGACTGCTCGCGCTGCTGGGGATCGCCGCGCTCGCCGCCGTACTGGCCAATCTGATCAACAACCTCCCCGCGGTGCTGGTACTGCTCCCGCTGACCGCCCACGGCGGGGCCGGCCCGGTGCTGGCGGTGCTGATCGGGGTGAACATCGGCCCCAACCTCACCTACGCGGGGTCGCTGGCGACGCTGCTGTGGCGGCGCGTCGTGCACGCCCACGACGGCGAGGTCCGGCTGGGCGAGTTCACCCGGCTCGGGCTGCTCACCGTGCCTGCGGCGCTGGTGCTCTCCGTCGTGGCACTGTGGGTCTCCCTGGCCGTCATCGGAGGCTGATGTGACCGTTGTCGTCTGGATCGTGGAGGCCACCTGGCACGCCTGCGCCGACGCGGCCCGGGTCCACGCACCGCCCGACGCGGAGATCGTGCTGCTGCATGTCACCGGCCCGGAGGCGGTGGACGCCGCCGAGGGCGCGTACGCCGGACTGCTCGGCCGCTCGCGGTCCGGCCGCGACCCCGGTACCGAGGTGGCGCGGCTGGCGGCCGAGGCCGCCGACTCGCTGCTGACCGGCGCCGCCGAGCGGGTGGGCCGCCCCTGTGTCCGGGTGGAGCGGAGCGGGCGGGCCGAGCGGGAGGTGGTGGCGGCCGCCGAGGGCGCCGGGCTGCTGATCGTGGCCCGCGACGGCGACCGCGCCCGGCTGGGGCCGCGCAGCCTCGGACCGGCCACCCGTTTCGTGGTCGACCACGCGCCCTGTCCCGTACTGCTGGTCTGGCCCGGAACGGCCCCCGACCCGGCGACGATCCCACCACCGCCCCAGGGCCCGCCCCCGCCGGCTCCGGCCGGACCGGCGGGCGGGTGACTCGGGCGCTCGCCCCTTCATGAGGGCCCTCTCGACCGGCACCACGGGTAGTGGCTACCCTGCTGGGGCAGGACGGGGGTGCGCACACGGGCGCGCCGGTGAACCGCCGCGGCAACGCCCGCAGAAGGCCGAAGGTGGTCCCATGAACGCGAGCGAGGGCTTGACGCGGAGGCGGCACATCGACCTCGGCCGGATCGCCGGCGCCTTCTGTCCGTACGCCGTCCGGCCACGCGCCATCTGACCGTACGCCGCCCGAGGCAGCTCCCGCCCCACCAGCTTCCCCTTCCCCATGTCCCCGTTCCCTCCTCCCCTCTCTCCCCTTTTCTTTCCCCTTTCCCCTTTCCCCTTCCACCGGCCCGCCGGGCCTGTCCCCGGCCGCCGCACCCACCCCCGCGCGACGGGAGTCCCATGCCCCTCCACCCCCACCGGTCCCCCGCGTCAGCGGTGGCCCGGTCGCCAGCGGCAACGAGTGGCGCGCCCACGGGGGGCGCGGCCGCGACCGGGGCGGCCGGGCACAGCGGCCACGACCACGCGCCCGGTCAGGTGCGCGCCACCGGGCGCGCGGCGCACCAGCGCCGCGAGGCCGGCCGGCACGTACCGCGACCGGCGAACTCCCCGAACCCACCCGGTACTCCTGACCGTGCACCTCTCGGTGGGCCCCGCCGGCCGCGGGCGGGGCCCACCGGCCGGGCATCCGGCCGCATCCCGAATGGAGGACCCATGGCCACCGTCCTGTCCGTCTCCGGAAGTCCCTCCGCCGTCTCCCGTACGACCCTGCTGCTGCGCCATCTCGACTCCGGGCTCGCCGACCGGGGGCACACGGTCGTCCCGCTGGAGGTTCGCTCCCTGCCGCCGGACGCGCTGTTCGGCGCCGATCCGGGGCACCCGGCGATCGTCCGGACGGCGCGGCTCCTCGCGCGGGCCGACGGGGTCGTCATCGGCACCCCCGTCTACAAGGCCGCCTACTCGGGGCTGCTCAAGGCGCTGCTCGATCTGCTCCCCCAGCACGCGCTGGCCGGGAAGGCCGTGCTGCCGCTGGCGACCGGCGGCTCCCCGGCACACACGCTGGCGGTCGACTACGCGCTGCGGCCGGTGCTGTCGTCGATGGGGGCCGCGCATGTCGTCCAGGGCTGGTTCGTACTGGACCGGCACATCACCGCCCGGGCCGGCGGGGGCATCACTCTGGACCCGCTGGCGGCGGAGCCGCTCGGCCGGGTCGTCGACGGGTTCTCCACGGCACTGGGAGGGGGCCCGCTGCTCGCGGCGACCGGCTGAACCCGCCACCCGTCTGTCCTCCGCACCTCAGCCCCTCCGGCCCGGGAGCCCCGATGTCCCTGACCTTCCACTGGTTCCTGCCCACCCACGGCGACAGCCGCCAGATCGTGAGCGGCGGCCACGGCACCCCCGCGGGCGCCACCGGCGGGGACCGCCCCGCGACCCTCGGCTATCTCACCCAGATCGCCCGCGCCGCCGAGCAACTGGGCTTCGCCGGGGCCCTCACGCCCACCGGGGCCTGGTGCGAGGACGCCTGGCTCACCACGGCGATGGTCGCCGCCCAGACCGAACGGCTCCGCTTCCTGGTCGCCTTCCGTCCGGGATTCGTCTCCCCGACGCTGGCGGCCCAGATGGCCGCGACCTTCCAATGGCACACCTCCGGGCGGCTGCTGCTCAATGTCGTCACCGGCGGCGAGAGCAAGGAGCAGCGCGCGTACGGCGACTTCCTCGACAAGGACGCCCGTTACGCCAGAACCGAGGAGTTCCTGCGGGTGGTGCGGGGACTGTGGGCGGGCCGGACCGTGGATCTCGACGGTACGCATCTGAGGGTGGCGGGCGCACGGCTGAAGCGCCTCCCGTCCCCGGTGCCCGAGATCTACTTCGGCGGCTCGTCCGCCGCCGCCGGGGAGGTCGCCGCCCGGCACAGCGATGTCTATCTGACCTGGGGAGAGCCACCGGCGGCCGTCGCCGGGAAGATCGCCTGGATACGCGGTCTGGCCGCCGCCCGGGGCCGTACCGTCCGCTTCGGCATCCGGCTGCACGTCATCACCCGCGACACCTCCGAACAGGCGTGGGCCCAGGCCCAGCACCTCCTGGACGGCTTCGACCCGGCCACGGTCCGGGCCGTCCAGCAGGGCCTGGCCCGCAGCGAGTCCGAGGGCCAGCGCCGGATGCTCGCCCTGCACGGCGGCTCCACCGCGGACCTGGAGATCTCCCCCGGCCTGTGGGCGGGCGTCGGCCTGGTGCGCGGCGGAGCGGGCACCGCACTCGTCGGCAGCCACGCCGAGGTCGCCGACCTGATCACCGAGTACCACCGGCTGGGCATCGACGAGTTCATCCTCTCCGGCTACCCGCACCTGGAGGAGGCCTACTGGTTCGGCGAGGGCGTCCTCCCCCTCCTCACCCACCGCACCCTCTGGACCCACCCCGACCGGCCCTCCGCCGCCCCGGCTCGGAGCACCATCGGGGGCACGGCGGACGACGCGGGGGACGACACGGCGGACGGCGCGGGGGCGGCCTGAGGGGTCACTCCCCCGGCCGGTTCGCCGCCAGTCCGTCCAGCAGGAGGTTCATGCCGCGGGTGAAGTGGGCGTCCCAGTCGCCGCCGAAGACCGGGAAGTGGCCCGCGAGGGTGGGGTAGTCGGCGCGGTGGTCGTGGAGGTGGTCGTGGACGGCGGAGCGGGTGGTGGGTTCGTCGTGGCGGTGCCAGACGGATTCGGAGGAGGTGGTGCCGGTGACGTAGGTGGTGATGACGGAGGCGGCGGCGGAGAGGGCGGCTCCGTGGAAGCCGGCGGTGACCAGGGAGGCGTAGGCGAATTCGGAGCGGGCCAGGGCGTGGGGGCCGGCCAGGGGGCGGCTGTTGGTGAGGGGGGCCGCCCAGGGGTGGAGGAGGAGGACGCGGCGGAGTTCGGTCATGAAGGTGACGAGGTCCTCGCGCCAGGACGGGGAGTGCCCGGCGGGGAGGCGGACCTCGGCGAAGACGGCGTCCAGGGCGAGGTCGACGACATCGTCCTTGGTCGCCACATGCCAGTAGAGGCTGGTGGCGTGGGCCTCCAGGCGCTCGGCGAGGTTGCGCATGCTGAGCTGGGCGACGCCCTCGGCGTCCAGCAGGGCCACCGCGGCGGTGACGATCTTCTCCTGGGACAGCTGGGGTTTCGTCCGGGGCTTCTTCGCCGGGCGGAACCAGACATCGCCCGGTGCTCCCTGTCCTGCTCCGGCTCGTGGCTTGGCGCTCATGGGGCGACGGTACTTGAGGGCGCGAGGTGGTGGCGGGCCGCCGCCGCCCGGCGAAATGGGGTGGGCGGGGGCGGCCGGTCCTGCTAATGTCCCGGTTCGGGACGGCTCCACACCGTGCTTCCTTCTCTCCTTTCTCTGCAAAAGAACTCAGCGCGCTGACTTTCCGTCCCTGTTCCGTGCAACGAGCCCCGCGTGGTCACGCGGGGCTTTTCGCATGCGCGGGCCCCGGCGGAAAGCGGATGCGGCGCTTTCCGGGGCCTTGGTACGTTCGCTGATCCCGGTGGCGCACCGAGCCGCCGGCCGATGTGACCCGGCGGGTTCCGCCGGAGGGGGGAAGGGCCTTGCCGACCACGGCCGTATCACTGGGCACCGACCGGGGCCGCCGTTCACTCGCCGCCGCGCTGCTGGCGCGCCGGGGCGCCGTCTATCCGGCGGCCGGGAACGGCTCCGGGCCAGGGGCCTCGGGGGCCGGCGCCCGGTCGTCGCTGGACGGGCACGGGGGTGTCACCCTGCTGGAGGCCGATCTGGTCGAGCGCGGATATCTGATGTCCGACGCCCTCCGCCGGGCTCTGGTGGCGCTCGGCGCGCGGGAGTTGGCGGCGGCGGGGCGCGCGCTGCTGGCGGAGGTCGACGAGGCCCTCGGCGCGGACCGCGACCACACCCCGCTGTTCCGGGACTTCCCCGACAGCGTTCCGGCGGACACGCTCGGCTTCCATGTCGACCGTGTGCTGACGGTGCTGCTCCAGTCGCCGGAGCAGCCGTGTGTGCTGTGCTGCGGCGAGGGGACGGTGCACGCGGTCGCGCCGTGCGCCCATCTGGTCTGCCGTGACTGCTTCGACGGCACCGACTTCTCCGCCTGCCCGGTGTGCCGCCGGCACATCGACCCGGACGAACCCTTCCTGCGCGCCGCGGACGCCCGGCCCCGGGCGGGCCGCGGGCGGGCCCTGCCGGGCCGGCTGCGGGTGCTCGCGCACGGCGGGGACCACACGGCGCGGGACGCCGACGCCGGACGCGAGCTGCGGGCGCTCCTCGCCCGGGCGGGCGCGCTGAGCCCGCAGGACTCGGACGATCTGGAGACCTTCCTCGGCACCCGGGAGCGCACCGATCTGTCGTGGCTGCCGGAGACCGTGCCGGGCCGTGAGACCAAGGCCCGGGTCCTGGCCTGGCTGCTGGCGGATTCGGCGGCGTACGAGTGGACTCTCCCGGCGCTGGCCCGGCTCGCCGACACCGCCACCGATGTGCTGCGGCTGCTCGTCGTGCGCTCCGGCGGGGACGCCGGGCTGCTCACCGTGGACCGGTTCACCGCCGTACCGCGTCCGCTGCGGCGCGCGCTGCTGGCGGTGCTCGACGGGCTCGACCCGGCCCGGGCCGCCGAGGACATGCACCGCCACGCGCGGGTGTGGAAGCGCGCGGCGGAGCTGCTGCACCCCTTCGAGTACGCCCGCCGCTATCCGCGCGCGGCGCTCGCGGTGGCGGCGCTGCGCGAGTTCCGGCCGGCCGGCGACGCTCTCGCGGAGCGGCTGAGCGCCACTGCCCGAAAGGTGCCGGGAGCCGTCGCGGACGGTTCGCGGGTGACCGTGCGGCGCTGGTCGTCGCGGGTGGAGACGGCGCTCGCGGAGGGGGACGTCCCCGGCGCGCTCGCCCTGCTCGCACAGCGCCCGGGTGAGCTGCTGCGCCGCCTCGACCACCTTCTGCGGCTCGCCGGCGACGCGGAGGCCGGGCCGGTGCTCGACGCTCTGGCCGACGCCGTGCCCCGGGTGGCACCGGCCGTGCTGCTGTCGGCGCTGGGGGGAATCCGTACCCGCGCGCGGCCCGGCCGCGACCGGGTGTTCTTCCCCAAGGGAGGCAACGCGCGGGCGCACATCGTCGCCGATGAGCGCGGACCGCTGCCGGGTGGGGTGGTCGACCGTGCGGTCGCCGTGCTCACCGGGGAGGTGCTGCGCCGCTCGGCCGCGCTGCCGCCGGCGGGGACGGCGGTGATCGACGCGGCTCTCGACGGGGTGATCGCGCCGTTCGCCGAACGGACCGCCGCCCGCGCCCTGGTGACCCTGCCGCGCGGCAGTGAGCTGCCCGTGCCGGCCGGGCGGAGCGTACGGCTCTTTCTGCACTGGATGGAGAGCGAGACCTCGGGCCGCACCGATCTGGACCTCTCGGTGGCCCTCTACTCCGCGGAGTGGCGGCACACCGGCACCTGCGACTACACCCGGCTGCGGTACCGGGACGACGCGGCCGTGCACTCCGGCGACTTCACCAGCGCGCAGCCGCCGCACGGGTCGAGCGAGTTCCTCGATCTCGATCTGGACCGGCTGGCGGAGGAGGGGGTGCGGTACGTGGTCGCCTCGGTCTTCTCGTACAACAGCGTCCCCTTCGCGGAGCTGGCCGAGGGGTTCGCCGGGCTGATGGTCCGCGACGAGCCGGGCGGCCGGGGTCCGGTGTTCGATCCGCGCCAGGTGGAGCAGCGCTTCGATCTGACCGGGCCCGCGAGGACGGGGGTGCCGATGGTGATCGATGTGGTGGACCGGACCATGCGCTGGCTGGATGTCGCCCAGGGGGTGACGGGCACCCACCACTCGGTGGAGCGGCACGCGGACACCCTGGCGGTCCTCGGCCGGGGTCTCACCGAGCTGTTCACCTCAGGTGCCCGGGTGGGCCTGGGGGAGCTGGCGGTCTGGCGGGCGGCGGCCCGCGCGCGGACGGTGGTGGTCCGGCACTTCGACGGGTCGCTGAACGTCTACCGGCGGCGCGGCGAGGAGGGTGTGGCCGCCTTCGCCGCCCGTATCGGCACCCCGGACACCGACACGTCCGGGGCCCCGGGGGCGTCCGGGGAGCCCGCCCCGGATCTGGCGGGGGCGGAGCTGGCGTATCTGCTGCGGGGCGATCTGCCCCTGCGCTCCGGCGCGGAGGTGTTCGCCCTCCACCCGGCGGGGCTGGACGCGGGCGAGGTCCGGCTGCTGGCCGCGCCGGAGCTGGTGTCGTCGCTGGTGCCGGGGTAGAGGAGCGGCCGGCCGGCCCCGGGGGCGGGACGGGGCGGGAGGGAGGGTGGAAGAATGGAGCCCCCCGCCCGTCTGTCCCGCCGCGTCCGGTGGCGGGAGCCGGCAGGAGTGAAGACGGTGCCCCGGGGTAGGCGAACCTCGCCGCAAAGCTGGGAAGGCAACGGGGTGCGAGAGCCAATGGAACAGATCGGACTGATTTACCGCGGTGACGTGCTGTCCCCGGAGGCCGTCCCGTGGGCCGGTGTGTGCTTCGACGGGGCGCCGGAGGGCATTGCCTCGGCGCGCTTCTTCACGGCGGACTTTCTGACCCGGGTACGGGAGACTCTCGCCGTTCCGGTGTCGGCCGAGGCGGTCGGGGCGGCCCAGCTCATCGTCAGCGAGCTGGTGACCAATGCCTGCAAGTACGCTCCCGGGCCCTGTCTGCTGGATCTTGAGGTGACCGGTGTCCGGAGCGGCGGGGCTGGTGGGTCGGGCGGGGCCGGCGGGGCTGGTGGGTCGGGCGGGGCCGGTGGGTCCGGTCGCTCCGGTGGCGGCCGGTCGGTGGAGATCACCGTCTGGGACGCCAACCCCGAGCTTCCGGTCGCGGGCAGCCCCCGGCCGGACCGGGTGGGCCGGCACGGTCTGGAGATCGTGCTCGCGCTGTGCGAGAGCTTCGAGGTCCGGCGGGAGCCGGTCGGGAAGCGCATCAGGGTACGGGTCCCGCTCGGGGCCGTCTGAGCGACAGCGACAGCGGGAGCGGCCGAGAGGTCCGGGCCCCGCGCCGTGGCCGCGCCGTCGCCGTGCCGGCGCCGCGCCGCCCCCTCCCTCAGGTCCCTCAGGGCTGTTCCGCCGACGCGGAGGACACCGCACCGGGTGCCCGCTCCGGAGCCGGGGGCGTCTGCTCCGCCGCCCGCGCGATATTGCGGGCCATCCCGCCGAAGACGACGGTGTGGAACGGCGACACGCTCCACCAGTACGCGTGCCCCAGCAGCCCCCTCGGGTGGAACAGCGCCCGCTGACGGTACCGGGTGCGCCCCTGTCCGTCGCCCACCGCGCGCATCTCCAGCCAGGCGAGCCCCGGCAGCCGCATCTCCGCCCGCAGGCGCAGCAGCCGGCCGGGTTCGATCTCCTCCACCCGCCAGAAGTCCAGCGAGTCACCGACCCTCAGCCGCTGCGCGTCGCGCCGGCCGCGCCGCAGGCCCACTCCGCCCACGAACCGGTCGAGCCACCCCCGTACCGCCCAGGCCAGCGGGAAGGAGTACCAGCCGTTGTCCCCGCCGATGCCCTCGATCACCCGCCACAGCGCGGCCGGCGAGGCATCGACCGTCAGCTCCCTGCGGTCGGTGTAGAGGCTGCCGCCCGCCCAGTCGGGGTCGGTGGGCAGGGGGTCGCTCGGCGCTCCCGGCAGGGAGGCGGAGGACCAGCGGGTGGTGACATGGGCGTCCTGGACCCGCTGGAGGGCCAGGGTCAGGGCGGTGCGGAAGGAGAGCGGGCGGCCCGGCAGGTCGGGGACGTACCGCGCGATGTCGTGTTCGCGGCAGACGACCTCGTACCGCAGGGACTCGGTCAGCGGCCGGGCGATGGAGTGCGGTACGGGGGTGACCAGGCCCACCCAGTGGCTGGAGAGGCGGGGGGTGAGCACGGGGACGGGGACGATCAGCCGCCGGGGCAGCCCGGCCACGGCCGCGTAGCCGCGCATCATGTCGAGATAGGTGATGACATCCGGGCCGCCGATGTCGAAGGCGCGGTTCACCTCCCGGGGCATCCGGGCCGAGCCGCCGAGATAGCGCAGCACATCCCTTACGCCGATCGGCTGAATCCGGGTCCGTACCCAACTGGGTGTCACCATCACCGGGAGGCGCTCGGTCAGATAGCGGAGCATCTCGAAGGAGGCCGATCCCGAGCCGATGATCACGGCGGCGCGCAGCACCGTGGCGGGGACGGGGGCGTCGAGGAAGACGCGGCCGACCTCCGCGCGGGAGCGCAGATGCGGGGAGAGCCGGTGGGACGGGACGCCTTCGGGGGTGAGCCCGCCGAGGTAGACGATCCGGCCGACGCCCGCGTCGGCGGCCTGTTCGGCGAAGTTCCGCGCGGCCTCGCGGTCGGTCTCCTCGAAGCGCGAGCCGGTGCCGAGCGCGTGGACGAGGTAGTAGGCGACATCGACGCCGCGCATCGCCTCACGGAGCGACGCCGGGTCCAGGACATCGCCCCGGACGATCTCCACATCCTTCGCCCAGGGGTGGTCGCGGAGCTTCGCCGGGGTGCGGGCGAGGGCGCGGACCCGGTGGCCGGCCGCGAGCAGTTCGGGGACCAGCCGGCCGCCGATGTAGCCGGTGGCGCCGGTCACCAGGCAGGTGAGGGGCGGCCCGTCGGCCACGGGGGCCGCCGGGGTCGCCGGGGCCGACGGGTCCGGGGTCGTGCTGTCCGGGGGCGGGGCCGGGGCCCCCGGGGTCGTGCTGTCCGGGGGCGGGGGTGCGCTGTCCGGGGTCTCGCCGGGGGCGGCGCCGGGGGTCCGGCCCGTGGGCACGCCCCGGGTGTCGCCGGGCTGGTCGCCCGGGGTTCCACCGGTGGCTCGGTCCGTGGTCATCGGCGCCTCCCTCTCGCTTCCCCATCCTGCGGGACGCGGCCGGCGCCGTCCTGTCGCGCCGGCCGGATGCCCGCCGGATCACCGCTGGAGGTTACCGGCGGGTTCCCCGCAGGTGCCCCGTGCGGGCCCGCTCAACCGGCGAGGAAGTCGAGGACGACCCGGTTGACCACCTCGGGTCGCTCCAGATAGCCGAGGTGGCCGGTGTCCGGGATCTCCTCGTACCGCGCGCCGGGGATGGCGTCGGCGACCTCGCGGCTGAGGTGGGCCGGGATCGTGGTGTCGTCGGCGAAACCGATGACCAGGGTCGGCACGGTGATGGCGGCGTAGGCGGCGCGGCGGTCGCCGGGGCCGGAGAGTTCGAGCTGGGCCCGGGTCCCGGGGCCGATCGCCGACCCGGACATCTCGAAGAGTTCCAGCCAGTCCTGGGCGCGCTGCGGGTCGCGCAGGGTGGCCGGGGAGAGGTTGCGCAGCGCGTAGGCCGCCGCGTGGTACGCCGGGGGCAGCACGGTCTTCTCGTCGTGCAGCGCCTTCTCGCCGTCGTTCATCAGCAGCCCAGTGGTGTCCATGCGCGCGTGGGCGGCCATCGCCACCGCGTGGGTGATCAGATCGGGGCGGGCCAGCGCGAGTTCCTGGACCACCCGGGCGCCGAGGGAGGTGCCCACGACCCGGGCGGGGGCGCCGAGGTGGGTGATCAGCGCGGCGGTGTCGGCGACCAGATCGCCGATGGTCATGCCCTCCGCGCACTCGTCCGTCGGCGGTATGCCCCGGTTGTCGAAGGTGGCGACCCGGTAGCCGGCCGCGAGGAGGGCGGGGACCTGGTGCAGACTCCAGACCCGGCCCGGGCTGCCGGTGCCCATCACCAGGACGACGAGGTCACCGCTGCCCCGCACCTCGTACGACAGATTGATCCCGTTCAGCCGTGCCACCGGCATGGTCCGCCTCGCCTTCGCTGTCGTGGTGAAACGCCGTTCGGACGCTGGTCAGTTCGGGGCGAGCGCGTCGGCCCGGTCGGCGACATCGTCGTCGGTCGGCGCGTCGTCCTGGGTGAGCCTGAAGCGCCAGTATCCGCTGAAGGCGATGGAGCGCTTGTCGATTCCCCGCTCCCCGACCAGATGGCGGCGGAGCGTGCGGACCGCCGAGGCCTCCCCGGCCAGCCAGGCGAACACCTCGCCCTCGGGGAACTCGGCGGCCCGGACGGCCTCGGCGAGGAGCCGGGTCCGCCCGGCGTGGGCGCCGTCGCGGTGCAGCCAGTGCAGGGTGACATCGCCGGCGGTACGGAACTCCTGCTCCTCCTCCGGACCGGCGACCTCGACATAGGCGATCGCCCGCTCCCCCGGCTCCAGCGCCTCGATCAGCGCGCCGATGGCGGGGAGGGCGGTCTCGTCGCCCGCGAGGAGGGTCCAGTCGCGGCGGCCGGGGGTGCAGAAGTGGCTGGTCCCGGGGCCGAGCATGCCCACGACATCGCCGGGGGCGGCACCGGCCGCCCAGCCGGAGGCGGGCCCGCCGGGGTGGGTGTCGTCGCCGTGGAGCACGAAGTCGATATCGATCTCCTGGCGCTCCGGGTGGTGCGCGCGGATGCTGTAGGCGCGCATCCAGGGGCGCTCGGGCTCGGGCATCGCGAGGTAGTCCTGGTACCAGTGGCCCACATCGCCGTCGGCGGGCATCGGCGGGATGACCGGGGCGCGGTCGGGGCGCCGGGAGAAGAAGAGCTTCACCTGCTGGTCGGGGCTGACCGAGGTGAACCCGGCGAGATCCTCGCCGCCGAAGGTCACCCGGACCATGTGCGGGGTGATCCGCTCGACGCGGGTGACATGCAGTGCCGAATAGCTCAGCGGTTTGGCCACGGTCCACTCCCCGGGAAGCCCATTGATAATAAGGGAAGGCTAACCTAATTGATCCACCGGGCAGCAGGGTCACTCGGGGGCCCGTGCCGGGGCGCGCGGGGGAAGCGCCGGGCCGGGTGCGCCGGCCCCGCCCGCCCCGCGCACGACCCGGGCCCTTCGCCCGCACGGGCCCGAGCGGACGCCGCGCACGACCCCGGCGGCCCTGGCCCCGGACCGGGCGACCCCGGACCCGTCGGCCCGGACGGCGCGGGAGCAGTTGGCCGGAACCGTGGACCGGGAGGACAGGCGGGCCGGAACCGGGCACGCCACCGGGCCGAGACCGACCTCACCCCGACGGGCCCGAGCGGACGCCGCGCACGGCCCCGGGCAGCCGCGCCCATCCGGCCGCCCCGGGCGCCCTCCCGGGCTCCCGGCGGGTCAGCCGCGTGACGGGCCCGTGGCCACCGGGCGGGCGGGGTCGCGGGACCACTCCGACCAGGAGCCCGCGTACAGCACCGGGGTGAACCCCGCCAGCTCCAGCGCCACGGCCTGCTGGGCCGCCGACACCCCGGAGCCGCAGTAGACCCCGACCTCCCCGCCGCCCCCGGCCCCCAGCGCCGCGAACCGCTCGGCCAGCCGCCGCGCGGGCAGAAAGCGCCCCTCCTCGTCCAGGTTCTCCCCGGTGGGGGCCGAGACCGCGCCCGGGATGTGCCCGGCCACCGCGTCGATCGGCTCCACCTCGCCCCGGTACCGCTCCCCCGCCCGCGCGTCCAGAAGCAGCCCCGAACGGGCCAGCTCCGCCGCGCCGTCGGCGGTGAGCAGCGGCAGCGCACCCGGCTCGGGCCGGAAATCGCCCTCGGCGGGGTCGGGGACGACGGTCTCCAGAGGTCCGGCCCACGCCGCGAGACCGCCGTCCAGGACCCGTACGTCCCGGTGCCCGGTCCACCGGAGCAGCCACCAGGCGCGGGCCGCCGCCCACCCCTGGGAGTCGTCGTAGACGACCACGGACGAGTCGCGGGAGACACCGGCGCGGCGCATCACAGCGCCGAACGCCTCCGGGTCGGGGAGCGGATGACGGCCGCCGTCCCCGGGCGGACCCGCCAATTCCGCGTCCAGGTCGACGAAGACGGCCCCCGGGATGTGTCCGGAGTCGTACGCGGGCCTGCCGTGCGGCCCGCCGAGCCGGTAGCGGACGTCGAGGAGGACCGGTGGGCGGGACGCGGTCAGCTCCTCGGCGAGCCGGGCCCCGGAGATGATCGGTTCAATGGCGTTCATAAAGGCATCCTCGCGCACCACCGGCCGGCCCGGCGGACCGGCATCGAACCGGCGCCGGACAGCCCACCGACCGGGGTACACCCCGGCGCCGAACCGGAATCGCCCCACCGAATTGGGCATCGTCCAGCGGGAACCCGCCAATTACGGCGCGGCCGGGGCGCGTGGAACGCCGGGCGCATGGAAGCATTCACACGGGGCGCGCACGGCCTCTCCACCCGACGGCACGCGCGCCCCGTCCCCCCGCACGGCCACCACGATGGTCCGAGGAGAGAGTGACGATGACCGAGGCGACTCGGCACCCGCCCGGCACACCCTGCTGGGTGAGCTTGATGGTGCACGGCCTTGACGTGACCCAGTCGTTCTACGGCGAGCTGTTCGGCTGGGAGTTCCACCCCGGGCCCCAGCAGCTCGGCCCCTATGTGCGCGCCCTGCTCGACGGCGAGGAGGTCGCCGGGCTCGGGCAGTTGCCGGCCGGCCGGAAGCTGCCCATCGCCTGGACCCCCTATCTGGCGACGGAGAGCGCGGACACCACCGCTGAGACCATCCGCTGCTGCGGCGGCACCGTGGGCGTGGGCCCGCTGGACGCGGCCGACGCGGGCCGGATGGCGATGGTGTCCGACCCGGCGGGCGGGGTGTTCGGGCTCTGGCAGCCCCGCGCCCACGCGGGCACCGCCGTCCACGGCGTCCCCGGCGCACCCGCGCGCTACGAACTGATCACGGCCGGCACCTCCGCCGTGGCCAAGTTCTACGAGACGGTCTTCGGCTACGACGGCGAGGAGGCCGACCCCTCGGGCCCCGACGTGGTGACGCTCCGGCTGGAGGGCCGCCCGGTGGCCACCCTGCGCGGGGTCGGCCGGGGGCCCGCGCACGAACCGGGGACCGCCTGGCTGACGTACTTCCAGGTCGACGACGCCGACCGGGCCGCGCACCGGGTGTCGGAGCTGGGCGGGAAGGTGCGGACCCCGCCCGGGGACGGGCCGTTCGGGCGGACCGCGACGGTGGCGGACCCGGAGGGCGCGGTCTTCGCCCTCCTCCAGCCCCGCCTCTGAGGCCCCCGGGGAGAGACGGAAGCGAAGGTCCACAGGAGTCGATCCTGTGGACCTTCGCGGTTCCTCAGCCCGGGGTGACCGGGCCGGAGCCCGAGTCCCAGGTGACCGGGCCGGAGCCCGTGCCCGGGGTCAGATACGGACCTGGTTCGCGGGGGCTCCGGCGCCGGAGGCGATGGTGCCGAGGCTCGCCCAGCCCCCGGTGAGTTCACCCCCGTTGTTCAGCCGGACGCGCACCGAACCGTCCGCCGCCACCACCAGATAGTCGGCCCGGCCGTCTCCGTTGACCTCGGCGAAGAGGACCTGGGAGCCGGGGGCGCCGGCGCTCGGGGCGTAGGCGCCCTGCGGCGTCCAGCCCCCGTTGCCGTTGCCGCCCTTGTTGAGCCAGGCCCGCACCGAGCCGTCGGCGGCCACGGCCAGATAGTCGGCCCGGCCGTCGGCGTTGACGTCCGACAGCCGCACCTGGTCGCCGGCCGCGCCCGTACCGGAGGCGAAGGCGGTGCCGGTGCCCCAGCCCCCGTTGCCGTCCCCTCCGTTGTTCAGCCAGACGCGCACCGAACCGTCGGCCGCCACCACCAGATAGTCGGCCCGGCCGTCGGCGTTGGTGTCGGCGAACCGCACCTGGTCGGCGGGCGCGCCCGTACCGGAGGCGTAGATGCCCAGCGGGGTCCAGCCGCCGTGGCCGTCGCCGCCGTTGTGGAGCCAGGCGCGGGTGACGCCGGTGGGTTCGACCACCAGATAGTCGGCGCGGCCGTCCGCGTTCAGGTCGGCGAACCGCACCTGGTCGCCGGGTGCGCCGACACCACCGGTGATCTGGCCCGCCGGGGTCCAGCCACCGGTCCCGTTGTTCAGCCACGCGCGCACCGAGCCATCGGCGGCCACCACCAGGTAGTCGTCCCGGCGGTCGGCGTCGACATCGGCGAACCGGACCTGGGAGCCGGTGACACCGGTGGCGGGCGCCACGGTTCCGGCCGGGGTCCAGCCGCCGCCCACGCCCGTGCCGTCGCCCCCGTTGTTGAGCCAGGCGCGGATCGCGCCGGTCGGTTCCACGACCAGGTAGTCGGCGCGGCGGTCGGCGTCGAGGTCGGCGAAGCGCACCGATGAGCCGGGGGCGTTCGCCCCGGAGGCGATCTGTCCGGTGGCGGTCCAGCCCGTGAGGCCGGTGCCGCCCTTGTTGATCCAGGCCCGCACCGCGCCGTTCGTGTCGACCGCCAGATAGTCGGCGTACCCGTCGGCGTTGGCGTCGGCGAACCGCACCTGGTCGGCGGGCACTCCCACACCGGAGGCGATCTGACCGGCCTCCGTCCAGCCGGTGGTGCCGGTGCCGCCGTTGTTGAGCCACGCCTGGACCGCGCCCCGGGTGTCGACCGTGACGTAGTCGGCGTACCCGTCGGCGTTGAGGTCGGCGAACCGCACCTGGTCGGCGGAGGCCCCCGTACCGGAGGCGACCTGACCCGCCGCGGTCCAGCCGGCGATGCCGGTGCCGCCCTTGTTCAGCCAGGCCCGCACCGCCCCATTGGCGTCGACGACCAGATAGTCGGCGTATCCGTCGCCGTTCAGATCGGCGAACCGCACCGAAGCTCCGGGGGCGCCCACGCCGGAGGCGACCTGACCCGCCGCGGTCCAGCCGCCGCGCCCGTCGCCGCCCTTGTTCAGCCAGGCGCGCACGGCGCCGCTCGCCTCGACCACCAGATAGTCGGCGCGGCGGTCGGCGTTCAGGTCGACCTGGTAGTCGCCCAGACCCGTGCGGGGCACGGCGGGCCGCACATCGACCTGCTCGCTGATCCAGCCGTCGCGCGCGACCCGGGAGACGCCGCCGAAGAAGGCGTCCGCCATCTTCACGTAACCGGCGTCGTTCGGGTGGAGCCGGTCCCGCAGATCGGCCGTGGTGACGGCGGACATGTCGACATGCTCCACCTTGTGCCCCACGGCCCGCCGCTCCGCGACGATCCCCGGGATCTGGGCGTTGTACGCGGTGACCCGGGCCTGCACGGCCGGGGAGGTGGACGGCACCAGGGACGCCACGAGGACCGTGGTGGCCGGAGAGGCGGCGACGATCTGGTCGATCAACCCGGCGAGCCGGGCCGGCGCGGTCGCGACCTGGTGGTTGCGGTCCATGTCGTTGGTGCCGATGTGCAGCAGGACGACATTGGGCCGGGCGGCGGCCAGCCAGCCGTCGATGTTGGCGGAGAGACCGTCGATCAGCCAGCCGGAGTGGCCCTCGTGGTCGGTGTCGGGGAGCTGGCCGTGCCGCTGCGAGCCGACGAAGTCCAGCGCGGTGGTCCGGCCGGTGAGCCGGGGCCAGAGCGCGGCGCGGTAGCTGGAACGGGTCGAGCTGCCCGCGCCCTCGGTGATCGAGTCGCCGAGCGGCATGACGGTGAGCCTCGGCACCGACCAGTCGTCGCCCTGCTCCGCTCGGGTGCCGCCGTAGCCGGGGGTGTCACCGTGGTACGTGTACTCGTTGAGCGCGTCGACGGCGCTCATCGGATTCCCGGTCTGGTAGCGGTCGATCGCGAGGAAGTTGGGCTTCTTCCGGGCCGCGGTGGAGCAGAACCGCTGGGCGCGGTTGAGCGCCTTCTGGTTGTCCCCGCCGGAGGTGATGTCCCCGGCGGCGTCCCGGAAGTGGTTCATGACGAACAGCCGCCGGAACTTTCCCTCCTCCTTGGCGAGCGGGACATCGCCCCAGCGGGAGTAGCAGCTCCAGTCCGAGTTGCCGATTCCGGCGCCCATGGACCAGTAGTTCTCCGCGGTCCAGTCGGACTGGTTCATGAACCCGAGCGACTCCTTGTCGTCCTTGGAGGAGAACAGGACGAGCCGCTTGTTCTCGGCGACCATCCGGGAGACCTTGGGCCAGCCCTGCGACCGCACATTCCACAGGGCGCTGTTCGGCTCGAACACCAGGCCGTTGAGGACTCCGGCGGCGCCCAGGTCGTCCCCGACCTCGGCCGCCAGCTCACCCGGCTCCGTGTAGTCCTCGACGAAGACCGTGACGATCTCGTTCCGGTACTCCTCGGCTCTGAGGAAGTTGGCGATGTCGACGACGACATCGGACATCGGCTGCGAGGTCGGCAGACACGCGCCGTGGCACATCCGGACCCTGCCGTTGAACTGGTAGGCGTCGAGCATCAGCCCCCGCACCCCGTTGCGCAGCTGGGTGGCGATGGAGTTGGGCTGGGCCGGGAAGGGCGCGGCGCCGTTGGCGTCGTCCTGGTTGTAGAAGGCGTTGTGCGTGGTGAGATGGGTCCGCTGGTCGAAGGTCGGATCGGCGGGCATGGCGCCGCGCGCGGGGTCGACCGGGGTGATGTACCAGAGCGTGTGGCGGTACGAGTCCCAGGCGTCCCGCGCCCCTTGCAGGCCGGGCTGGTGCGGCTTGGCGAAGGCGACGTCCTCGGCGACGGTGGGCTTCGCCGGCACCGTGGTGTCGAAGGTGACCTCACCGCCCTCGTGGGCGCTGCGCAGGATCTCCGCGCCGCCGGGCACGAGGATGCGGTACCGCTCCCCCGCCACGCGCTGGATCTGCCAGTCGGTCGCGGTCGCGGCGCAGTCGCGGAAGGCGAGCCGGGCCGCGCCCTCGGCGTTGGAGTCCCGGGCCGCGCAGCGGTCGTCCCGGGTGGGATTCCTGATCTTGTGGGTACCGGCGCCGGACGCCTCGAAGTACCACTGCTGGTTGTCCTCGTCCCCCTTGGGACGGCTGGTGCGGAGGAGGAGTTCGCTGCCCGATATCTGGTAGCCGCCGCCCACGCTCTGGATGGTGAAACGGCCCTCGGTGGGCGGTCCGGCGGGGGCGGGGGCGGGGACTGCGGGTGCC
The DNA here is from genome assembly GCF_053594535.1 of Streptomyces sp. NPDC001889. Taxonomy (NCBI): domain Bacteria; kingdom Bacillati; phylum Actinomycetota; class Actinomycetes; order Kitasatosporales; family Streptomycetaceae; genus Streptomyces; species Streptomyces sp. NPDC001889. The sequence continues at coordinate 69,068 of NZ_JBSFER010000023.1, forward strand.
GGTGCGGCGGCGGGCCGCGCGGCGGCGCTCCCGGTGCCCGCCGTCAGGGTCCCGGCGGTCAGCGCTCCGGTGGTCAGCAGCAGGGCCAGCAGGCGCAGCGCGCCCCGGGCCCCGGGCCGACGGGAAGAGGAGGCCGGGGCGGGGGTGCGGGAAGAGGAGGCCGGGGCGGGGGTGCGGGAAACCGGTTCGCGGGACAGGGACTTCCGTCTTCGCGGCGTCCCCGGGAGATGTCTCATCAAGGCCCTCTGGTCGAGCGGGTCGAGCGGAACATCCCCACCTCTAGCCCAGTTCGATCACGCCGTCCATCGCTCCCCGCGGACTTGTCCGGACCTGCGGAGAAAGGTGACGCAAAGATCAGCCGCCCGGCGGCGGAGGGGCGGACGCCTCCCGGCCGGGGCCGGGCCGGCTCAGGCCGGGGTGACCGGCAGGACATCGGGCGACAGCGCGCCCGCCCGTACCGCCGCGCTGGTCATCCGCCGCCGGTGATGGCGCCGGCAGAGCACCTCGTAACCGATCTCCTCCACCGGGCGGTTCACATCGCCCACGACGACCTGCTCGCCCTCCACCACCATCTCCCCGCCCACCGTGCGGGCGTTGTGGGTGGCGCGCGCGCCGCACCAGCACATCGCCTCGACCTGGAGGGTCTCTATCCGGTCCGCCAGCTCGATCAGCCGCTGCGAGCCGGGGAACAGCTTGGTGCGGAAGTCGGTGGTGATGCCGAAGGCGAAGACATCCAGGTCCAGGTCGTCCACGACGCGGCCGAGCTGGTCGATCTGGGCCGGGGCGAGGAACTGGGCCTCGTCCACGATCACATAGTCGACCCTGCCGCCCCTGGACATCTGGTCCACCAGATAGCCGTACAGATCCATGCCCGGGGCGGCTTCCACGGCCTCCGTGACCAGGCCGAGCCGGGAGGAGAGCTTCCCCTCCCCCGCCCGGTCGTCCCGGGTGAAGATCACGCCCTGGAGGCCCCGGGCCGACCGGTTGTGACCGATCTGGAGTGCCAGAGTGCTCTTCCCGCAGTCCATCGTTCCGGAGAAGAAAACCAGCTCGGGCATGGGAGGTCGGGGCCTTTCGGTTCGGGGGCGCCGTGAGGGCGGAGGCGTCGTTGTGTCGGGGCGTCGTCGGGTCGGGGCATCGTTGTATCGGGGCGTTGTCAGATCAAGGGGCGCGACGGTGCGAGCGCGACGGGCGCTACGAGCGCACTTCGAGCAGCGGCACCAGCTGCTCCACCGGGGTCATCGAGCCGTGCATGCCGACGATCGCCGACTCGTGCGGCTCGGCGACGGAGGCGGTGATCGCCACATCCGCGCAGGCGGCGGCGACCACATCGCCGATCCGGCCGAGCACCCGCTCGTCGACCGACGGCCCGAACCAGCCGGCCTCGACGGCCTCGGCACGGCTCGCGACCCAGAATCTGTCGCCCAGCACCTCGCGCCAGACGGTGAGCACATCGGCCTCGGCGCCCGGGACCGCGTACACATGGCGCGCCCGGCCCTCGCCGCCGAGGAGGGCGACCCCGGCGCCCAGCTCCCAGTCCTCGTCGAAGTCGATGCGCGACTCCTCGTCGAAGGGGATATCGATCATTCCGTGGTCGGCGGTGACATAGAGCGCGGCGCGCGGCGGCAGCTGCTCGGCGAGGCGCTGCGCCAGCCGGTCGACGTACATCAGCTGGCCGCGCCAGGCGTCGGAGTCGATGCCGAAGCGGTGGCCCTTGCCGTCGACCTCGCTGTAGTACGTGTAGACCAGGGAGCGGTCACCGGCGGCGAGCTGGGCGGCGGCGAGGTCCATCCGGTCCTCGCCGGAGAGCCGGCCGTGGAAGGTGCCTCCGCTGAGGGCGACCTTGGTGAGCGGGGTCTGTTCGAAGACCGGGGACGAGACCTGCGCGGTGTGCACCCCGGCCTCGTGGGCGCGCCGGAAGACGGTCGGATACGGCTGCCAGGCGCCCGGGTCGGTGTACGGCTTCCACCGGAGCTGGTTCATCAGCTCACCGGTGGCGGGGTTGCGCGCGCTGTAGCCGGCCAGTCCGTGGGCGCCCGGGGGGAGCCCGGTGCCGACGGAGGCGAGCGAGGTGGCGGTGGTGGAGGGGAAGCCGGCGGTGATCGGGGTCCCGGTGCCGCCGCGCGAGGTGGGCAGCAGCGAGGTGAGGAAGGGCGCCTCGTCCGGATGGCTGCGGATCTGCTCCCAGCCGAGGCCGTCGATCAGGAAGACGCAGTTGCGGTCGGCCGGGCCCAGCTCCGGTATGAGCGGGCTGAACCCCGGTACGCCCTGTCCGGCCGCGAGGGTCGGCAGCAGATCGGCGAGCGATCCGGCGCCGTACGCGGGGACGGGGGCGCCGGCGAGCGCGAGCGGTTCGGGGTCGTCGGGCCAGAGGGCGGCCGTCGCGGGCTGGACCATCAGCGGGCGATACCGGTGGCCGCGGTCGCCTCGGAGATCGCCTGGGCGAAGACGAGGGTCTGACGGACCGTGTCCGGGCCGTCGCCGGCCTCGCTGACGCGGAGGCTGAGGTCGTCGGCGGTGGAGTTGCCCGTGTAGCCGTGGTCGGCCTCGCAGTTGGGGTCGCCGCAGGCGGCGGGCTCCAGGTCGAGCCGGGAGACGGCGCCCCAGCCGATGGTGAGGACGACCTCGCGGGGCAGCGTACCGGGGGTGTACGACTCCGGGTTGGCCACGACCCGGCTGACGACCACGGACGAGATCCGGTCGAGCTTCACGGACTCGGTGGAGGTGGTCGCGTACGGCGTGGGCGAGCTGGAGTCGGCCGTCTGCTCGTCGGTGTGGCTGACGATGAAACGGTTGGCGGTGAGAACGAGCACGGTGACGTGGCGGCGCACTTCATTGGCGTCGAACGTGGTCTCCTGGTGGACCAGGTACGACGCGATCTGCTCCCCGCCGACAGCGGCCTCCACCGCCTCTGCCACGAGAGCCGGGTAGTAGCCGCTGCGCTCGATCGCCGCGCGCAGCCCCTGGGTCGTCGTACCGGTCTTCGCCATGCGGTCCATCCTACGGGGCCGGAGCGGCACCGAGCGCTCAGTCCGCTCAGTAGCTGGGCAGACGGCGCGGCCCCAGGTCAGTGAAGGTCGCGGAGGGCGCGAGCCGGACCGACGCACCGAGGACGGAGAGGCCGTGCTGCGCCACGACGACGGGTTCAAGACTGATTCCCACCACCTCCGGATGGTCGTCGACCAGCCGTGATACCCGCAGCAGCAGCTCTTCGAGCGCCGGGGTGTCGACGGGGGCGGAGCCCCGCCAGCCGAAGAGGAGGGGTGCCGTCCGGATGGATCGGATGAGTTCGGCGACATCCCGGTCGGTGGCGGGCACCAGCCGGTGGGAGGTGTCGCCGAGCAGCTCGGAGGCGGCTCCGGCCAGCCCGAAGGAGAGAACGGCGCCGACGGCCGGGTCGATGACGGCCCGGACGACGGTGTCGACGCCCCGGGGGGCCATGGACTGGACGACGGGGCGCAGCTCCTCGGGCTTGCCGAGGGCATGGGTCAGCTCGTGGTAGGCCCGGCGGAGCCGGTCCTCGTCGGCGAGGTCGAGCCGTACGCCGCCGAGGTCGGGGCGGTGGCGCAGATGCGGCGCGGTGGTCTTGAGGGCGACCGGGTAGCCGAGCACCCGCGCGGCCCGGGCCGCGTCGTCGGGGCCGGGGGCGGGGAGGGCGGGGAGCAGATCGATGCCGTACCGCGCGAGCAGCTCGTGGGCGTCGGTGGGCGGGAGGGTGCCGGTGCCGCCCGTGTGGAGCAGCCGTTCGATCTGGCGTGCGGCGCCGCTCTCGTCGATGTCGTCGTAGGCGGGCACGGTCCCGGGCTCGGCGGCGCCGCGCCGCCACTGGGCGTACGCCACCGCCTGCGACAGCGCCCGGACGGCCCGCTCGGCGGCGGGGTACGCGGGGATGCGGGCGCTGCCGGGGGCGCGGGGGGCCGTGCCCATGGCTGTGTCCGCGGCTGTGCCGGGGCCGTGGCCGGCGGCTGTGCCGGGGCCGGGGCCCTGGCCGGAGCCGGTGGCCGGGCCGGAGCCGGTGCTCGGGCCAGCGCTCGCGGCCGGGCCTCCGGACGCGTCGGCGGGCGGGTCGGCGGGCGCGGCCGGGCCGGCGGGCGCGGCCGGGCCGGCCGCCGGCGCGGAGTCCGGGGTCGCCGGGGCCGTCCGGTCCCGGAGCGGGTCCGCCGGGGCGGGAAGGCCGGGGTCCGGGGCGGGAAGGCCGGAGTCCGAAACCGGATGGCCAAGGCCCGGAGCCGGAAGGCCGGAGTCCGGAGCCGGAAGGCCGGGGTCCGGGGCCGGAGGGCCGGGGTCCGAAACCGGATGGCCAAGCCCCGGAGCCGGAAGGCCGGGGTCCGAAGCCTGAAGGCCAAGGCCCGGAGCCGGAAGGCCGGAGTCCGGGGCGGGCCTCGCCGGGGGGCGGACCGCGGCGAGGGCGGCCGAGAGGCCGCCCAGCTCGACATGGACCACCGCCACGGGCTTCGCCGGGGCCGAGGCCGCCGCCTCGCGCAGGGCGGCGGCCAGCACCTCGCCGTCGCCCGACTCCGGCTCGCCGTTCTCTCCGACCCAGGGGATCGCCGTCACCACCACGGCGTCGCACCCCTCGTCCGCCAGCGCCCGGGTGAGCGCGGCCCGGAAGTCGGCCGGCGTCGCCTCCGTGGTCAGATCGAGCGGCGGCATCGGCCGCAGCCCCTCCGCGAGGCAGGCGTCGTACGTCAGCAGCCCGAGCGACTCGGAGTTGCCGAGGATCGCCACCCGGGGGCCCGCGGGCAGCGGCTGGCCCGCGAGCAGCAGGCCCGCGTCGATCAGCTCGGTGACCGTGTCGACCCGGATCACCCCCGCCTGGCGCAGCAGCGCGCCGACGGCCGCGTCCGGAATCCTGGTCACCACCACCGCGTGCCCGGGCGGCTCGCTGCCGCTGTGCCGGGCGCCCTTGACCACCACGACCGGCTTGACGGCCGCCGTCCGCCGCGCGAGCCGGGTGAACTTGCGCGGGTTGCCGATCGACTCCAGGTAGAGCAGGACGACATCGGTGTCCGGGTCCTCGTACCAGTACTGGAGGAAGTCGTTGCCGGAGACGTCCGCCCGGTTCCCGGACGAGATGAAGGTGGACAGCCCCGCCCCGCGGCGGTGCAGCCCCGACAGCAGCGCGATACCGATCGCCCCGGACTGGGTGAAGAGCCCGATCCGTCCCCGCTCCGGCGCCTGCGGCGAGAGCGAGGCGTTGAGCCGTACGGACTCGGCCGTGCTGATGATCCCGAACGAGTTCGGGCCGATGATCCGCATCCCGTACGAGCGGGCCTGGCGGACCAGGTCCCGCTGGCGCGCCCGGCCCTCGACCCCGCTCTCCGCGTAGCCGGCGGAGAGCACCACGAGCCCGCGCACCCCGTGTTCGCCGCAGTCGGCGACCACCTCGGGCACCCGCTCCGCCGGAACCGCGACGACCGCGAGGTCCACGGGTTCCCCCGCGTCGGCCACGGCGTCGGCGACGGACCGGAAGGCGGGCACTCCGTCCACCTCCCGCGTGGTGGCGGGGAAGGCGCGGTTCACGGCGCGGACCCGGCCGGTGTATCCGGCGGCGAGCAGATTGCGCAGCACGGTCCGGCCCAGGCCGCCCGGCTCCCGGCCGGTCCCGATCACCGCGACCGACGCGGGGGCGAGCAGCCGCTGCACGGAGCGGGCCTCGGCCCGCTGCTCCCGGGCGCGCTGCACGGCGAGGGACTTCGCGGTGGGTTCGAGATCGAGGGTGAGATGGACGGAGCCGTCCTCGAAGCTGCGCTTCTGGGTGAATCCGGCGTCCCGGAACACCTTGATCATCTTGGTGTTCGCAGGGAGCACCTCGGCCGCGAACCGCCGGATGCCGCGCTCGCGGGCGACCGCGGCGATGTGTTCGAGGAGGGCGGAGGCCACCCCCCGCCCCTGATGGGCGTCCTGGACGAGAAAGGCGACCTCGGCCCGGTCGGCGGGGGCGCTCGCCGGACGCCCCCGCGCGTCGATCCGGTCGTAGCGGACGGTCGCGATGAACTCGCCGCCCACCGTGACCGCGAGCCCCACCCGGTCCACGTAGTCGTGATGGGTGAACCGGTGGACGTCCTTGGCGGAGAGCTGGGGGTAGGGCGCGAAGAAGCGGTAGTACTTGGACTCGTCCGAGACCTGCTCGTAGAAGCTGACCAGCCGCTCGGCGTCCTCGGTGGTGATGGGGCGGATGCGCGCGGTGCCCCCGTCGCGCAGCACCACGTCCGCTTCCCAGTGATCGGGGTAGGTCTGCTCCGGCCGCGTGTGCATGCCGAAAGCGTACGGCGCGCTCCCGCCGGGCGGGGGTTCACGGGGGCGGGGAGGGCCGTCGGGACCGGGTGCCGGGGCCGGGTGGCCCGCCGTTCCGGGACCTGCGGCAGTCGATCTTCATACCATGGCACACTGGTCTAGACAACCGATTTCATTGAAGGGCAACACCATGGCTGAGCGCCGCGTCCATGTCGGCTGGGCCGAGGGCCTTCACGCCCGACCCGCCTCCATCTTCGTCCGGGCCGCATCGGCTTCCGGCGTCCCGGTCACGATCGCCAAGGCCGACGGCAACGCGGTCAACGCCGCCTCCATGCTCGCGGTGCTGGGCCTGGGCGCCCAGGGCGGCGAGGAGATCGTGCTCGCGTCCGACGCGGAGGGCGCGGAAGCCGCCCTGGACCGGCTGGCCAAGCTGGTGGCCGAGGGGCTGGAAGAGCTTCCGGAGACGGTCTGACCCGATAGCGCGGGCAGTGTGGCCGGGGAACCCCCGACGGGGACTCCCCGGCCATCGCCGTTCCCGGCCCCGCGCCTTGCCGGACGCGCGGCCCACGACCGTCTCGGCCGACGCGGCCGGCTTCCGAGCCGTACACCCGGACGAACACCGGGCGCCGAACACCGGGCACCGAACACCGGACACCGGGCCCCGGGACCGCATGTCCGGATGACCACCCGGCAGGAGTCCGGCCCGCACGGCACGGAATCCGGGCACACCACCGCACCGTCGCACAGCCGGGCGCCGGGAGGGCACCCCGCCCGCCGAATCCGGGAGCACCGGGCACGGCGTTCCCTGAGCGGCCCGCCGGAGAGCCGTGACGGGCCGTCGCACCCCTCCGCCGGGGTATGTCGTGTGGATCTCGCTGGGCTCGCGCGCCCCGGCACCGCACCTCGCCGCGGTGTCGTCCGTCACCCCTGCCCGCCCCGCAGTGACCCCATCCTCCGCCTCGCGCCGCACGGCACCGGACCCAGCCCCACTCAGTCCCTAGTTCCGGACGCGCGCCGTCGTCACGGATCGGTGCGCCGGGCGAGCCGGTTCCGCGCTCCGCAGCCGGTGCGCCCCGGCGGTGCGCTCGGCGTGCAGCGCGGTGAGCGCCCGCGCCCGCTCCGCGTCCCCGCGCGCCACCGCGTCCACGATCGCCCCGTACTCGGCCCAGGACGCCGCGGGCTCGGCCGGCGGCTGCACCGCGTACATCCAGGCGATCTTGTGCCGGAGCTGGGTGAGCAGCGCGATCAGCCCCGGGCTCCCGGAGGCCCCGGCCAGGGTCTCGTGGAACCAGCCGGCGAGGGCCCGCAGGTCCTGGCTCTGCCCCCGGCGGGCCCGCTCCTGGCCGAGGCGGACCAGGCCGCGCAGCACCTTGAGGTGTGCCTCGGTGCGCCGCCGGGCGGCGCGGGCCGCGCCCAGTGGCTCCAGCAGCGCCCTGACCTCCAGCAGATCGGCGGCCTCCTGCTCGGTGGGCTCGGCGACCTGGGCACCGGCGTGTCTGCGGATGACGACAAAGCCCTCGGACTCCAGGGTGCGCAGGGCCTCGCGCACCGGGATGCGGGAGACTCCGTAGCGGCGGGCGAGCTGCTCCTCCGCGAGCCGGCCGCCGCGCGGGAACACCCCGGAGACGATGTCGTCGCGGAGCGCCGTGCCTACCGAGTGCGCGGGAACGCGCATCACCGAACCTCCGCCTTCATCCGCTCACTCCGCGTGGAACGCAGCCGGTCTGACGTCTGTTCGGCGACTCTATTGCAGCGGCCCCCGTTTTCCGATGGCCTCTCGACGGCCGGGGATTCCTTCCGGCCGCCACCCCGGCCGCCACCCGGCCGCAGCCCCGGACCGGGCGGCGGCACGCCGAAGGCCCCGGCGCGCTGCCGCCGGGGCCTTCGGTGGGATGACGGTGCGGGCCGGCCGCGCTCCGGGGGCGCCGGGCGTCCGACGGGACGCCGCCGGGCCCGGCGCGGTGGTGTCAGAGGGAGACTCCGTGGGCGCGCAGATAGGCGACCGGGTCGATGTCGGAGCCGTAGTCGGCGCCGCCTCGGGCCTCGAAGTGGAGGTGGGGCCCGGTGGAGTTGCCCGTGGAGCCCGCGAGGCCGATCTGCTGGCCCGCCACGACGCTCTGGCCCGCCGTGACACCGATGGACGCCAGATGGCCGTACTGGGTGTAGGAGCCGTCGTTCATCCTGATGACGACGTTGTTGCCATAGGCGCCGCCCCAGCCCGCCTCCACGACCGTGCCCATGCCGACCGACATCACGGGGGTGCCGTGGGGGGCGTGGAAGTCGATGCCGGAGTGGCTGCCGGAGGACCAGAGGGAGCCGCCGGCGCGGTAGCCGGTGGAGACATGGGAACCGGCGACGGGGGACTGGAAGGTGTTGAGCCGGCGGCGCTCTGCCTCACGGGCGGCGCGCTCCTCGGCCGCACGGGCCTCACGGGCCCGCTCGTCGGCCCTGCGCTGGGCCTCCTCGGCGGCCTGGACCCGGGCGACGGCCGCGGACTTCTGGGTGGCCGCCTGGTCGGCGACCTCGTCGGCGAGGGAGTCCGCGTCGGCGTCGGCGCTGATGATCATCAGCGATCCGGTGTCCTCCAGGGACGGCGCGCCCGATCCGGCGGCGTGGGCCGGGGCGGCGAGGGTTCCGCAGACTCCGGTGGTGGCGAGGGTGGCGACACCGGCGATGCTCGCGCCTCTGCGCGTCATCCGGCCAGGCGCACGGTGTTTCCCGGTGGGGCGGGTCAACGCCATGGAGAGGCTGGTCCTTTCCTTCCTTCTCGCCTACCGGGTTAGCTGACGGGTTCGGAGCAGGAAGGTCTCCTACGGGCCCCTCCGCATGGCGGCGAAGGCGCTCGATTCACCCCTGGGACGGTGGGTCCCCGGTTCCCCGGACTCGCGCCCTGGGGGATTCGGCGATGGCTGCCCGTGCCACGGGTGCGGCGTCGTGCGGGCGAACAGCCGGACCGACGCTAAGCGCGGGATCTTCCCTCCGCCAAACAAAGAGCTGCTTTTGTTGCACATGCCACAGCCCAGAAAGGCATCTTCCCCATGACAAACGATCAAAAGGGACATATAGCAGCCAGATGAGGGAACCCCGGCACCCGTGGCCGCCGGGGTTCCCTCATCCGTCCCGATCAGCCGGTGACGACGGTCACTTCGCCGATACCGAGGGCCTTGACGGGCTCCGCGATCTGCGCGGCGTCCCCCACCAGGACCGTGACCAGCCGGTCCTGCGGGAAGGCGTTGACCACCGCGGCCGTCGCCTCCACCGTGCCGGTCTCGGCCAGCCGGACGTAGAGCTGGGCCTGGTAGTCGTCGGGGAGGTGCTGCTCGACCTGGTCGGCCAGCGTGCCCGCGACGGAGGCGGCCATCTCGTACTTCAGCGGGGCGACGCCCACCAGGTTCTGCACCGCCACATCCCGCTCGGCGTCGGTGAGCCCGCCGGCCGCCAGGGTCCGCAGCACCTTCCACAGATCGTCGAGGGCCGGGCCGGTGTTGGGGGTGTCCACCGAGCCGCTGATGGCGAGCAGGGAGACGCCCGAGCCGTCCGGGGCGGAGCGCAGCACCTGGCCGAAGGCGCGCACACCGTAGGTGTAGCCCTTCTCCTCGCGCAGCACCCGGTCGAGCCGGGAGGTCAGCGTGCCGCCGAGGCAGTAGGTGCCGAGCACCTGGGCGGGCCAGACCCGGTCGTGGCGGTCCGCGCCGACCCGTCCGATCAGCACCTGGGTCTGAACCGCGCCGGGGCGGTCCACGACGACCACCCGGCCGGTGTCGTCGGCGGTGACCGCCGGCACGGGGCGCAGGTCCGCGGTGTCGCCCGTCCACTCGCCGAGGGTCTCGGCGAGCACGGCGTCGACATCGACCTCGGCGAGATCGCCGACGATCACCGCGGTGGCGGTGGCGGGGCGGACATGCGCCTCGTAGAAGGCGCGCACGGCCGCCGCGTCGATCCGGGCGACGGTCTCCTCGGTGCCCTGGCGCGGACGGGACATCCGCAGGGACTCCGGGAAGAGCTGCCGGTACAGCTCCTTGGCGGCCCGGCGGCCCGGGTTGGCCGTCTCGTGCGGGATCTCGTCCAGCCGGTTGCGCACCAGCCGCTCGATCTCGGTGTCGAGGAACGCGGGGGCCCGCAGGGCCTCGGCCACCAGCCCGAGCGCCTTGGGCAGCCGGGAGACCGGGACCTCCAGCGAGACCCGGACACCGGGGTGGTCGGCGTGTGCGTCGAGCGTGGCGCCGCACCGCTCCAGCTCGGCGGCGAACTCCTCGGCGGAGCGCTTGTCGGTGCCCTCCGAGAGCGCCCGCGCCATGATCGTGGCAATGCCGTCGAGGCCCTCGGGCTCGGCGTCGAGCGGCGCGTCGAGGGAGACCTCGACCGCCACGACCTGCTGTCCGGGGCGGTGACAGCGCAGCACGGTCAGGCCGTTGTCCAGGGTGCCGCGGTCGGGGGCGGGGAACGCCCAGGGCCTGGCCTCCCCGGCCTGCGGCTGTGGGTGGAACTCCATGGTGGTCAGCGGCTCGGCGGCGTCGGTCACTGGCGCGCCCCTTCTTCGTCGTCGCTCTGCTCGGTCGTGTCGGACGGGTCGTCGGCATCGGCGTCGGCGGCCACCGGCTCGTACACCAGCACCGCCCGGTTGTCGGGGCGCAGCCGGGCCGCGGCGACCGCGCGCACCTCGTCGGCGGTGATGTCGAGGACCCGGTCGACGGCGGTCAGCGCCAGCTGCGGGTCCCCGAAGAGCACCGCGTACCGGCAGAGTTCGTCGGCGCGGCCCGCGACGGTGGAGAGGCGGTCCAGCCACTCGCGCTCCAGCTGGGCCTGGGCGCGCTCCATCTCCTCGGGGGTCGGGCCCTCATCGGCGAACCGGGCCAGCTCCTCGTCGACGGCGGTCTCGATCTGCGGGACCTCGACGCCGCCGGAGGTCTTCACGTCCAGCCAGCCCAGCGAGGGGGCCCCGGCGAGCCGCAGCAGCCCGAAGCCGGCCGCGACGGCGGTGCGATCCCTGCGGACCAGCCGGTTGTGCAGCCGGGAGGACTCGCCGCCGCCGAGCACCGTGAGCGCCAGATCGACGGCGTCGCACTCGCGGGTGCCGTCGTGCGGGAGCCGGTAGGCGGCCATCAGCGCCCGCGCCGGGACGTCCTCCTCCACGACCTCGCGCAGCTGCTCGCCGATGTTCTCCGGGAGGGAGCCGTCGCGCGGGGGCTGCTTGCCGTCGTGGGAGGGGATCGAACCGAAGTACTTCTCGATCCAGGCGAGGGTCCGCTCCGGGTCGATGTCCCCGACAACGGAGAGCACGGCGTTGTTCGGCGCGTAGTACGTACGGAAGAAGGCGCGGGCGTCGTCGAGGGTCGCCGCGTCCAGATCGGCCATGGAGCCGATGGGGGTGTGGTGGTAAGGATGGCCCTCGGGGTAGGAGAGGGCGGTCAGCTTCTCGAAGGCGGTGCCGTACGGGACGTTGTCGTAGCGCTGACGGCGCTCGTTCTTGACGACGTCGCGCTGGTTCTCCATCGACTCGTCGTCGAGCGCGGCGAGGAGGGAGCCCATCCGGTCGGCCTCCAGCCAGAGCGCCAGCTCCAGCTGGTGGGTGGGCATGGTCTCGAAATAATTGGTGCGCTCGAAGCTGGTGGTGCCGTTGAGCGAACCACCGGCGCCCTGCACCAGCTCGAAGTGGCCGTTGCCGTGGACCTGCTTGGAACCCTGGAACATCAGGTGCTCGAAGAGGTGGGCGAGTCCGGTACGGCCCTTGACCTCGTGACGCGAGCCCACGTCGTACCAGAGGCAGACCGCGGCGACCGGCGTCAGATGGTCCTCGGAGAGCACCACGCGCAGGCCATTGGCCAGCCGGTGCTCCGTCGCTGTCAGGCCGCCCGAACCGGCCTGCGCTGTGGCCGTGTGACCCATGGGCATGTACGTCCCTTCGATCGCGATGCTGTGGGTGTTGTTTTCCCAGCACTGCCACTGTATGCAAGCGGGCTGACACCTGGCGAAGTTCCCGGCGCACCGGTGCTCTCCTTTGGTCTCGTTCCGGTCTCCGGACGCTTCCCCGAGGGTGCCGGGCCGCTCCCCCGGCCGGTGCCGGACCCGCTCCGGGGCGCGCGGTGGAGGCCCGCGACCCCGGGTCGTGTCGGGCGTTGTCAGCGGGACGGTCCACAATGGTCGGCGTCAGTTCCCGATCCGGTACGTGAAGGAGCAGCAGCCGCGATGGCCCGCCGCAGCACGAAAACCCCGCCGCCCGAAGATTTCGAGGAGCGCATTCTCGACATCGACGTCGTCGACGAGATGCAGGGCTCCTTCCTTGAGTACGCCTACTCGGTGATCTACTCCCGTGCCCTGCCCGACGCCAGGGACGGCATGAAGCCGGTCCAGCGCCGCATCGTCTACCAGATGAACGAGATGGGCCTGCGCCCCGACCGCGGCTATGTGAAGTGCGCCCGGGTCGTGGGCGAGGTCATGGGCAAGCTCCACCCCCACGGCGACGCGTCGATCTACGACGCGCTGGTGCGGATGGCCCAGCCCTTCTCCATGCGCGTCCCCCTGGTCGACGGCCACGGGAACTTCGGCTCCCTGGGCAATGACGACCCGCCCGCCGCCATGCGGTACACCGAGTGCCGGATGGCGGACGCCACCTCGCTGATGACGGAGTCCATCGACGAGGACACGGTCGACTTCGCGCCGAACTACGACGGCCAGGAGCGGGAGCCCGTCGCCCTTCCGGCGGCGTATCCGAATCTGCTGGTCAACGGATCGTCCGGGATCGCGGTCGGCATGGCGACCAATATGCCGCCGCACAATCTGGGCGAGGTCATCGCCGCCGCCCGCCATCTGATCCGGTACCCGGGCGCCGACCTGGAGGCGCTGATGCGCTTCATCCCGGGGCCCGACCTGCCGACCGGCGGCCGGATCGTGGGCCTGGCCGGCATCAAGGACGCCTACGCGTCGGGCCGGGGCACCTTCAAGATCCGCGCCACGGCCACGGTCGAGGACGTCACCCCGCGCCGCAAGGGCCTGGTCGTCACCGAACTGCCGTTCTCGGTGGGGCCGGAGAAGGTGATCGCGAAGATCAAGGACCTGGTCGGCTCGAAGAAGCTCCAGGGCATCGCCGATGTCAAGGACCTCACCGACCGCTCCCACGGGCTGCGGCTGGTGATCGAGATCAAGAACGGCTTCGTGCCGGAGGCCGTGCTGGAGCAGCTCTACAAGCTGACGCCGATGGAGGAGTCCTTCGGCATCAACAATGTGGCGCTGGTCGACGGCCAGCCGCTGACCCTGGGCCTCAAGGAGCTGCTGGAGGTCTATCTCGACCACCGCTTCACCGTGGTGCGCCGGCGCAGCGAGTTCCGCCGCACCAAGCGCCGGGACCGGCTGCACCTGGTGGAGGGTCTGCTCGTCGCGCTGGTGGACATCGACGAGGTGATCCGCGTCATCCGCTCCAGCGAGAACTCGGCGCAGGCGAAGGAGCGGCTGATCGAGCGCTTCTCCCTCAGCGACATCCAGACCCAGTACATCCTGGACACCCCGCTGCGGCGGCTCACCAAGTTCGACCGGATCGAGCTGGAGAGCGAGCGCGACCGGCTGACCGGCGAGATCGAGGCGCTGACCCGCATCCTGGAGTCGGACGGTGAGCTGCGCAAGCTGGTCTCGGGCGAGCTGGCGGCGGTGGCCAAGAAGTTCACCACCGAGCGGCGCACGGTCCTGCTGGAGTCGGGGGCCGCCCCGGTCGCCGCGGTGGCCCTGGAGGTCGCCGACGACCCGTGCCGGGTGCTGCTCTCCTCCACCGGGCTGCTGGCGCGCACGGCCACGGGCGAGCCGCTGCCGGAGCCGGGGGCCAAGCGCGCCAAGCACGATCTGATCGTCTCGGCGGTCCTGGCGACCGCGCGCGCCGATGTGGGCGCGGTGACCTCGGCCGGCCGGCTGCTGCGGCTCGCGGTGATCGATCTGCCGCAGCTGCCGCAGACCGCCGCCGCGCCCACCCTCTCGGGCGGGGCGCCGATGTCGGAGTTCCTCTCCCTGGAGCCGGACGAGACGGTGGTCTGTCTCACCACGCTGGAGGAGTCGTCGCCGGGGCTGGCGCTCGGCACCCTCCAGGGCGTCGTCAAGCGCGTGGTGCCCGACTATCCGGCGAACAAGGAGGAGCTGGAGGTCATCACCCTCAAGGACGGCGACCGGATCGTCGGCGGGGCCGAGTTGCGCACCGGCGAGGAGGATCTCGTCTTCATCTCGTCCGACGCGCAGTTGCTGCGCTATCCGGCCGCGCAGGTCCGGCCGCAGGGCCGGGCGGCGGGCGGCATGGCCGGCATCAAGCTGGCGGACGGCGCCCGGGTGCTCTCGTTCACGGCGGTGGACCCGGCCGCGGACGCGGTGGTGTTCACGGCCGCCGGCTCGACCGGCGCGCTGGACGACTCGGCCACCTCGGTGAAGCTCACCCCGTTCGACCAGTATCCGCGCAAGGGCCGGGCGACGGGCGGAGTGCGGTGTCAGCGCTTCCTCAAGGGCGAGGACCATCTGCTGCTGGCCTGGGCGGGACCGGCCCCGGCGAGAGCCTCCCAGCAGAACGGCACCCCGGCGGGGCTGCCGGAGCCGGACCCGCGCCGCGACGGCTCGGGCACCCCGCCCGATTCGGTGGTGGCGGTGCTGGCGGGGCCGGCGACCTAGCGGTGTGCGGGCCCGGGCCGCGTGCCCGGGTCCGTGCCTGGGTCCGTGCCTGGGTCCGGGTCCGGGTCCGGGTCCGGGTCCGTACCTGGGCCCGGGTCCGGCGGTCTGCGGCGCGCGGCGCGGAGGGGCTCAGCCGTCCCGCCGCGCCGGCACCTCCTCGTACAGCGGGACCTCCTCCGGCACCGGCACCTCGTCGGACGCCCCGGACGGCCGGGGCACATACCGCAGGACGCCCCACATGCTGCGCTCGTCGGGGGCGTCACGCGGTCCGTCCGCGCGGGCGGAGCCGAGTTCCGCCAGCAGGGCGGGGCCGTCGACGCCCGAGCCGATCAGCACGAGCTGGGTGAGGCGCTCGGCGCCGGCGGGCCAGGGCTCGGGGTAGAAGCGCAGGAACCGGCCGACGGCGTGGACGGCGTACCGGTGGTCCGGATCGGCGGCGCCGAAGTCGACGAACCCCTTGATCCGGTAGAGCCCCTCGGGACGGGTGTCGAGGAAGTCCAGCAGCCGCCGGGGGTGCAGGGGATCGGGGGTGGTGAACGCCACGCTCTCGTACGCGGTGTGCAGATGCCCCGCGTGCCCCGCGCCGCCCCCGGCGGCCCCCTCCGGCCCCTCCTCCTCCAGCAGGTCCTCGAAGGCGAGCTGGCCCACGCGCTCCGCGCTCGGCCGGCGGTCGAGGAGCAGCTCCGGATCGACCCTCCCGTACACCGCGTCGACCACCGCGGCCCCCGGGCCGAGCAGTCCGCGCAGCCGGGCGAGCGCGGCGGCGTCCACCCGGTCCGTCTTGTTGAGGACGACGAGGTCGGCGACGGCGAGATGCCGGTCGATCTCGGGGTGGCGCTCGCGCGTGGCCTCGAACTCGGCCGCGTCGACGACCTCGACCAGTCCTCCGTACACGATCCGCTCGTTCTCGCTGGCGAGGACCATCCGGACGAGTTCCTGCGGTTCGGCGAGGCCGCTCGCCTCGATCACGATCACATCGAGGCGGGCGGCGGGCCGGGCGAGCTTCTCCAGGAAGACATCGAGTTCGCCGGCGTCGACGGCACAGCACAGACAGCCGTTCCCGAGGGAGACGGTGGAGTCGCCGAGCTGGCCGGCCACGGTCATGGCGTCGATCTCGATGGAGCCGAAGTCATTGACGATCGCGCCGATCCGGGTGCCCCGGCTCGCCCGGAGCAGATGGTTGAGCAAGGTGGTCTTGCCCGATCCGAGGAAGCCCGCGAGGACGATGACGGGGATCTGCCTGCTCGGCGGGGGGACGGGACTCACCTGGGGCCTCTCTCAGACTGCGGGCACGGGCTGCGGCGGGGGCGGGCCCGTGTAGCGGGCCGCCGGGCGGATGATCTTCGAGTCCGCCGACTGCTCCAGGATATTGGCGCTCCAGCCGATCACCCGGGCCGCACAGAAGGTCGGGGTGAACATCTGGCGCGGCAGCCCGCACAGCTCCATGACCACTCCGGCGTAGAACTCCACGTTGGTGTGCAGCTCCCGCCCCGGCTTCAGCTCGGCGAGGAGGTCGACCACGTCCCGCTCCACCTGGACGGCCAGCTCCACCAGGGGGCCGCCGAACTCCTCCGCGATGGTCCGCAGCATCCGTGAGCGCGGGTCCTCGGTGCGGTACACGGGGTGGCCGAAGCCCATGATCCGGTCGCCCGCCAGGACCCGCTCCCTGATCCAGGACCGGCTGCGGCCGGGGGTCCCGATCGCGTCGAGGGTGTCCAGGGCGCGGCTGGGCGCGCCGCCGTGCAGCGGCCCGGAGAGCGCGCCGATGGCACCGGTCAGCGCCGCCACCACATCGGCCCCGGTGGAGGCGATCACCCGCCCGGTGAAGGTGGAGGCGTTGAAGCCGTGGTCGACGGTGGAGTTGAGGTACTGCTCGACCGCGCGCGCCCGCACGGGGTCCGGTTCGGTGCCGGTGAGCATGTAGAGGTAGTTGGCGGCGTACGGGAGGTCCGCGCGCGGCTCGACGGGCTCCAGCCCCTCGCCCAGCCGGTGCAGCGCGGTGAGCAGCGTCGGTACGGCGGCACAGGCGGCGAGCGCGTCGGCGCGGCGCTCCTCGGGGGCGAGGTCGTACACCGGCCGCAGGCCCGCAGCGGCGCCGAGCAGGGAGAGCGCGGTGCGCAGCCCGGCGAGCGGGCCGGAGGGGGCGCTCGCCCGGGCGATGGCGGGCAGCGCCGCGCGCACCTCGTCGGGGAGCCGGCGCAGGGAGGCGGTGCGCGCGAGGAAGGCGGCGCGCTCGGCGGCGTCCGGCAGATGTCCGTGGAACATCAGATGCCAGATGTCCTCGAAGCCCCGGCTCCGGGCCAGCTCGGCGGCCGAGTACTGGCGGTAGTGGTAGAAGCCCTCGCGGCCCCGGACGTCGCCGAGCGCGGTGTCGGTGACGACGACGCCCGCGAGCCCGCGCGGCACGGCGACGGATGCGGATGCGGATGCGGATGCGGTGGTGGATGCGGTGGTGGATGCGGTGGTGGATGCGGTGGTGGAGTGCATGGAGGTCTCCTCGGTCACGATTGATTCGACTCTCCACTCTTGACTCAACGAGTGTCAATATTGATTGAATCAATATATGGATGGGGTGTGTACGGTGACCTCATGGCGGATCAGAGCAGTGCGGGCGACGGTGCGGCGGCCGGGGAGCGGCTGACCACCCGGGAGGCGGCCGAGCGGCTGGGAGTGAAGCCCGCGACGCTGTACGCGTACGTCAGCCGGGGCCAGCTCACCAGCCGCCGCGATCCGGGCGGGCGCGGCAGCACCTTCGACGCGGCGGAGGTCGGGGCGCTCGCCCGCAGGAGCCGCAGGGAGCCCGCGCCGGGCGGGGGCGGCCTCCAGCAGATCCGTACCGGCATCACCCTCATCGACGGGGGACGGTGCTGGTTCCGCGGGGTCGACGCCGGTGAGCTGGCCCGGCACCACCACTACGAGGAGATCGCGGACTGGCTCTGGACCGGCACCCTGCGCACCGGGACCCGGTTCACCGCGCCGCCGGAGACCCTCGCGGCGGCGCGGCGCGCGGTCGGGGCGCTGCCCCCGGGCAGCGGGTCGGCGGACCGGCTGCGGGCGGCGGTGATCGCCGCGGCGGTCATGGACCCGGTCCGTTTCGACCTCGGCCGGGACGCGGTGCTCGGCAGCGCCCGGATCATGATCCCGACGCTGGTCGACGCGCTGCCGCCGGCCGCCGGAGGAGGACCGGAGGCCGGGGGCGCCCGGGCCGGGGCGGGTGGGGCCGGCGCGGAGCGGCTCATCGCCGCCCGCCTCTGGACCCGGCTGACCGCCCGGGAGCCCGACAAGGCGTCCCTGCGGGCCCTGGACATGGCGCTCGCGCTGCTCATCGACCACGATCTGGCCGCGTCGACGCTGGCCGTACGGGTGGCGGCGTCGACCCGGGCCCATCCGTACGCCGCGGTCTCCGCGGGCCTGGGCGCGCTCGACGGGCCGCTGCACGGGGCCGCCAGCGGGCTGGCGCACAGGACCCTGACCGAGGTGCTGGAGCGGGGTGCCGCGGGCCCCGTGGTCGCGGACCAGCTGCGTTCCGGCCGCCGGGTGCCGGGGCTCGGGCACCATCTCTACCCCGGCCGCGACCCCCGGGCCGAGGCCCTCTTCGGCGCGCTGGCCGGGGTTCCGGCCGCGCGGGAGGCCCTGGAGGCGGCCCACGCGATCGAGGCGGTGGCGGCGCGCCGGACGGAGCAGTGGGCCAATGTCGATCTGGCGCTGGCCGTGCTGTCGGTGGCGTCGGGGATGCGTCCCGAGGCGGGGGAGACGGTCTTCGCGGTCGCCCGCACGGCGGGGTGGATCGCCCATGCGCTGGAGGAGTACGAGGAGGGCGCCCTGCGACTGCGCCCGAGCGGCCACTACACCGGCCCCCGCCCGCCCCTCCCTCTGCCACCCCCGGCACCACCTCGGCCCTGACGGGGACCGGGAACCACGATCACAGCCCCGCGCCGGTGCCGGACCGGCCGGCCGGCCAAGTGCCGGGGGCAAGGGGCCCAGGGGCCGGGGACCACGATCACTGCCCTCACCGCCTTCGGACCCACCGCCCGGACCGGCCGCCGGACCCGGGGGCCAAGGGCAAGCGATGGGCCAGGGGGCCAAGGACCCGATGGGCAAGGACCCGGACCAAGCGACGGGCTCCGGAGCCAGGGGGCCAGGAACCTGGTGACCAAGGACCCGGACCAAGTGGCGGGCCCGGGAGCCAGGGCCGGGCCGGGGAGCCAGGGCCGGGCCGGACCGGGGCAACGGTTCAGCGGCCCGCGGGCACACCGGCGGAGCCATGGGCGCCCCCGCGCTCCCCGGGCTGCCGGCCCCCCGACCGGCACAACGGCACGGGACAGCCGGGCCGGACCGGGCCGAACCACAACCCGGCCGAACCGGACCCGGTCGGGAAGCACCCCAGCCGGGGCGCACCCGAGCCCGGAGGCACCCCGGCCAGGACGCACCCGAGCCGGGACGCACCCCTGCCGGGACGCACCCCACCCCCGGGCCGACCGCCCCGCGAACCCACCCCCGCCCCGCCCGCCGGCAGGCTCCCCCCTCCGCAGATTTCGGAAAGCCCCGCGCTCCGTCTACCGTTCCTAGACATGAGACCCGAACCGTCCGCCCCGCCCAGACGCCGTCGGTTCGGCTGGCCGCAGCGGGTCTTCTCGCAGGTCCTGCTGATGCAGCTCGCCATCGCCACCGGCGTCACCGTGCTGGCCACCGGCTTCTTCCTCGCGCCGCTCAGCGCCCAGCTCGACGACCAGGCCATGCGCCGGGCGCTCGCCATCGCCCAGACCGCCGCGTCCACGGAGATCGCCGGCAAGCTGGTCAGCACCGGCCCGACGGCCGACGGGCCCATCCAGTCCGAGGCCGAGCGGATACGCCGGGCGACCGACGCCGAATATGTCGTGATCATGGACATGGGCGGAGTGCGCTGGTCGCACACCTCACCCGAGCAGATCGGCCGGGTGGTCTCCACCGACCCCAGCCCCGCCCTCGCGGGCCGCGCCGTGATGGAGATCGACAACGGCACCCTCGGCCGCTCGGCCCGGGGCAAGGTCCCCCTGCGCGACGAGAGCGGTCTGATCGTCGGGGCCGTCTCCGTCGGCATCGAGTACGACAGCGTGCGCGACCGGCTCTTCTCGGCGATACCCGGCCTGCTGCTGTACGCGGGCGGAGCCCTCGCCGCCGGTGCGCTCGCCGCCTATCTGATCTCCCGCAGGCTCCAGCGGCAGACCCACGACCTGGCCTTCTCCGATATCTCCGCACTGCTCGCGGAGCGGGAGGCCATGCTGCACGGCATCCGTGAGGGCGTCGTGGCACTGGACGCCTCGGGCCGTATCCGGCTGATGAACGACGAGGCCCAGCGGCTGCTGGGACTGGAGACCAACAGCCGGGGGCTCCCCCTCGACCAGGTACTGGGCGAGGGCCGCACCACCGATGTGCTCACCGGACGGGTCAGCGGCGAGGACCTCGTGACCGTACGCGGACACCGCGTCCTGATAGCCAACCGGATGCCCACCGACGAGGGCGGTGCCGTCGCCACCCTGCGCGACCGCACCGAGGTGGAGCAGCTGGGCCGCGAACTCGACTCCACCCACGGTCTGATCGACGCCCTGCGCGCCCAGGACCATGAGCACGCCAACCGGCTGCACACCCTGCTCGGTCTGCTGGAGCTGGAGATGCACGACGAGGCCGTGGACTTCGTGACCGAGGTGGTGGGGGTGCACCGGGCCACCGCCGAGCAGGTCACCGAGAAGGTGCACGACCCACTGCTGGCCTCGCTGCTGGTGGGCAAGGCGACCGTGGCGGCCGAACGCGGCGTCCCGCTGCGCATCGCCCCGGACACCCTGCTGCCCGACCGGCTGGTCGATCCGCGCGGTCTGGTCACGGTCGTCGGCAATCTCGTCGACAACGCCATGGACGCCGCGGCCGGCTCCCCCGATCCGCTGATCGAGGTGGAGATGTACTCCCAGGGCCGGACCGCCGTGCTCCGGGTCGCGGACAGCGGCCCCGGGGTCCCGGCCGAGCAGCGCGAACTGATCTTCACCGAGGGCTGGTCCACCAAGGAGCTGCCCGCCCACGGCAAGCGGGGCCTCGGGCTCGCGCTGGTGCGCCGGCTCGCGGAACGGCAGGGCGGCAGCGCCCGGGTGCGCGAGGCGGACGGCGGCGGGGCGGAGTTCATCGTCGTCCTGCCCGAGGCACTGAACGAGCTCACCGATCCCGAGCCCGCCGCAGCCGGGGAGGCGCCATGACCGACGGACCGAGCCGGGGACCGGTGCGGGGCGGCGCGCGGGAGCCCGGCGGCGGAGCGGACGGCGAGCCGATCGATGTCCTGGTCGTGGACGACGACCTCAGGGTGGCGGGGATCAACGCGGCCTATGTCGCCAAGGTGCCGGGCTTCCGGGTCGCGGCCAAGGCCCACTCGGCCGCCGAGGCGCTGGCCCGGATCGCCGACTGCCCGGTGGACCTGGTGCTCATGGACCACTATCTGCCGGACGGCAACGGTCTCGCGGTCGTCCGGGAGCTCCGCCGGCTCGGCCACCACACCGATGTGATCATGGTGACGGCGGCCCGCGATGTGGCGACGGTCCAGGCCGCCATGCGCCACGGGGCGCTCCAGTACCTGGTGAAACCGTTCAACTTCGCGGGGCTGCGCGCCAAACTGGAGGCGTACGCGGGGCTCCGCCGCACCCTCGGCAGCGGCGGCGAGGCGGAACAGGCCGAGGTGGACCGGATCTTCGGCGCCCTGTCGGCCGGCTCGATCGCCCCCGATCTGCCCAAGGGCCACTCCCCCACCACCGCCGAGGTGGTGCGTCAGGTGCTGCTGGCGGCCGAGGGCGCGCTCTCGACCCAGGAGATCGCGGACCGCTCGGGTGTGAGCCGCCAGACCGCTCAGCGGTATCTGAAGCTGCTGGAGCGCACGGGCCGGGTGCGGCTCAGTCTCAAGTACGGCGAGACAGGGCGCCCGGAGCACCGCTACCTCTGGTCGGCGAGCGGCTAGCCGGTCCCCGGACGGCGGAGCCCCGGCGCCCGTGACCGGGTGCGGGGGCTCTGCCGTCCGGGCCCCGGGAGCCGGGCACCAGGTGCTCAGGCGTCGATGCGGGAGCGGTCCAGGGTGGCGGCGGAGCTGGTGATGAACTCCTTGCGGGGCGCCACCTCATTGCCCATCAGCAGATCGAAGACGCCCTCGGCGGACTCCAGGTCGCCGATGTTGATCCGGCGCAGGGTGCGGTGGCGCGGGTCCATCGTGGTCTCGGCCAGCTGGTCGGCGTCCATCTCTCCGAGGCCCTTGTAGCGCTGGATGGAGTCCTTGTAGCGGATGTTCTTGCGCTGGTACTCCAGCAGGGTCTGGCGCAGTTCGTTGTCGGAGTAGGTGTAGACGTACTTGTCCTGGCCCTTCCTGGGCTGGACCAGCTCGATCCGGTGCAGCGGCGGCACGGCGGCGAAGACCCGGCCCGCCTCGACCATCGGGCGCATGTAGCGCTGGAAGAGCGTCAGCAGCAGACAGCGGATGTGGGCGCCGTCGACATCGGCGTCGACCAGCAGGACGATCTTGCCGTAGCGCGCGGCGTCGATGTCGAAGGTCCGGCCCGAGCCGGCCCCTATGACCTGGATGATCGCACCGCACTCGGCGTTCTTCAGCATGTCCGAGACGGAGGACTTCTGAACGTTGAGGATCTTGCCCCGGATCGGCAGCAGCGCCTGGAACTCGCTGTTCCGGGCGAGCTTGGCGGTACCGAGGGCGGAGTCCCCCTCGACGATGAACAGCTCGCTGCGCTCCACGTCGTCGCTGCGGCAGTCGGCCAGCTTCGCGGGCAGCGAGGAGGACTCCAGGGCCGTCTTGCGGCGCTGCGCCTCCTTGTGCTGACGGGCCGCGATCCGGGTGCGCGCCGCGGCGACGGCCTTCTCCATCACGGCCCGGGCCTGGGCCTTGGCGTCGCGCTTGGTCGACGTCAGAAACGCCTTCAGCTCCTTGGCGACGACATTGGCGACGATCCTGTTGGCCGCCGAAGTGCCCAGGACCTCCTTGGTCTGGCCCTCGAACTGCGGCTCGGCCAGCCGGACCGTCACCACGGCGGTGAGGCCCTCCAGGGCGTCGTCCTTGACGATGTCGTCCTCGGCGACGCGCAGCAGCTTCGCGGAGCGGAGCGCCTCGTTCATCGTCCGGGTCACCGCGCGTTCGAAGCCGGTGACATGGGTGCCGCCCTTCGGGGTGGCGATGATGTTCACGAACGACCTGATCCGGCTGTCGTAGCCGGTGCCCCAGCGCAGCGCGATGTCGACGCCCAGCTCCCGGGTGACCTCGGTCGGGGTCATGTGGCCCCGGTCATCGAGGACGGGGACGGTCTCCTTGAAGGTGCCCGTGCCGGTCAGGCGCAGCACGTCGCAGACGGCCCGGTCCTGGGCGAGGTACTCGCAGAACTCGCTGATCCCGCCGTCGAAGCGGAAGATCTCCTGGCTCTTGCCCTCACCCTCCAGATCGCGCTCGTCGCGCACCACGATGGTCAGACCGGGGACGAGGAAGGCGGTCTGGCGGGCGCGCTGGTGCAGCGTCTCCAGGGAGAGCTTGGCCTCCTTGAGGAAGATCTGGCGGTCGGCCCAGTACCTCACGCGGGTGCCGGTGCGGTTCCTGGGGACCCGCTTGCCCTTCAGCAGCCCGTTGGCCGGGTCGAAGGGCGCGTCGGGGCCCGGCTCGGTGAACATGCCGGGGACGCCCCGGCGGAAGCTGATCGAGTGGGTGGCGCTGTTGCGGTCCACCTCGACGTCGAGCCGGGCGGAGAGGGCGTTGACCACGGAGGCGCCGACGCCGTGCAGACCGCCGGAGGCGGCGTAGGAGCCGCCGCCGAACTTGCCGCCGGCGTGCAGCTTGGTGAGGACGACCTCCACCCCGGAGAGCCCGGTCTTGGGCTCCACGTCGACCGGGATGCCCCGGCCGTTGTCGCGGACCTCGACGGAGCCGTCGTCGTGGAGGATGACCTCGATGTGATCGCAGTAGCCGCCGAGGGCCTCGTCGACGGAGTTGTCGATGATCTCCCAGAGGCAGTGCATCAGACCGCGGCTGTCGGTGGACCCGATGTACATACCCGGGCGCTTGCGGACCGCTTCGAGACCTTCAAGGACGAGCAGGTGCCGCGCGGTGTAGTTGGAGCCGTCACGCTCTGCGGTCAGCAGCGCTGTGGACGGCACGGACGTTTCGGCGGTCACGCGGTTCGCTCCTCGCTGAATTTCACATCTGGCCCCGTGGAGTGAGGGCACGGCGTCGGTCGCCGGTCAGAGCGTACCGAGGCCTGGTAGAGCCGATGTAACGCCACCCTCATGATTCCTTATGCTAGTCCAGTCTCGTATACCTGTTCGATCCCTCGATGGAGTGACACGAACATCACGTTCCCTTCGAGGCATGAACCATTTAGGCTCCGGGCACGTCCTCAACAACACCGGCAAGCCAGCCGGGAGGATCAAAAGAGACAAGCAACGCGAAACCCGTAGAGCACAGCAATACGGCCCATTCGCCGCCACCCGGCAGCAGCCAGCCGCCCCCGGCAAGAAGTTTTCAGGGAAAAGTCCCGAGCGGGAACGTTTTGGGACTGGTTGGATGTTGACCCTGGTACGACAGCTCGTCGAGCTAGAGAAGAGGCGACGTGACTACTGTTCTGACCCCCGCGAGCCCCCTGACGGCCGCTGACCGCTGCGACCGGTGCGGCGCCCAGGCGTATCTGCGCGTCGTCCTGACCAGCGGCGGTGAACTGCTCTTCTGCGCCCACCACGGACGCAAGTTCGAGCCGGAACTCAAGAAGATCGCCGCGGAAATACAGGATGAGACCGACCGGCTCACGGCCGTTCCGGCCGGTGCCGGTCAAGAGGATCACTGACACCTCACATCCACGACGAGCTAAGGCCGGTCCCGGACCGGCTGACGGGCGGTCGCCCCTGATCAGTCAGGGGCGACCGCCCGCTCTCGTATCCACGCCCGTCCCGCGAGCGACCCTCCGGAGCCGACCGGCACCCGCGTGCCACTGGAGCGCCGCTGGAGCCCTCCGGGGCGACGCGCGGCCACGGATGCCGGGACACCGCCCGCCGGGGGCCGCAGCGGGCCTGGAGCCCTTCTGGAGCGGCATCGCAGCGCACCCGCCCGCCCCGGCACGCGGACACCCGCGTTCCCCGGCCCGGCGCCCCGCCGGCGCACCGCCGCCCCGCCCGGGTCGCCTCTCGGAAACTCCCTAGGACAGGGGCGCGGGGATCGCGGCGATCCGGGTGTAGACCCCCGGGCTGTCCGCCCGCCCGCAGCCGCTGCCCCACGACACCAGGCCGATCAGCCGGCCCCCGGCAACCAGGGGGCCTCCACTGTCCCCCTGACAGGCGTCGTGGCCACCCCGGGCGTCACCGGCGCAGAGCATCGTGGCGGCCGTGTACCGCCCGCGCAGCCCTCCCGGATAGGCCCGTTCACAGCTCCTGTCGGACAGCACGCTCACCGGCGCCGCCCGCAGTGACCTCGCGTAGTCGCCCTGTCCGGTGGTGTCACCCCAGCCGTAGACCGTGGCACTGGTCCCCGGCTCGTACGCCGGATCACCCGCTCCGGCCACCGGGATCACCCGTGAGGCGGGCAGCGCCTCGGCCAGGGTGAGCACCGCGAGATCGGAGTCGTTGGTGGACGCGTCGTACTCCGGCGCGACCCAGCTGCCGGTGACCGCCGTCTCCCTGCCCTCCGCACTCGCCAGTTCGGTGCGCCCGCTGATCACCTTCAGATCGGGGACGTCGCCGACCTCCCCGCCCAGCACGGCGCGGCCCAGACAGTGCGCGGCGGTCATCACCTTGGTCGGCGCCACCACCACCCCGCCGCAGAACTGGCCCCCGCGCGTTCCCCCGAACCGGTCACGGCTGGAGAGCGCGACCACCCAGGGGCTGTCGGCGGCCCGGGCCGCGTAACCGCCGATGACGACACTGTCCGCGGCGGCGGGAGCGGAGGCGGCCAGCGGCAGCACGGCCCCCACAGGGGCCAGGGCCAGTACCCCGGTCAGGGCTCGGACGAGGGGGCGGCGCATGGGCTCTCCTGACTCCGCGGCTCGGGAACTCCGCACATCGGTGACTCTGTGTGAATAACAGCACACCCAGGGTCAGTCAGGGAGCCGTCATCCGCACCCCGGACACGGCGGAGGCCCGGCTCCCGGCGGGAGACGGGCCTCCGAACGGCCTGTGGGGCACGGTGGCCGCCCGGTCGGGGCGGCCGGTCCAGTCCGGTCCAGTCCGGTCTAGTCCAGGTAGTCGCGCAGCACCTGCGAGCGCGAGGGGTGGCGCAGCTTGGACATCGTCTTGGACTCGATCTGACGGATGCGCTCACGCGTCACCCCGTAGACCTTGCCGATCTCGTCCAGGGTCTTGGGCTGGCCGTCGGTGAGACCGAAGCGCATGGAGACCACGCCCGCCTCGCGCTCGGACAGGGTGTCGAGCACCGAGTGGAGCTGCTCCTGGAGGAGGGTGAAGCTGACCGCGTCGGCCGGGACCACGGCCTCGGAGTCCTCGATCAGGTCACCGAACTCGCTGTCGCCGTCCTCACCGAGGGGGGTGTGGAGGGAGATCGGCTCACGGCCGTACTTCTGGACCTCGATGACCTTCTCCGGGGTCATGTCGAGTTCCTTGGCCAGCTCCTCCGGGGTGGGCTCGCGGCCCAGGTCCTGGAGCATCTGGCGCTGCACGCGCGCGAGCTTGTTGATGACCTCGACCATGTGCACCGGGATACGGATGGTGCGGGCCTGGTCGGCCATGGCGCGGGTGATCGCCTGACGAATCCACCAGGTGGCGTACGTGGAGAACTTGTAGCCCTTGGTGTAGTCGAACTTCTCGACGGCGCGGATCAGACCGAGGTTGCCCTCCTGGATCAGGTCCAGGAAGAGCATGCCGCGGCCGGTGTAGCGCTTGGCCAGGGAGACGACGAGCCGGAGGTTGGCCTCCAGCAGGTGGTTCTTGGCGCGGCGGCCGTCCTCGGCGATGATCTCCAGCTCGCGCTTGAGCTTCGGCGCCAGCTTGTCGGAGTTCGCGAGCTTGTCCTCGGCGAAGAGACCGGCCTCGATGCGCTTGGCCAGCTCGACCTCCTGCTCGGCGTTGAGGAGGGGGACCTTGCCGATCTGCTTCAGATAGTCCTTGACCGGGTCGGCGGTGGCTCCGGCGACCGCGACCTGCTGCGCGGGAGCGTCGTCCTCGTCCTCGTCGGAGAGGACGAAGCCCTTGTTCTCGCCCTCGGCCTCTTCCTCTTCGCCCTTGGCGCCGGGCTGGACCTCGTCGAGCAGCTCCTCGCCGTCGCCCGGCTCGTCCAGGTCCTTCTTGGACGCGGACTTCTTCGCCACGGTCTTCTTGGCGGCGGTCTTCTTGACCGCCGTCTTCCTGGCCGTGGTCTTCTTGGCCGCGGCCTTCTTGGCGGGCGTCGCCGCGCCCTCGTCGCCGGCCTGGGCGTCGACGGAGTCGGCGGTCGCCGCGGTGGCCGCGACCGTCTTCGTCGTCGTGGTCTTCGCCGCGACGGTCCTGGTGGCGGTGCGCTTCGCCGGGCTCTTCGCCGCCACGCTCTTGCGGGTGCGCTTGGGCGACTCCGCGGCACTGACCATCAGCGTCACACCCTCTTCCTCGAGGATCTGGTTGAGGCTGCGCAGAACGTTCTTCCACTGGGTTGACGGAATCTGGTCGGCCTCGAAGGCGCGACGCACGTCATCGCCGGCGATCTGCCCATCAGCCTTTCCCCGCTCGATGAGCGCCATCACAGACTCGGACTCGGCGATCTCCGGCGGGAGGGTACGGGATGTGCTGGCCGACACGAACAACCTCTCGGAACGATGGATACGGCTTCCGGCCCCGCCCATGATCGGGCCGGAGCCGACGACCACCGGGCTACGGATGTGCCGGTGGCGCGGGCGGAACCTCAGCTGGAACAGAACAGCGCCACGAACGGCTGCTGTATTCCCTCCTCGGCTGTCACCTCTTAGGTCATCGCCCTGTTTCGCGGAGTGTTACGCCCATTCCGCGTGGCCCGAGTCACACCCCATGCACGACTAAACGGCCAGAAGGTACATACAGCACGCAATCGTGCCGCCGGACCCTGTGGGGCGTCCGGCGACACTCGGTGTGTACGCCTCCGTACTCCTGGCCGCCTGACCAGCGGGTCAGTGCTCGCGGGGCGCCGGTACGACGCGCTCCACCTCCGGGTGCACGGTGAGCAGCTGCCGCATCGCGGATTCGGCGGCGTGCGCGTCGGCGGCCGCGAGGGCGTCGACGATCCGCGCGTGATGGGAGAGGGAGACCTCCGTGGGGCGGTCGCAGCCGGTGACCGGGCCGCCGGAGACCTGGAGAGCCGAGGAGACGATCCCGGAGAGGTGCTCCAGCATCCGGTTGCCGGCGAGCTGGATGAGCAGGGTGTGGAACTCGGCATCGGCGCGGGAGAAGGTGATTCCGTCGCCCTGGGTGAGGGCGTGGCCCATGATCTCGACCATGTCACCGAGCCGCTGCTGCACCTCCTCGCGCCCGTGGCCGGCGGCGAGCCGGGCCGCGAGGGGCTCGATGGTCCAGCGCAGCTCGCAGAGCTCACGGCGCTGGTCGTCGCGCTGCGGCCCGAACGCCCGCCACTCGATGATGTCGGGGTCGAGCAGATTCCAGTCACTGACCGGACGGACCCGGGTGCCGACATTGGGGCGGGCGCTGACCAGCCCCTTCGCCTCAAGGACGCGCAGCGACTCGCGCACGACGGTGCGGGAGACCTCGAAGCGCTGGCCGATCTCCTCGGGGACGAGCGGGCGGTCGGCGCCCAGATCGCCCGAGACGATCATCTGGCCGAGTTGCTGAACGAGTTGGCCGTGCAGTCCGCGGCCCCGGCTGCCTGCCGTGCGGCGGCCGACCCGTCCGAGCTCCACATCGGAGCTGTCCCACGCGGGCGGTCCGACGCGATCGGTTCCGGGGGACTCCGCGTAGGGGTATCGGTCGAGTTCGCCCGGGCCGGCCAGGCCGGAGTCGGCGGGACGGGCGGCGGTCATCATGGTGTGCGCAAGGGTACTCACGCATCCTTTGTCGGCCCGCCCTCCGCACCCCTTGAGGTCTTTGGTGAAAAGCACACGAAAGGGTGATCGGCGCTTCCCCCACAATTGACGCCTTATCGGAAAGAAACGGGCGCACTCAAGGGAGTTGTGGGCAGATGACCGATCCATGGTCGTTCATGATCACCAAGGTGTCCCGCGACGAAGGTCCGCGAACATGTACGCGCAGATCAGAACAGACAGCGACAACATGAGCGCCACCCCCACGGGTTGGGCGAACGTCTGTACGCCCGTCAGCAGCCAGTCGTCGGCCTCGCGCGGGAGCCGCAGCCCGGTGAGTTCCCGCAGCCTGCCGGGGAACCCGGCGACGGAACGCGCCGAGGGGACGGTCAGCGCCTCCCGCACCAGCGGGGTCACCACGACCGGCACGGCGAGGACGGCGGCCACCCCGGCGGCCGTGACGCGGAAGACCCCGGCCGCGAGGAGCCCGGCCCAGGCGCAGCCCACCGCGAGGGCGCACCAGGCGGCCAGCAGGGCGGTCCGGCCCTCCGGAAGACCCGCCGCCCCGGGGCCGCCGGTGTCCACCGCCCCGTAGACGATCCGGAGCGCCTGGGCGTCGGCCGCCGCCACGAGCAGCGCCGTCAGCAGCGCGGCGCCGGCGGTCACCGCGAGCTTGGCGAGCAGCAGCCCGAGACGGCGGGGCACGGTGCCGCGGGCGGTCGCGAGCGCGGGGTGGCGGAACTCCTCCCCGAAGGAGAGCGCCCCGATCACCCCGGCGGCGAGGGCGGCGGGCGGCAGCGGCAGCGCGTCGGGCCAGGCGGCGAGCGCGAGGGGCAGGGGGGTGGTGCCGGAGCGGGCGAGCAGCACGCAGAGCGCGAGGGAGACGAGGACGGCCGCGGCCACGACGAGAGCGGCCGTGCGCACTCCGAGGATGCGCAGCAGCTCGTACCGCAGCGGCCGGACGGGGGCGGCGGCACGGAACGGCCCGGCGGCACGGGAGGGTCCCGCGACGGGCGGGGGTGGTGCGGGCGGTGCGGCGAGGGCGGATGGTGCGGGCGGTACCGCGAGGGCGGGTGGTGCGGCGGGCGCGGGTGGTCCGGGTCCCGCGGCGGGCGGTGCGGCAGGGGCGGGCGCGGGTGGCGCGGACGGCCCGGGTTCCGGGGCCGGGGCGCCCGGAGGGGTCGCGGAGAGGCCCGGGGGTCGGGCGCCCGGACCGCGCCCCGGAGGGCTCGGGGCCCCCGGGGCGGGGCCGGTCTCCTCGGTCAGCAGATGCACGAGCACCCCGTGCCGGAAGGCGGTCTCACCCACCTCCGCGCAGGTGCTCCCGTACACGGAGAGGAGGCCGCCCCCGGCCTCGGCGACCGCCTCCACCGAACGCCGGGAGGCCCGCGCCTCCCGGCGCACCAGCTCGGCGAGGCGGGCGGCGTGCGGGGTGCGGACGGTGACACGGGGGCGCAGCCGGGTGCGGGAGAAGTCGGCGCACTCCTGGTCGGCGACGACCAGGCCGGCGGCGACGGTCACGACCCGGTCGGCGAACCGGGCCGCCTCCCTGGGGTCGCCGCTGGTGCACAGCACCGTTCCGCCGCGGTCGGCGTGGGTCCGCAGCAGCCCGTGCCACCAGGGGTGCTCCTGGGGCGGGAGGCCCTCGGCCGGCTGGTCGAGGATGAGCGTCTGCGGATCGCCCAGCAGGGCGCAGGCGACGGCGAGCCGGCGGTCCGCGCCGGCGGAGAGCGCGTCGAGGCGGTGACCGGCGAAGCCCGTGAGCCCGACGGCTTCGAGCACCTCGTCGGCGCGGGCGGCGGGCACCCCGATGGCGGCGCAGACCATCCGGAGCTGCCCCCGGGCGGTCCGGGCGGGGTGGCCGGGCACATCCCCCAGGAGCGCGCCCACCTCGCGGGCCGGGTGGGCGACGCGGTGGAGCGGGCTGCCCCGGAAGTAGGTCACCCCGCGGCCGGGCTCCAGCCCCAGCATGAGCCGCAGCGCCGTGGACTTGCCGGAGCCGGGAGGGCCGAGCAGGGCGGTGACCCGGCCGGGCGCGGCCTCCAGGGTCAGGTCCTGGACGGCGGGCGGGCGGTCCCGCCGCCGGCTGCTGGTCAGTCCGATGGCCTGGAGCATCGATTCTCTCGCTGAAGGGCGGCGCGCGGACCGCTCGGCGGCAGGGCGGATACCGCAGCAAGATAACCTGACATTTACGACTTTTGGCGCATGTGGATACGTGAGTGTCAGACCTCGGGCCGCAGCATCGGAGGGTTGAGGACGGTGGCGCCGCCCGCCCGGAAGAGCTGGGCGGGACGGCCGCCCTGGCGTGTGGTGGTCCCGCCCGACGGCACCAGGAATCCGGGGGTGCCGGTCACCTTGCGGTGGAAGTTGCGCGGGTCCAGGGCCACGCCCCACACCGCCTCGTACACCCGCCGCAGCTCGCCGACCGTGAACTCCGGCGGACAGAAGGCGGTGGCCAGGGAGGAGTACTCGATCTTCGACCGGGCGCGCTCCACCCCGTCCGCGAGGATCAGGGCGTGGTCGAAGGCCAGCGGGGTCGCGTCCTCGTCCTCGTGGACGAATCCGCTCTCCCGGCCGAGCAGATCCGCCACGGAAGCCCACCGGGCGCCGTTCGCGTCACCGCCCGCGCGGGGTGCGGGCAGATCGGGGGCGAGCACCAGATGGGCGACGCTGACGACCCTCATCCGCGGGTCCCGGCGCGGATCGCCGTAGGTGGCGAGCTGTTCGAGGTGTGCGCCGTTCCCCGGCGCGGGGGACACCGGGTCGTGGGCCGACAGACCCGTCTCCTCGGCCAGCTCCCGGGCAGCGGCGGTCGCGAGGTCCTCGTCATCCCTCACAAAGCCGCCGGGCAGCGCCCACCGGCCCTGGAACGGCGGCTCACCGCGGCGGACGACCAGTGCGCAGAGCGCGTGGCGCCGCACGGTGAGCACGACCAGGTCGACGGTGACAGCGAAGGGGGGAAAGGCCGACGGGTCGTAGGGAGACATGCCGTGATCATAGTCGTCTGCCTGACGATAAACACTCCTTTCGCCGCCACCGGGCCGGGCCTTCCGCTCCTCGCGGGGGCTGCCCACGACGGGCCCGTCCGGGCTCCGGAACCGGCGGAACGGCCACCTGCCCGCCGCCGCCCGGCGCGCCCGTCCGCGCACAGGCCCCGCGCTCGGGCATCCAACGGTTCTCCCGGCTCTCCCCAGGGCCCCGGGGCCGGCCGGGGCGCTCTCCTCCCGGGTGGCGGAGGGCGTCCCTCAGCGGTCGTCCCGCCTCTGCTCCGGTCCGCCGCGGCTGTCGTGACCGCCCCGGCGGGCGCGGATGCCGGCCGCCCGCCCGGTCCGGGGCGCGGCGGCGCGGCGAGGCCTCCCGGCGGCGGGCCGGGTCGCCCGCGCACGGGTGCCGGAGCGCCGGACGGCGGTGGAGTCGCGGCGGGGCGGGGAGTGGGAGCCGGAGGGCTCCGGGGATGCCGTGCCGCCGGCGGCGGCCTCCCTCCTGCCCCGCTCCTCCCGGAGGCAGTCCCGGAGGGTCTCCGGGTCCAGGTCCTCGTTGCACGCCTGGTGCAGAAGGCGGGCGAAGACGTACTCCGGGTCCCTGTTCAGGGCGAGCCCCAGCGCGACCCGCGCCGCCGGCTCGTCGCCCGTGGACCAGGACACCCACCCCGCGAGGGTCAGCGGGGCGGCGGCGTGTTCGGCGTAGGGGGCGACGCAGCGGCGGCAGAGCACCCGCCAGAGCCGGAGCGCGGGCTCGGCCTCCGGCCCCTCCATCCACTCGGCGGCCCGGTCCCGTGTCTCCCGGTCCTGGAGGCCGATGATCAGCGTGGCCGCCTCGTCATGGGTGATCAGAAGGTCGTCCGCCCGGTCCGTCTCCGCCCGGCCCGCGCGCCGGGGCGCCCCGGCGAACCGCTCCAGCGCGGCCCGGGCCAGGGCGATCGTCTCCTCCGCCACCCCCCGCCGCCCCGCCCCTTCGAGAATCCTCGGCACCAGCGCGAAGGCCGCCCGGTCCAGCGCCCTGCGCTGCTCCGCCGCGGCCGGGGTCGCCGGAGGTTCGAGCCCGGCCTCCAGCTCGCGGAGCGATCCGCGCACCTGGATGCCCGCGTAGGCGGCGGCAGCGGCCATCACCGAGGTGCCGGGGACGGCCATGGCGTTCCCCTCCGGCGGGCAGCAGCGCTCATCGGGGCAGCAGTAGGACCAGAAGCGGCCGCCGGAAATGCAGAGCGCTTCGTAGACCGGCACGTCGTGCGCGCCGCACGCGGTGCGCAGCCCCTGCGCCAGCGGCCTCAGCCGCTCCATGACCGCCGGGCCGCTCTCCCCCTCGCCGGGGTCCTGGCAGAGAAAGAGCACCATGCCGTCGGGGCGCTTGCCGCGCCGCTCGCTGCCCTCGATCAGACACTCCGCGAGCTGTCCGGCCACGGAAGGCCACTCCTTCGGTGAGCGCGGAATGCCGAGTCTCACCCGCCCGCCGAAGCGGCCGCGGCTGCCGTGCAGGGCGACCAGCACCACGGAGTCCGTGGGGTGGTAGCCCAGCATGTACGGCAGGGCGTCGGCCAGCTCGGCGGGGCCGCGCAGGGTGATCTGGGGTTCGTCGGTGCGTCCGGTGGGTTCCTGGTGCTTGCTCATGGCCCGACGGTCTCGCGGTCCGTCCGACTCCGCGACCCCCTGTGGATAACTCCCCGGCGGGCCGGCCGCCGGGGCGCTCGGCCCGGTGAGGTTGTCCACAGGCCCGGGGTCCCGTTCGCGTGTTGTCGGTGGCATCGGGTTGCATGGGGGCATGACCAACGACCTCGCGGACTCCATGGACCGCACGGCTCTCAGGGCGGCGGCGGATGCCGTGCTCGCCCGCCTCGTCTCCGACAGCGGCGGCACCGCCCGGCTGCGGGAGGACCAGTGGCGGGCGATCGAGGCGCTCGTCGCCGACAAGCGCAGGGCGCTGGTCGTTCAGCGGACCGGCTGGGGCAAGTCCGCCGTCTACTTCGTCGCCACCTCGCTGCTGCGCCGGAGCGGCAGCGGCCCGACCGTGATCGTCTCCCCGCTCCTGGCCCTGATGCGCAACCAGGTGGAGGCAGCGGCCCGCGCCGGCATCCGGGCGCGCACCATCAATTCCTCCAACACCGACGAGTGGGACACGGTCCAGGCCGAGGTCGCCGCGGGCGAGGTGGATGTGCTGCTGGTCAGCCCCGAGCGGCTGAACAACCCGGACTTCCGCGACCAGGTGCTGCCCCGGCTGGCCGCCGCCACCGGTCTGCTCGTGGTCGACGAGGCACACTGCATCTCCGACTGGGGCCATGATTTCCGCCCCGACTACCGCAGGCTGCGCACCATGCTGGCGGAGCTGCCCGCCGATGTCCCCGTGCTGGCGACCACCGCGACGGCCAACGCCCGGGTGACCGCCGATGTCGCCGAACAGCTGGGCACCGGTGCCGGGACCGACGCGCTGGTGCTGCGCGGTCCGCTCGACCGCGAGAGCCTGAGCCTCGGAGTGCTCCAGCTGCCCGACGCCGCCACCCGGCTCGCCTGGCTGGCCGACCACCTCGGCGAACTGCCCGGCTCCGGAATCATCTACACCCTCACGGTCGCCGCGGCCGAGGAGGTCACCGCCCATCTGCGGCAGCGCGGCCACACCGTCGCCTCCTACACCGGCCGCACGGAGAACGCCGACCGCCAGCAGGCCGAGGAGGACCTCCTCGCCAACCGGGTGAAGGCCCTGGTCGCCACCTCCGCGCTGGGCATGGGCTTCGACAAGCCCGACCTCGGGTTCGTCGTCCACCTCGGCTCCCCCTCGTCGCCCATCGCCTACTACCAGCAGGTGGGCCGGGCCGGCCGCGGTGTGGCGCACGCGGAGGTGCTGCTCCTCCCCGGCCGGGAGGACGAGGCCATCTGGCAGTACTTCGCCTCGGTGGCCTTCCCTCCCGAGGAGATGGTGCGGCGCACCCTCGATGTGCTGGCCCGGGCGGACCGCCCGCTCTCGCTGCCCGCGCTGGAACCGCTGGTGGAGCTGCGGCGCACCCGCCTGGAGACCATGCTCAAGGTGCTGGACGTGGACGGCGCGGTGCACCGCGTGAAGGGCGGCTGGACCTCCACCGGCCGTCCCTGGTCGTACGACTCCGAGCGCTACGCCTGGGTTGCCCGCCAGCGGGAGGCCGAGCAGCAGGCGATGCGGGAGTACGCGCGCTCGACCGCCTGCCGGATGGAGTTCCTCCGGCGCCAGCTCGACGACGAGGAGGCGGCTCCCTGCGGGCGCTGCGACAACTGCGCGGGGAGCCGGTTCAGCGACCAGGTCTCCGACACGGCGCTGGACGCCGCGCGCGGGGAGCTGAGCAGGCCGGGCGTGGAGGTCGAGCCGCGCAAGATGTGGCCGACGGGGCTGGCTGCCGTCGGGGTCGGTCTCAAGGGCCGGCTCCCGGAGTCGGACCAGGCGTTCACGGGCCGGGCGCTCGGCCGGCTCTCCGACATCGGCTGGGGCAACCGGCTGCGGCCCATGCTGGCCCCGCAGTCACCCGACATCCCCGTCCCCGACGACGTGGTGGACGCGGTGGTGACCGTGCTCGCCGACTGGGCGAAGGGGCCCGGCGGCTGGGCCAGTGGCGCACCGGACGCACCCGCCCGCCCGGTCGGTGTCGTCACCGTCGCCTCCCGGAGCAGGCCGGTGCTGGTCGGGTCGCTGGGCGCCAGGATCGCCGAGGTGGGCCGGATGCCTCTGCTGGGTTCGGTGGAGTACACCCCCGAGGCCCGGGAGGCCCGGATCTCGCGGACCAACAGCGCTCAGCGGGTGCGCGCGCTGTACGAGTCCCTGACCGTTCCGCCCGCGCTGGCGGAGGCCGTGACGGCGGCCGGAGGTCCGGTTCTGCTGGTGGACGACCTTTCGGACAGTGGCTGGACCCTGGCGGTCACGGCCCGGTTGCTCCGCAGGGCGGGTGCCCAGGGGGTGTTCCCGCTGGTCCTCGCGGTCCAGGCATGAGGGCGGGGAGGCACTGACGAGGTCGCGGGGAGCGCCGGCGGGAAGGGATATCCGCGTCATACCCACCGATTCCACCGCTGAGGTCAAATTGCTCGTTGCCGCATGCCGACAGGACAGCGAGAATTGGAGTGCTCCCCGCACGGCCCGTTCGCGGTCCGGAAGGGCTGTTCGCGGCGCGCCCTCACCCGACCCTGCCCGCACTGTGGGCGCGTATGCGAAGGGAGGACTGTGACCTTCGGATTCGCTTCGTCCGCAGCCACCTCGATGAACACCTCGGCGCACGCCGCCAATCACCTCGCCAGGATGCTCGAACCCGCCGAGTGGATGTCCGCGGGCATCCCGCTGCTGCGCAACCCGCGCGAGGTGGTCAGCGGGCTGCACTCGCGGCACCGGCCGACTCCCACCACGGCGGTCGTCGCCGTGCTCGACCCGGAGGAACGCCTCGCGGCGAGCGCCTCGTTCACCCGGCGCTCCGCACTCGCGGACGGCTGGGAGTTCCGCAACGCGCTCCTGGCGCATCTGCGCCGGG
Source organism: Streptomyces sp. NPDC001889 (assembly GCF_053594535.1). Lineage (NCBI taxonomy): Bacteria > Bacillati > Actinomycetota > Actinomycetes > Kitasatosporales > Streptomycetaceae > Streptomyces > Streptomyces sp. NPDC001889. The sequence goes on from NZ_JBSFER010000023.1 coordinate 105,398, forward strand.
TGATCCCGCACGATCTGCGCCGACGCACCCCGGTGCGCACCGCCGTCCTGCTCTACTGCCGCGAGGGCGATGAACGGTGGACGGCGGAGGACGGCGCGTGGATGTGGGGCCTGCGGGACGCCTGCACCCTGCACGGTCTGCGGTGCGGGGCGTACATCACCCTGACGCAGGGTGGTTGGCAGGTGCTGGGCGAGGGGCGGGGTGGCCGCCGGCCCAATCTGACCTCGGACCCCGGCGATCTGGCCGAGGCATCCGCCGCGGCCGAGCCGCTGGAGCTGCGCACGGCCAGCGGGGCGCCCGAGGCCCTGCGCCGTACCGCCGCGCGCTGACCGCACCGGGCCCGCCGGGGCTCCCGGGGGAGACCGCTCTCCCCGCTCCGGCCGGCCGTCCTCCCCGGGCCTCCGCCCCTCGGCCGGACCGCCCTCGCCACAGTGGACCGGACGACCCCGCTCCCGGGTTCGGGGCAGGGCGGAATGCCCGCTGTGCCCATGGTCCGGCTGCCCGTCGAGCGGACAGCCGGATCACCTGGGGCCATGGCCCGTCACCGTGCGACCCCGAAGGGGGTACGGCTCAGACGCCCGCGCCGAGCACGGTGTTGGCCCGCTGGGGGTCACCGCACACGATCAGCAGCGCGCCCGCCTTCGACAGCGCCGCGGGCAGGACCCGGGCGTCGTCGTCGGTGCCGCCGCTCAGCGCGACGATCACGACGGGCCGGGCCGAGGCCCGGTCCGCCGCCGCGGCGTCCGCGTAGAAGACGTCGTCACGGGCGTCGTGCTGGGCCCAGTAGGCGGCTTCGCCGAAGGACAGCTCGTGGGCCGCCCACGGGTGCTGCTCGCCGGTGGTGAGCACCAGGACGTCGCCCGGCGCGCGACCGGAGTCGAGCAGCAGATCCACCGCCTCGTCGGCGGCGTCGAGCACGCCGCTCTCGGGAGCGGGGATGAGCTGGATCTGCGGCCGGGCGGGGTCCTGCGCGGGGGAAGCCTGCGGCTGACCCGCGGAAGGATGCGTACGCTGCGCCGGCGGCGCGGGCCGGACCGGGCCGGGAACCGGCCGTCCGGGGCGCGGCGCGGCCAGGGAACGCGGACCGGGTACGGGGCGTGGGGTCGGCGCGGTACGGCCGGTGGCCGGAGTGACGCGGGGACCCTGGGCGCTCTCGTGAATCTGAGGCTCCTCGGGTATGAGAGGCATGGATGGATGTCTATCAAATGCCGGTTCGAATGGCATAGGCGGGTGCGCACCTGAGTGCGACTGCTCCAGGGGCAGGGCGGGTTCAGAAATCGAAGCCGAGCTGGCCCCCGTTCTCCAGTTCCGCCGACGGGGCGGGGAGACGGACCTTCTTGAGATGCTGCCACCGGGGCAGGGCATCGAGATAGGCCCAGGAGAGCCGGTGGTAGGGCGTGGGGCCCCGTTCCGCCAGGGCGGCCTGGTGCACGGGCGAGGGGTAGCCCGCGTTGGCGGCGAAGGCGAAGTCCTCGTACTCCCCCGGAAGTTCGGCCATCATCGCGTCCCGGCGCACTTTGGCGATCACCGAGGCGGCGGCGACCGCGATACAGGACTGGTCCCCCTTGATGACCGTGCGAACGGCCCAGGGCGCCCCGAGATAGTCATGCTTGCCGTCGAGGATGACGGCCTCCGGCCGCACGGGCAGGCCGTCGAGCGCGCGACAGGCGGCGAGCCGCAGCGCGGCGGTCATTCCGTGTGTGTCGATCTCCTCGGGCGAGGCATGACCGAGGGCGTACGCCGTGACCCACTTCTCCAGTTCGACGACGAGCGTCTGCCGGCGCTTGGGGCTGAGCAGCTTGGAGTCGGTGAGGCCGACGGGCGGTCTGCGCAGTCCGGTGATCGCGGCACACACCGTGACGGGTCCGGCCCAGGCACCTCGTCCGACCTCGTCGACACCGGCGATGATCTTGGCACCGGTGGTGGCCCGGATCGAGCGCTCGACTGTGTGGGTGGGGGGTTCATACGGCATGGCGCCAGCAAGCGTACGCCGCCTGACCCCACCGGTGACAACCGGATTCCCCTCACTCTTCACACCGGATCTCCGCATCTTGACCACGCCCGGTCGCGGCACCGGACACCTCTCCTGAAAATTTACACCCGCACACACTCGACAGACCGTGCCTCACCCGCCGGGACCGGCCCCGGACGGAGCGGCATGGAACCCCAACTCCCCTGCTGCACAAGGGGCGAGAGCTCCAGAGGTGTCCGTTGAACGGGACGCACCTGGAGGGCGGATATCGACAACACATCGCACAGGTGAACCATCGAAGGAAGGGACCCGCCGTCACGGCACACCGGAACGGAATCGAACCCTCCGGTCCGATTCATCCGCTCCCGCCGTACCGGCGCCCGGGAAGGCGCCGGCCAGTCGAGCCCTACACCCGCCCGCGCGACTGCCTCGGTGTCCACTCCGGCAGTGCCTCGGTGCGCTCCAGCCAGTCGGCGGGAGGCCGCCCCGCCCCGCCCGCGGCGACCACACCGCAGGCGATGGCACAGGTGGTGTCCACATCTCCGCCGACCTGCGCGGTCGTCCAGAACGCCCGCTCGAAATCGCTCAGGGAACGGGCGGCGGACCAGAGGGCGAACGGCACGGTGTCATGGGCGCTCGTCCGCCGGCCGCTGCCGAGGACGGCCGCGACGGTCGAGGCATCGTCGTAGTCGAGCATGTCCCGCGCCCTGCGCAGACCGGCGCCCACCGCGCTGCGCGGGACCAGCGCGATCACCCCGTCGAGCAGCTCCGCGGGCTCCGGAGGCCCGGCCGGCGCGGCGGCCAGCGCGGCGGCGGCGGCCACCGCCATGGCACCGACGACGGCCTCGCGGTGCTGGTGTGTGGTGTACGAGGAGATCTCGGCCTGGTGGATGGCCTGCTCCGGGTCCTCCGCGTACCACGCGCCGAGCGGGGCGATCCGCATGGCAGATCCATTACCCCACGACCCCTGGCCGTTGAAAAGACCCGCGGCGAGTTCACGCCAGTCGCCGCCCTCCCGGATCAGCCGGAGCATACGGTTGACGGCGGGGCCGTATCCGCGGTCGAAGTCGTGGTGATGCGCGAAGGAGAGGGCCAGCGCGTCCTGGTCCACCCGGCCGTGGTCCGCGAGGACGGCCAGCACCGAGCAGGCCATCTCGGTGTCGTCGGTCCACTGCCAGACACCGGATGGCAGCTCGCGCCGCTTGAGGAGAGGAAGGTTCACGGGGACGAAGAACTGGGAGCCCAGAGCGTCCCCCACGGACAGTCCGCGCAGGCTGTCCAGGGCGCGTGCGAAGCGCCGGTTGTCACGGGAGTCAGCGGTCATCTTCCTGCCACTCTATCCGGTGATGCCGTACGGCTCAGGGGCGCGCCAGCGCTCGAACGGCCGGTCAAGCGTGTAGCGGCCGTCCGCGCCGAGCTCCAGCACCCGCGTCTCGCCGTTGCCCGGATTGGAGAGCGACTCGAACTCGGCGACCGTCCAGTGGAACCACCGCATGCAGAACAGCCGCATCGTCAGCCCATGAGTCACCAGCAGCACATTCGGCGGATGATCGGGTGCGTCGAAACTGCGGTACAGACTCTCCAGAAACGCTCCGACCCGGTCATAGACATCCGCCCCCGACTCCCCCTGGGCGAAGCGGTAGAAGAAGTGCCCATAGGCGTCCCGGTACGCCTTCTGAAGCCGTACGTCCTCGGTGTCCTGCCAGTTTCCCCAGTCCTGCTCGCGCAGCCTGGGCTCCTCCCGCACCCGCACGGAAGCGGGATCGAGGGCGAAGGCGCGGAAGGTCTCGTGGGTACGCCGATAGGGCGAGACATAGGCGCTGACCGGCTCCTGCCCGAACAGCTCGCGCAAGCGGACCCCGGTGGCCCGCGCCTGGACCAGCCCGGTGCCGGTCAGCCGCAGCGCGTGGTCGGGCTCGCGTTCGTACACCGTGTCATCGGTGTTCCCTTCCGACTCGCCGTGCCGGACGAGGACGATACGTCGCGGTCTTGCCATGCCACGACCCTAGATCGGCGGGGACGCGCCCGGGAGGTCGGGCCGAGTCCATCCGGCGTATCCGCCCGTGACGCGGGCCACACCGGGGCGGCGCACCCGCCCCGGCCGTCCGCGACGGCCACCGCGTCGCCCTCTCAGACCGTCCACGCCGGTTCGAGCCGCACCACGTCCCCCGCGAGCGCCGCCACATCCGCCTCGGTGCGGGTGCGCAGCAGCAACCGCTCGACCCGCTCCCTGCGGTACTTGCCGTGCTCCGCCTCGGACTGCCACATCGACATCACCAGGAACTCGTTCCCCGGGGCCTCGCCGAACAGCCCGCGCACCATCCCCGGCGACCCGGCCATCGCCGGGTTCCACACCTTCTCCTGCATCAGCGCATAGTGCTCGACGCGGTCCTCGTGGACCCTGCAGTGCGCCACCCGCACCACATCGGCGCCGGTGAACCGCGGCTCGAAGCCGGTCTTCACATCGAAGCGGTGATCGAACAGCTTGACCTGCATGTCCCGGTACGCCCCCGACTGACCCGCCGCCAGACGATCATGCGAGCGCGCCATGAACGAGTCGTAGAACGCCCGGCTCTCCCAGAACGCGAAGACATGGGCGACCTCGGGCCGGCTCCTGCTCCACCCGCCGCCCTGCCCCCGGAATCCCGGCTCCCCCGGCAGCCCCGCCCACTTCCGCTGTCCCCGCTCGAACCGACGACGGTCCACCACGGTGCAGCGAATCCACTTGACCAGCACCGCGCCATCGTACGGCCCGCTCCAAGGCCCGGGTCACCCTCCGGAAGGCCGCCCCGGCCCCATCCCCGCGGGGCCGGTGCGCGGCCGGTTCCGGAATCCCCACCGCCGGAAACGGCGCAGAGCAGCCAACTACTCGCCGTGACACACATCCAGCCGATACGGTCGGGGTACGGAGCGTTCCTGTCGGTTACGGGGAGGGGAATCTGGTGAGCAGCCTGAGCAAGGGCGTCAGCAAGGTCGAGGTGAGCCTCCGGTGGGACCCGAGTCCCATGGGAGCCCCCGCCCACGATCTCGACATCGTCGCCGCGACCTATCCGGGCTCCGGCCCGACGGGCGATCCCGCGTACATCGTGCACTTCGACAGCCGGTCGCCCGATGGCACGATCAGCCTGACCAGGGACAGCAAGACCGGCCAGGGGTTCGGCTCCGACGAGGTCATGACACTGGAGCTGGACCGGCTCGCACCGGTCCACGGACGGGTGGTGGTGGGCGTCGCCATCCAGCAGGGCAACGGCCGGCGCGTGTTCGGCGAGGTCGCCAAGACCCTGGTCCAGGTCACCGAGGGCCACACCGAGCTGTGGCGGAGCGATTTCGCCGCCGTCGCGGAGTCCACGGCCGCGGTCGTCGCGGAGTTCGTCCGGAACGGGACGGGTGTCTGGGAGTACCGGCAGACCCTCCGCGGCTTCGACACCGATCCCCAGGCTTTCGTCTCCGTGATGGGCGGCGCCTGAGCGGTGGCCGCGTCAGGGGCGGACGGGCGGGGCAGAGAGGATCTCATGGATCACCACGAGCTCGTGAAGCGGTTCGCACCACTGACCACGGCGCACCTCGCGGACGCCTGCGTCCGGGCGGAGGTCCCGGTGCGCTGCGCGCCCGCCCCGCTGTGTCCGGTGACACCGGGAAGCCGGCTGGCGGGCCGGGCCCTCCCGGCACGTCACTCCGGCAGCGTGGACATTTTCCTGGAGGCTTTCGAGAGCGCCGCGCCGGGCGATGTCCTGGTGGCCGACAACCACGGCCGCTCGGACGAGGCGTGCGTGGGCGACCTCATGGTGCTGGAGGCCGCGGCGGCGGGGCTGGCCGGAGTCGTCGTCTGGGGGCTCCATCGCGACACGGCCGACATCCGGGCGATCGGCCTGCCGGTCTTCAGTCTGGGCGCGATCCCCACCGGCCCGCTGAGCCCCGGCGACCGCATCCCGGACGCGCTGGAGTCGGCCACGGTCGGCGAGTGGGTCGTCAGCCGTGACGATCTGGTCCTCGGCGACGACGACGGCGTGGTCTTCATCCCCGCCGACCGCGCCGGAGAGCTGTTCTCCCTCGCGGAGGAGATCCGCGCCGGCGAGCGCCGCCAGGCCGAGCGGCTCCGTGCGGGCACCGGCCTCCGCGAGCAGTTCCGGTTCGCCGACTATCTCGCGAACCGCCGCGAGAACCCCGCCCTGACCTTCCGCGAACATCTGCGGTCCGGGGGCGGTGCCGTCGAGGAGTAGCCGGGCACGGCGGAGGGCGCCGGCCACAGGCCGCCGCCCTCCCCGTTCACGACACCGCCGTCACCGGCGGCCGGTGATCAGCTGCAACCGCTGGTCGACCCGCAGCCCTCGCAGATGTAGCAGGAACCCGCCCGCTGCATCTTCGTACCGCAGGAGAAGCAGAGCGGCGCGTCGGCGCTGATGCCGAGCTGCATCTCCACCAGCTCCGCCGAGGTGTGGGCCTGGGCGGGCGCCGCGACCGCGGCCTGCGGGGTGGCGACCGGGGTCGGCTCCTGCCGGAGCGGGGCCGACTGGGCCAGACCCTCGACGTCCATCTCGTCGTCGATGGACTGCTCGTAGGAACCGGTGTCCAGGTGGCGCTGACGCTCCTCGGCCGAGTGGATGCCGAGGGCCGAGCGGGTCTCGAAGGGCAGGAAGTCCAGCGCCAGGCGGCGGAAGATGTAGTCCACGATCGACTGCGCCATCCGCACATCCGGGTCGTCCGTCATACCGGCCGGCTCGAAACGCATATTGGTGAACTTGGAGACATAGGTCTCCAGGGGAACGCCGTACTGCAGACCGACCGAGACCGCGATCGAGAAGGCGTCCATCATGCCCGCGAGGGTCGAGCCCTGCTTGGACATCTTCAGGAAGACCTCGCCCAGACCGTCGTCCGGGTAGGAATTGGCGGTCATATAACCCTCGGCGCCGCCCACCGTGAAAGAGGTGGTGATGCCGGGACGCCCCTTGGGCAGGCGCTTGCGGACCGGGCGGTACTCGACCACCTTCTCGACCGCGGCACGGATGGTGTCCTCGGTCTTCTCGGTGATCTCGGCCTTCTCCTTCTCCTTGGTCTTCGCGGAGAGGGGCTGGCCGACCTTGCAGTTGTCACGGTAGATCGCGAGCGCCTTGACGCCCATCTTCCACGCCTCGAAGTAGATCTCCTCGACCTCTTCGACGGTCGCCGTCTCCGGCATGTTGACCGTCTTGGAGAGAGCGCCGGAGATCCAGGGCTGGATCGCCGCCATCATCCGGACGTGACCCATCGCGGAGATGGACCGCTCGCCCATGGCGCAGTCGAAGATCTCGTAGTGCTCGGTCCTCAGCGCGGGAGCGTCGACCACGTTGCCGTTCTCGGCGATGTGGGCGACGATCGCCTCGATCTGCTCGGGCTGGTAGCCGAGGCGGCGCAGCGCCTGTGGGACCGTGCCGTTGACGATCTGCATCGAGCCGCCGCCGACCAGCTTCTTGAACTTGACCAGGGCGAGGTCGGGCTCCAGGCCGGTGGTGTCGCAGGACATCGCGAGACCGATGGTGCCGGTGGGCGCGATGACGGACGCCTGGGCGTTGCGGAATCCGTTCTTCTCGCCGAGCCGGATCACGTCCTGCCAGGCCTCCGTGGCGGCGGCCCAGATCGAGGTGTCCAGGTCGTCCACGCGGACGGCCTTGGTATTGGCGTCGGCGTGCTGCTGCATGACGCGGTTGTGGGGGGCCGCGTTGCGGGCGTAACCGTCGTACGGGCCGACGACCGAGGCCAGCTCGGCGGAGCGCCGGTAGGACGTACCCGTCATCAGGGAGGTGATGGCCCCGGCGAGGGCGCGGCCGCCGTCGCTGTCGTAGGCGTGGCCGGTCGCCATCAGCAGGGCGCCGAGGTTGGCGTAGCCGATGCCCAGCTGACGGAACGCCCGGGTGTTCTCACCGATCTTCTGGGTGGGGAAGTCGGCGAAGCAGATGGAGATGTCCATCGCCGTGATGACCAGTTCGACGACCTTGGCGAAGCGCTCGGCCTCGAAGGACTGGTTGCCCTCGCCGTCGTCCTTGAGGAACTTCATCAGGTTCAGCGAGGCGAGGTTGCAGGACGTGTTGTCCAGGTGCATGTACTCGCTGCACGGGTTCGAGCCGTTGATCCGGCCGGACTCCGGGCAGGTGTGCCAGTGGTTGATGGTGTCGTCGTACTGGATGCCCGGGTCGGCACAGGCCCACGCCGCCTCGGCCATCTTGCGGAAGAGCGACTTGGCGTCGACCTCTTCGATGACCTCGCCGGTCATCCGGGCCCGCAGCCCGAAGGAGGAGCCCGCCTCGACGGCCTTCATGAACTCGTCGTTCACCCGGACCGAGTTGTTGGCGTTCTGGTACTGGACGGACGTGATGTCGTCACCGCCCAGATCCATGTCGAAGCCCGCGTCCCGCAGAGCGCGGATCTTCTCCTCCTCCTTCACCTTGGTCTCGATGAAGCTCTCGATGTCGGGGTGATCGACATCGAGGATGACCATCTTGGCCGCGCGCCGGGTGGCACCGCCGGACTTGATGGTTCCGGCGGAGGCATCGGCTCCGCGCATGAAGGAGACCGGACCGGAGGCGTTGCCGCCGGAGGAGAGCAGTTCCTTGGAGGAACGGATGCGGGAGAGGTTCAGGCCGGCGCCGGAGCCGCCCTTGAAGATCATCCCCTCTTCCTTGTACCAGTCGAGGATCGACTCCATGGAGTCGTCGACGGCCAGGATGAAGCAGGCGGAGACCTGCTGCGGCTGGGGGGTGCCGACGTTGAACCAGACCGGCGAGTTGAAGCTGAAGATCTGGTGCAGGAGGGCGTACGCCAGCTCGTGCTCGAAGATCTCGGCGTCGGCGGGCGAGGTGAAGTACCTGTGGTCCTCGCCGGCCTTCCGGTACGTCTTCACGATCCGGTCGATCAGCTGCCGCAGACCGGTCTCGCGCTGGGGAGTGCCGACAGCCCCGCGGAAGTACTTGCTGGTGACGATGTTGACCGCGTTCACCGACCAGAAGTCGGGGAACTCGACGCCACGCTGCTCGAAATTGACCGAGCCGTCGCGCCAATTGGTCATGACGACGTCACGGCGCTCCCAGACCACCTCGTCGTACGGATGCACGCCGGGAGTGGTGTGGATGCGCTCGATACGCAGACCCTTGGTGGCCTTGGTCCCCTTGGCGCGGGACCCTCGTGCCGGGCCGCTCGTCGTCTCTGTCATGCCGCCTCCCATATACGGGCAAAAACATCGTGAAGTGCCGAGTTCTTCCCGGAGCACTGTGCTGGTGTGGTGTCGTGGGCGCGCGTCGGCGCCCACGGCAGATCCTGATTTCCGCCCCGCCGGCGACCGGTCGTCCGGTCGCGTGGGGCCGAGCCGCTCCGCTCGGTGTCTCTCAGCCTGCGGCGGCGCTGGGAACGGGGACCACGGGGGTCCCTCCGGTCCCGTTGTTCTCTGCGGGCGACCGTTGCTCGCGGAGTTCCGCGATGGCCGCCTCGAAGTCCTCAAGGGAATTGAACGCCCGGTAGACGGACGCGAAGCGCAGGTAGGCGACGAGGTCGAGCTCCTGCAGCGGGCCGAGTATGGCCAGCCCCACATCGTGCGTGGTCAGCTCGGCACTCCCGGTGGCACGCACCGCCTCCTCGACCCGCTGGCCGAGCTGAGCGAGTGCGTCCTCGGTCACCGGCCGCCCCTGGCACGCTTTGCGCACCCCGGAAATGACCTTGGTGCGGCTGAAGGGCTCGGTCACACCACTGCGCTTGATGACCATCAAGGAAGCGGTCTCCACCGTGGTGAAACGGCGGGAGCAGTCGGGGCACTGGCGACGGCGCCGGATCGACGTCCCGTCGTCGGTGGTACGGCTGTCGACGACCCGGCTGTCGGGGTGCCTGCAGAAGGGGCAGTGCATGTATCCCAACCCTCCTTCTCGGCACGACTGAATCACCTCGACGGGCTCGTCGAAGCCCTTCGAAGCAGTCCCCAGCATAGGCGATGCCCATGACCTTGAGAGACCAGGGACCACAACTTCTGGGCGACACGCACAATCCAACCACTACATCTGGGGTTGGGCCGCGTTTCACCCCCCTGGCGCGTGTCGCATGACGAGCGACGATCGCAGAGGGCTCACGGGTGGTGACACCACGGGGCCGGGCCGGCGCGGGGCGGCGGCGCGAGGGCGCGGCCGGACGGCGCGCGGGGGCGTCCGGGGTCGGCCACGAGCGTACGGGAAGGGCGCGGCATCCGGCATTCCGGGTCCGGCTTCCAGGATTCCGGTCCCCGCGATGCGAGACTGGCGCACCCCCGGCCGTTCCGAATCGGGGCGGAGGGCTACCGTTATCGACGGAATCGCCGCGCGGTCACCCCGCGCGCATTACCGGTCGGTACGTTCCGGGTGATTGGCCGGCGGAGTTCCGGGTGATTGACCGGTCACATGGGCGATCGCCGGAAGCACTCACGCATACACCGAATCACCAGTACGCGTAAGTCAATCCGCAATTTTTCACTCGAACGTGTGTTTGGCGCAACCTTTCGAAACCAACTACCGTTGTCCAGCTAGGGAGACCATTCGAGAGGGGCCGACGTGACCACCACCGCTGACAGTGCCGCCATCACTGCCCAGGACCGCTCCCAGAACCGATTCGAGCCGATGCATGCCATGACCGACGCAGCCACGAGCCCTGAAGGGGCCGACCCCTCCAGGGCCGCGCGCTCACTTCCCGGCCGACCTCCAGGAATCAGGGCGGACAGCTCCGGACTCACCGATCGGCAGCGGCGTGTCATCGAGGTGATCCGCGACTCCGTGCAGCGCAGGGGCTACCCCCCGTCGATGCGGGAGATCGGCCAGGCCGTCGGCCTCTCCAGCACCTCGTCCGTCGCCCACCAGCTGATGGCCCTGGAGCGCAAGGGCTTCCTGCGCCGTGACCCCCACCGCCCCCGCGCCTATGAGGTGCGGGGCTCCGACCAGCCCAGCGCCCAGCCCACCGACACCAGCGGAAAGCCCGCCGCCTCCTATGTACCGCTCGTCGGCCGAATCGCCGCCGGTGGTCCGATCCTCGCCGAGGAATCGGTGGAGGATGTCTTCCCCCTCCCCCGCCAGCTCGTCGGTGACGGCGAACTGTTCGTCCTGAAGGTCGTCGGCGACTCCATGATCGAGGCCGCCATCTGCGATGGCGACTGGGTGACCGTGCGCCGTCAGCCCGTCGCGGAGAACGGCGACATCGTCGCCGCCATGCTGGACGGCGAAGCCACGGTCAAGCGCTTCAAGCGGGAGAACGGTCATGTGTGGCTCCTCCCGCACAATGCCGCCTACCAGCCGATCCCCGGTGACGAGGCGACCATCCTCGGCAAGGTGGTGGCGGTATTGCGGCGGGTGTGAAGCATCCGCCGCCCCTGACCGGGCCCCGGGACCCACTGCGCCGGTTCCGGGGCCCTGCCATGTCCTCCAGAGCCCCGCCCCGTCTAGGTCGTCTCTTTCGGATCGTGCCGGGCTCGCGAGCCCCGGCACCGCGCCCCGCCGCGTTGTCGTCAGTCGCCGACGCTCCGCGTGGGCTCCCTCCTCCGCCTCGCGATCCACGGCACCGGACCCCGAGCACCGATCCGGCCCGATCCGAAAGAAACTCCCTAGGCGCCCGCGGCCTTCGCGGCGCCGTCGATGGCCGCCAGCGAGCGCCGCACCTGGTTCCGGTCCGTGGTGTACCAGAAGTCCGGCAGCGACGCCCGCAGAAAGCTGCCGTACCGCGCGTTCGCCAGCCGGGGATCGAGAACCGCGACCACTCCCCGGTCTCCGGTGGCGCGGACCAGCCGGCCCGCGCCCTGGGCCATCAGCAGGGCGGCATGGGTCGCGGCCACCGCCATGAAGCCATTGCCGCCGTTCTCCTCCACCGCCTTCTGCCGAGCGCTCATCAGAGGATCGTCCGGCCGGGGGAACGGAATGCGGTCCATCACCACCAGCTGGCAGCTGGGCCCCGGCACATCCACCCCCTGCCACAGCGAGAGCGTGCCGAAAAGACAGGTCTCGGGGTCCGCGGCGAAGGATTTGATCAGCTCCCCGAGCGTCTCCTCGCCCTGGAGGAGAATGCGATGGCCGAGCCGGCCCCGCAGCTCCTCGGCCGCGGCCTGGGCGGCCCGCATCGACGAGAACAGCCCGAGCGTGCGCCCGCCGGCCGCCTCCACCAGTTCCGCCAGCTCATCCATCATGTCGCCCCGGGAGCCCTCGCGGCCCGGCGTCGCCAGATGGCGGGCGACATAGAGAATGCCCTGCTTCGGATAGTCGAAGGGCGAGCCCACGTCGAGGCCCTTCCACTGCGGGACATCGTCCCCCGCGGTCCCTTCGGGGGACAGCCCCAGCGAAGCCCCCACACCATTGAAATCGCCGCCGAGCTTGAGGGTCGCCGAGGTCAGCACCACCGAGCGCTCGGTGAACAGCTTCTCGCGCAGCAGCCCCGAGACATTCATCGGCGCGACCCGCAGCGAGGCTCCGAACCGGTCGTGGCGCTCGTACCAGACCACGTCGTACTCCGAGCCCTGGGTGATGCGCTCGGCCACGTCGTGGATGCTCTCCACCGAGGCCAGGGCCTGCTTCCGGACGGCGTCCTCGTCCTGGACCGACTTGTCACGGGTGGAACCGAGGGCCGAGATCACCGTGCGCGTCGCGTCACGCAGCGCCATCAGGGCGTAGCCGAGATCCTCGGGGATCTCCTCCAGCCGACCCGGGAGGGCCAGCTCCATCAGCCGCTCGAAGGTCTCCGATGCCGTCTGGAGGGAGTCCGCCGCCTTCTCGTTGACCAGCCGGGCGGCGCGGCGCACAGCGCGGTTGACCTGGCCCGGTGTGAGCTCGCCCGTGGCCGCTCCGGTGACCCGGGAGACCAGCTCATGGGCCTCGTCGATGACCAGGACCTCGTGCGGCGGAAGGACCGGGGCGCCCTCGATGGCGTCGATGGCGAGCAGGGCGTGGTTGGTGACGACCACATCGGAGAGCTTGGCCCGCTCTCTGGCACTCTCGGCGAAGCACTCCGCGCCGTAGGCGCACTTCGACGCCCCCAGGCACTCCCGGGAGGAGACGGAAACCTGGGACCAGGCACGGTCGGAGACGCCCGGCGTCAGCGCGTCGCGGTCGCCGGTCTCCGTCTCGTCCGCCCAGTCCCGCATGCGCAGCAGGTCCTTGCCGAGCTTGCTGGTCGGTGTGGCGGACTCGAAGGGGTCGAAGAGCCCCTCCTCCTCTTCCTGCGGCACCCCTTCGTGCAGCCGGTGGAGACAGAGGTAGTTGGACCGTCCCTTGAGCATCGCGAACTCCGGGCGGCGGCGCAGCAGCGGGTGCAGCGCGTCGACCGTGCGGGGCAGATCGCGCTCGACCAGCTGGCGCTGGAGCGCGAGTGTCGCCGTGGCGATGACGACCCTCTCGCCGTGCGCCACCGACGGCACCAGATAGCCGAGGGACTTTCCGGTGCCGGTGCCGGCCTGGACCAGCAGGTGCGAGCCGTCGTCGACAGCCGAGGCGACAGCTTCGGCCATGGCGATCTGACCAGGCCTTTCCGTGCCGCCGACAGCGGTGACGGCGGCATGGAGGAGTTCGGGGAGGGATGGCTTCGTCATAGGCCGACCACCCTACGGCTCGCCACTGACATTGCGATCCGATCCCGCCAGAATCAGCTCGGAGCGGTGGCGCGGCCTGCCCCGTCCCCGGCGTCTTCACCCGATCGGGGGAACCCTGGCCGAGCGGCCCTCACGCCGGAACGAATCCCGGGCGCCGTACGTGAAGAGAGTGCGGCTCGGGTCACAGCAGGTTCCGCAGGGCCCGGTCGCGGACCATCAGAGCGGCCCGCTTGCCGGGAAGCTCGGTCTCCGAGGAGAAGCGGAAGCCTCCGCTGAGAAAGGCGGAGACGGAGGGGGTGTTGCGCAGATCGGGCTCCGCGATCACGCGGGAGCACCGCGGCCGGTGGTCGAGCACGAGATCGGCGACGGCTCTGAGCAGGGTGGAGCCGATTCCGCGGCCCCGGTCGGCGACCGTGCCGATCAGGACGTGGACGCCGGTGTCATGGGGGCGGGCGGGGTAGTGGCGCGCCAGGGGATCGAGATCGGCGCGGTAGATCTCGAAGTAGCTCATGGGGACGGAATCGAGCACGCCGAGACAGGGAACACTGCGGCCGTCGCCGCCGAGGAGACCGCTCAGATGTGCCTCGGCAACCGCCTCGGGGCCCGACAGCTCCCAGAAAGGGGCCACGGCCGGGTCGTTCATCCAGTGGCTGATCAGCGCCAGATCCCGGTCGACGCGAGCGGGTACGAGCTGGAAGACCCCTTCGGATGTGGTGATCGGCCCCCAGGTGCCGGGGTTGTCCAGCAGAGGGGCGGCATCGGGGCCGGGAGTGCGGTCGTCGTGTTCCGCCGTGCGGAAGAGTGCGAGGAGTTCCTCCGGGAGCCGTAGCTCCAGGGTGTCATCGATTCCTTCGGCCGCCGGGTCCCCGGCGGCCCCGGCGAGCCGGGGGCCTGGTCCGGCGGCGCCGGAGCTCGCGTCGGTGGGAGGCACAGGGGCGCTCCTCTCGCAGTCGGGTCGGGGTGGCACGTCCGGGGGCGGCGGGCTCCGGGGTACGTGGCGGGGCGGCCGGCCGGGAAAAGGGGTCAGGAGTGGAGGGGGTTGGGGATCGTGACATAGACGGACTGGGTCTCGACGCGGCCGACGAGTTCGTCGAGGCCGTGGACCCGGGTGAGCAGATTGGCCTTGGCACGGAGAGTGGGCGTCTCCAGGAGGTGGGCGGGCAGGGAAGAGCCGAGAGCGGCGGCCGAGGCGAGGAAGTGCCGGAAGGCCGCGAGGAGGGCCTCCTCATCCGCGAGGTGCTGTGAGCCGAGGGCACCGATCAGCCCGAGGACATTGTTGACGGCGAGGTAGTAGATGAAGCGTTCATCGGTGACGGAGTCGGGGACGAAGGTGTCGCTGTGGGAGCCGATACCGGGGAGGCGGCGTTCGAGTTCCGCACGGCGCGACTCACGGAAGTAGTAGCCCTGGTTGTCGCGGTACCGGCCTCCGGCGGGCCAGCCCTCCGAGTCGAGGACGACCATGGTGTTCTGCTGGTGCGCTTCGAGGGCGATCCCGGCGGTGGCGTCGAGCCAGAGCACCGGGAGGATCACCTGGTCGAGGTAGCGCCGGAACCACTCGGTGGCCACGGCACCGGCCGGGCGGCCGGTGCGGGCGGTGAGCCGGGTCAGCAGAGCGGCGAGCCGTGAGCGCATCCCTGGCACACGGGGCCAGGGACGGAGCGCGGCGAGTCCCGCGACACAGACGGTGTCGTCGGCCGAGGTGAAGGGGTTGTGGCGCAGGACGACATCGAGTCCGGGGACCGGCCGGCCGCGGATGGTGTCGGCGGGGCTGGTGTCGACGGCGATCCAGGCGGGGTCGCGGACGATGTCGAAGCGGGGATGGGCGGCGTGCCACTCCTGCGCGAGCCCGGAGCGCAGCAGCCGGTGCACCTCGACACCCCGGTGGAGTTCCTTGCGGAGGTTCTCCCGGCGGGAGTTGGTGATGTGGAGTCCGAGGGAGAACTTGAGCATGACCGGGGCACCGGGACGGTACACCGTGCGGACCGAGGAGGTGGGGAGCCAGGCTTCGCCGTGGGGTCCGAGGTCGTGGAGGAGACCGGCGCCGAGGAGGTCGATGACGGCGGGGCGGCGGCGGAGTTCGTCCGCCTGCCAGGGGTGCAGGGGCAGGGCGACGGTGTGGTCGGGGAGGGGGAGGCCGGGGCAGAGACGGGCGGTGAGCCGTTCGGCGGGCAGTGGCCGGTTCTGTTCGGTCCAGGCGGAGTCGGTGGCGAGGACGGACCGGTCGACGGCCATCCAGTGCAGAGGGAAGGAGCCGTGCAGTTCGGGTGAGTAGAGCCGGGTCTCGGTCTCGGAGAGCCCTTCACGGCTCTTGGGTGTGGGGTGCAGCGGGTGCCCGAGGACCAGGGACTGTTCGGCGGCGAGGAAGGAGTCAGCGCCGGACGCGGGGGCGGGGTGGGCCCGGCGCTCGGTGAGGAAGAGGGCGGTCCGGCTGACGGAGTCGGCGACACGGTTCACCAGGTCGGGGGCCTCGGCTCGGCCCGCTTCCCGGGCGAGGAGGGCCGCGAGGGCGACGGCGTCGACGGGGGTCGCCCGGCGGGGCTCGGCGCTCTCCTCCAGGGCGGGCCGGGCGAAGCGGTGCCATCCGGTGGGCGACCAGTAGCGGACGGGGGCGAGGAGCACACTGCCGTCGGAGTGGAGGGGGATGCGCAGCACGGGTCCGTCCGGGCGCGGGACGCCGTTCTCCCGCACCCAGCAGCGCAGCAGGTTCTCGGCGGTGGCCCGGTCCGCGGCGCGGTGGGGGTCCGGGTCGTCGAGGTGGTCGGCGGCCGGGTGCCGGGCCTCCGGGCCCGGTGCGTGGTGATCCTCGATTCCGCCGCGCCGGCGGGGGACCGCCGGGGCGGGCGGGGGGTCCTGTGCCACGGTTTCGGGCTCTTCGGGTGCGGGGCTGGCGTTCACGGAGAGGGGTTCCTTGGCTGGGGCCGGTTCAGTGGGACCGGCTGCGGGGGTCTCCCGGGCGGGTGGTGCGCTCCGCGGCCGCCAGTGCGTCGGCGAAGCGGTCGAGGACGGCCGTGGCCTGTTCGTCGGTGAGGGTGAGCGGCGGCAGGAGACGTACGACGGCACGGTGGCGGCCCCCGAGTTCGATGATGAGCCCTCGGCTCAGGCACTCCCGCTGGACGGCGGCGGCGAGCGCGGGTGCGGGAGGTGCCGCCCGGCCGGCGATGGTGCCCGTGCCAGGGGCCGGGTCCGGGTCCGTGCCCCGGTCCGGGTCCGGTGAGACGAGTTCGACGCCGATCATCAGGCCCCGGCCCCGGACATCCCCCACGCAGGGGTGGGCGGAGGCCAGGTCCCGGAGGCTGCTCAGCATCCGGGCCCCGAGAGTCCCGGCACGGTCGGCGAGCCGGTTCTCCCGCACATGGGCGAGGGTGGCCGCCCCGGCGGCCATGGCGAGCTGGTTGCCGCGGAAGGTGCCGGCATGGGCTCCGGGCTGCCAGATGTCGAGTCCGGAACGGTAGACGATCACCGCGAGAGGGAGGGAACCGCCGATGGCCTTGGAGAGGACCATGACATCGGGCACGATCCCGCTGTGCTCCACGGCCCAGAAGGCGCCGGTGCGCCCGACGCCGGTCTGGATCTCGTCAGCGATCAGAGGGATGGAGCGGTCCGCTGTGATCCTCCGCATGCTGCGCATCCAGGGATCGGGAGCGGGAAGCACCCCACCCTCCCCCTGCACGGGTTCGAGGAGCATCGCCGCCGGGTCGGGCACTCCGCTCCCGGGGTCGTCGAGCAGGCTCTCGATCCACCGGGCGCCCAGTTCCTCGCCGCGCTCTCCGCCGACCCCGAAGGGGCAGCGGTAGCTCTGCGGGAAGGGCAGCCTGGTGACCCGGGTCTCGGTGGCTCCACCGGAGGCGTCGAGGGCTCCGGCCGTCATGCCGTGGTACGCCCCGGTGAACGCGAGCAGGCCGCTCCGGCCGGTCGCCGTGCGGACCAGGGTGAGCGCCGCCTCGACGGCGTCGGTGCCGGCGGGGCCGCAGAACTGGATGCGCGCGTCGTCGGCGAGGGCGGGGGGCAGCGTGGCGTACAGCTCGGTCGTGAAGGCGTCCTTGACCGGGGTGGCGAGATCGAGGACGTGCAGGGGCGCCCCGGAGTCGATGACCTTCCTGATGGCTTCGAGGACCACCGGGTGGTTGTGGCCGAGGGCCAGGGTGCCCGCGCCGGAGAGACAGTCGAGATAGCGACGGCCGTCCGCGCCCTCGATGGTCAGTCCGCGGGCTCTGACCGGGACGATGGGCAGGGAGCGGGCGTAGGTGCGGGCCGATGACTCGCGCAGTGACTGCCGGCGCAGGATGCCCTCGTGCAGGGCCGACGACGCGGAAGCGGATGGGGTCACGGCCACGGCTGTCGGTCCTCCAGCGGTCAGGTCGCGCCGCCTTCGGCGCGGCTCGTATCGGGCGGGGAGTGCGGTCCCGGCCGCCCGGCGGGGCCGAACCGCGGGCGGCTCACCTCCCGTGCTCCCTCCTGGTCCCCGTGTGTACCAACGACGCCATGAGCCTCGGATCACGGGCTGCCCGAAGATCCTTGCCCCGGCGGAACCGGGGCCCGGCGGGTTCCGTCCCCTTCGGCGACGGCCGGCAGGGGGCCGCGTTCGGGCGGCGGCGCCGCCTTGTAGGGTTCGCGGCGGTTCCGGGTACGGCCCGGCTCCGTCATCCTCGCGGTCACGAGCAGAGAAAATCCGAAGTTCCAGGGGGAACACGACATGCGACCCATGCGCCCGGCCCTTGTGGCGGCATCCTTCGCCGCCGTACTCGCGCTGACCGCCACCGGCTGCGGTTCGACCGACGGCGGCACGGGCGACAAGCCGAACGCCTCCGCCGACGGGGGCGACGCGGGCATCAAGGACAGGATCAACATCCCGGAGGACCTGGAGGAGCTCAAGAACCGGCTCAGGGAACACGGGATCGACCTGGACAAGTGGCGCAATGGCGAGTGGCGGGACTGGGACAAGGACAAGTGGCTCCGCGAGGCCCAGGACTATGTCAATCCGATCATCGAGGATCTGTGGGACCCGGACCGGATGCGCGAGGCGGAGACTCCCCCGGCCCAGCCGGTCGACCGGAACATCTCCGGGGACGAGGGCGTCACCGACCCGGTGCCGGCGCCCGTCGAGGCGCGGTCCGTCAGCGCCCCGTACCGCACGAGCGCCCCGGAGGCCGGCAAGGTCTTCTTCGACGGGCCCGAGGGATCGATGGTCTGTTCGGCGACGGTGGTGCAGGACCCGGCGAACCCCGGCAGGTCCAACATGGTGTGGACGGCCGGGCACTGTGTCCATGCCGGCAAGCAGGGCGGCTGGTACCGGAACATCGCCTTCGTGCCGTCGTACAACGACAGCGCGAGGCCGAGCGCCGAACTGGAGAGCGTCTCGAAGGACGAGGTGGCTCCGCACGGTGTCTGGTGGGCGGACTGGGTGAAGACCTCCGAGCAGTGGATCGACCGCGGTGCCAAGTCCGGTGGCAAGGGCGCGCCCTTCGACTTCGCGGTGATCCATGTGACCCCGGAGAAGGGCAGCGGCACCTCGCTGGAGGAGACGGTCGGCTCGGCGCTTCCGGTGGAGTTCGACGCTCCGTCCGTGGCGGACATCCAGGAGATCACGGCGACCGGCTACCCGGCGGCGGCGCCCTTCGACGGCGAGCGGATGTTCCAGTGCCCGGACCGGCCGGGGCGGCTGTCGGTGAAGGCGGACGAGCCCACGATGTACCGCATCGGCTGCACCATGACCGGTGGTTCCTCGGGAGGCGGCTGGGTGGCCGAGGGCAGCGACGGCCGCCGCGCGCTGGTCTCCAACACCTCGATCGGCCCGGTGGCGGCGGGCTGGCTGGCCGGACCCCGGCTCGGCGCCGAGGCGGAAGCGGTCTACGAGGCGGTCAGCGGCAAGCACGCGGGGCAGTAGCTCTCCGGACCACTTCGGCCCGGAGAGCCGCCGCGCCCGCGCACGACAGCGGCGGTGGCCGCTCCCCTCACGGGGAGCGGCCACCGCCGCTGTTCTCACTGTGCGGGGCCGGACGCCGGGTCAGCGGCTCCGGCCACCGGGTCAGTTCGGGACCGGGACGTACGGCGCGAGCACCGCCGCCAGTTCCTCATGGACCCGAGCCTTGAGAAGCGTGCCCTCGGAGGTGTGCTCCTCGGAGAGCACCTCGCCGTCGGCGTGCACCCGGGAGACCAGACCGCCCTGGGTGTACGGCACGAGGGCTTCGATCTCGACCTCGGGCCTGGGCAGTTCCGCGTCGATGAGGGCGAGCAGTTCGGCGACGCCCTCGCCGGTCCGCGCCGACACGGCGATGGCGTGCCGCTCGATGCGCAGCAGCCGCTGGAGGACCAGCGGATCGGCCGCGTCCGCCTTGTTGATCACCACGACCTCGGGCACGTCGACCGCGCCGACATCACGGATGACCTCGCGCACGGCGGCCAGTTGCTCCTCGGGCGCCGGGTGCGATCCGTCCACCACGTGCAGGATCAGATCGGCGTCCCCGACCTCCTCCATGGTGGAGCGGAAGGCCTCCACCAGGTGGTGCGGAAGGTGCCGGACGAATCCGACGGTGTCGGCCAGGGTGTAGAGGCGGCCGCCCGGGGTCTCGGCCCTGCGGACCGTGGGGTCCAGGGTGGCGAACAGCGCGTTCTCCACCAGGACTCCGGCGCCGGTGAGGCGGTTGAGCAGAGAGGACTTCCCGGCGTTGGTGTAGCCCGCGATGGCGACCGAGGGCACCTTGTGGCGCCGCCGCTCCTGCCGCTTGATCTCCCGGCCGGTCTTCATCTCCGCGATCTCCCGGCGCATCTTCGCCATCTTCTCGCGGATGCGCCGGCGGTCCGTCTCGATCTTGGTCTCACCGGGACCGCGGGTGGCCATGCCGCCACCGCCGCCGCCACCCATCTGACGGGAGAGCGACTGGCCCCAGCCGCGCAGCCGGGGCAGCATGTACTGCATCTGGGCCAGGGCGACCTGCGCCTTGCCCTCCCGGGACTTGGCGTGCTGGGCGAAGATGTCGAGGATCAGGGCGGTCCGGTCGACCACCTTGACCTTGACGACATCCTCCAGGTGGATCAGCTGGCCGGGGCTCAGCTCACCGTCGCAGACGACGGTGTCCGCGCCGGATTCGAGGACGATGTCCCGCAGCTCCTGGGCCTTGCCGGAACCGATGTAGGTGGCCGGGTCGGGCTTGTCGCGGCGCTGGATCACGCCGTCGAGCACCATGGCGCCCGCGGTCTCGGCCAGTGCGGCGAGCTCGGCGAGGCTGTTCTCCGCGTCCTGCGCGGTCCCCGAGGTCCATACGCCGACCAGCACCACACGCTCCAGGCGCAGCTGCCGGTACTCGACTTCGGTGACGTCCTCGAGCTCGGTGGAGAGGCCGGCGACCCGCCGCAGCGCGGCCCGCTCGGCCCGGTCGAGCTGCTGGCCGTCCCGGTCTCCGTCGATCTCGTGGCTCCAGGCGACGTCCTCTTCCATCAGGGCATCGGCCCGGAGGCTCTCGGCGCGGCTGTCCGCGGAGCTCTGCGTGCGCTGCTCGTCGAAGCTCTGCTCGTCCTGGGAAGGGGAAGAAGAGGAGGTCATTGGGTCCTTACGTCGATGGGACAGTCCTGGCCGTGCCGGAGGAATCCGGTGCGGCCCGCGTCAGTCACAACGCGTGACGAGCCCGGATGATTCCCGCGCCGACACGGCTGGGAAAAACCGGCCCCGGTGGCGTCGCCGACACGTTCGATGGTCCCACGGAGCCCGTGGGGCCGTCACCCCGGTTTCCCGGGCGCGCCGGGTGTCAGCCGGCCGGGACCCTGGGCGGGCGGCGGGCCGCTGTCTCCGTGGCGGAGTCCGCTCCGGGAGCCGGCGCGTCCCCCGCGGCAGCCTCCGCGGGGGACGCGCCGACGGCGGCTGGCTCCTTCCCGGCTCCGGCCTCGGCCGGGGATTCCTCCGCCGGGGATTCCTCCGCGGGCTCCCCGGCCGCCGGGGTCTTCTGCGGCTCGGGCTCGACCGGTGCCGCGCTCCTCCACTCCGGGTGCCCGGGCATCGGCGGTGTGCGCGTCCCGTACAGCCACGCGTCGAAGAAGTCCGTGAGGTCGCGCTCGGCGATCCTGGCGGCGAGCGCGGTGAAGTCCGCGGTGGTCGCCGTCCCGTCCCGGTGATCGGCGACCCAGGCCCGCTCCAGGCGCTCGAACGCCTCGGTCCCGATCGTCTGCCGGAGGGCGTACAGGACCAGTGCGCTGCCGTCGTACACCACCGGCCGGAAGAGGCTGATCTTCTGTCCGGGCCGCGGCGGCTTCGGCGCGGCCGGCGGGCCGCCGTCGACGCGCCACTGGTCGGAGCGGCGGTACGCCTCGCGCAGCCGGGTCTCCATGAGGTGCCCGGACTTCTCCTCCGCGTACAGGGCCTCGTACCAGGTGGCGTGCCCCTCGTTCAGCCACAGATCGGACCAGGTGCGCGGGGAGACGCTGTTGCCGAACCACTGATGGGCCAGCTCATGGACCATGATCGAGTCGACGTACCACTCGGGGAACGCGCTGTTGGTGAAGATGCGGCGCTCGAAGAGGGAGAGGGTCTGCGTCTCCAGTTCGTAGCCGGTCGCGGCGTCGGCGATCAGCACCCCGTAGTTCTCGAAGGGATAGGGGCCGACCTTGCCCTCCATCCACCGGAGCTGGTCCGGGGTCTTCCTGAGCCACGGCTCCAGCCGGGCGGCGTCCTTCGCCGGGACGACATCGCGCACGGGCAGTCCGCCGGGGCCCTCGCGGGTGGGGACGGCGGAGGTGCCGATGGAGACCTGGGCGAGTTCGGTGGCCATGGGGTGGCGGGTGCGGTAGGTCCAGGTGGTGGTGGAGTCCTGCTGCCGGGTGCCGATCCGTACGCCGTTCGCGACGGCCGTCAGCTCGCTGGGGGCGGTGACCCGGAAGGTGAAGTACGCCTTGTCCGCCGGGTGGTCGTTGGAGGGGAAGACGCGGTGGGCCGCGTCGGCCTGGTTCGCCATGGCGAGTCCGTCGCCGGTGGTGATCCAGCCGCCTCCGGTGCCGCGCGGGTCGCTGGTGTGCTCGACGGTGATCCTGACCCGGGAGCCGGCCTCCAGTGGCAGGAAGGGCTCGACGACGAGGTCCTCCTCCACGGTCTCGAACCCGGCGGGGAGGCCGTTCACCCGCACGGCGCCGACCGTGCCGTGGCTGAAGTCGAGATTGATGCGCTCCAGCCGTTCGGTGGCGCGGGCCTCGATCGCGGTGACGGCCTGCAACGGGGTGGTGTTGCTGCCCCCGTAGGTGAACGCGATGTCGTAGGCGACCACGTCGTATCCGGGGTTGCCGAGGTACGGGAAGAGCGGGTCCCCGATGCCGAGCGGCTCGGGGGCGGGCGGCGGCAGGGCGGCGGCGATCAGAGTGGCGGACGCGGCGGCCAGCAGCGCGGCGCGCAGCCGGCGCCGGGTGGCCCCGGCCGGGGATCGCCGGGTGCCGGTGGGCGGGGAATCGGGCAGCATGCCCTACCGCTACCAGTGCCCGCCGCGCCGGTGGCGGCGGCGCGCGTCGCACCACCCGAACGAGATCAGCCGGTGGCGGCCGGATGCTGGGTGCGGCTCACGTCGTACACCCCCGGCACATCGCGCATGGCGCGCATCAGGGCGGGCAGCCCGGCCGCGTCGGGGAGTTGCAGGGTGTAGGTGTGGCGTACGCGCTGCTCGCTGGGGGGCTCCACGGTCGCCGAGACAATGGCCGCGCCCTTGATCGCGATGACCTCGGTGAGGTCGGCGAGCAGCCGGGGACGGCCGAAGGACTCGGCGACGAGGGTGACCCGGCAGCCCGCCGCGTCGTCCCAGCGCACCACCACGGGGGCCCGCTCCCGGGCTTTCATCCGGGAGACGGCCGGGCACTGCTCGCGGTGGACGGTGACCACACCGCCGCGTACGGCGAAGCCGGTGACCGCGTCCGGCGGCACCGGCGTACAGCATCCGGCGAGCCGTACGGTCGCGTCGGGCAGGCCGGCGACGGCGCAGGCGGCGGTGGGGAGGCCGGCGTCGGGCGGCGCGGGCGCGGGTCTGCGGGGCGCGGTCGCGGCGGGCCGGGTCTCCTCGGGGTGGGCCTGCAGCCAGGCGGTGATGGCGATGCGCGCGGCGGGGGTGCGGGCGTGGTCGAGCCAGCCGGGCGCGGGACCGGAGACCGCGTCCTGGGGGCCGGGGGGCCGCTGGGCGTCCCGCGCCCCCGGCGTCCTGTGCGCGCCGGGCGCGGTCTCCGCTCCGGGTGCGGCGGGTGCGTGGGGCGCGTCGGGTGCGTCGTCGGCGTCGCGCGCGAGCAGGAGCTGGACGGTGTCGCCGTCGCTCAGCACCGTGCTCAGCGTCGCCAGGCGCCCGTTGACATGGGCTCCGATGCAGGCGTGGGCCCGTTCGCCGTACTGGGCGTACGCCGCGTCGACGCAGCTCGCGCCCGCCGGCAGGCCCAGGGTGCCGCCGTCGGCGCGGAAGACGGTGATCTCCCGGTCCTGTGCGAGATCGGCCCGCAGCGATGTCCAGAAGGCATCGGAGTCCGGTGTGGACTGCTGCCACTCCAGGAGCCGGGAGAGCCAGCCGGGACGGGTGGGGTCGGCGCGCTCGCCGTCCGCCGGCTCGGCGCCTTCCACGGGTACGTACGGGTTGCCGAGGGCGATCACCCCGGCCTCGGCCACCTTGTGCATCTGCTGGGTGCGGATGAGGACTTCGGCGACGGCTCCCCCGGGGCCCGCGACGGCGGTGTGCAGCGACTGGTAGAGGTTGAACTTGGGGGCGGCGATGAAGTCCTTGAACTCGGAGATCACCGGCGTGAAGCAGGTGTGCAGCTCGCCGAGGACGGCGTAGCAGTCGGCGTCCTCGGCGACGAGGACGAGCAGCCGCCCGAAGTCGGTGCCGCGCATCTCGCCGCGTTTGGCGCGGACCCGGTGGACGGAGACGAAGTGGCGCGGCCTGATCAGGACTTCGGCGGTGATGCCCGCGTCGCGGAGCACGGCCCGGAAGCCCTCGGCCATGATGTCGAGCGCGGCGCCGGCGGAGGCGTTCGCCGCGATCAGCTCACGGGTGCGGTCGTACTCCTCGGGGTGGAGGATCGCGAAGACGAGGTCCTCCAGTTCGGTCTTGAGCGCCTGGACGCCGAGCCGCTCGGCGAGCGGGATGAGGACCTCGTGGGTGACCTTGGCGATACGGACCTGCTTCTCGGGCCGCATCACCCCCAGGGTGCGCATGTTGTGCAGCCGGTCGGCGAGCTTGATCGACATCACCCGGACGTCGTTGCCGGTGGCGACGAGCATCTTGCGGAAGGTCTCGGGTTCGGCGGCGGCCCCGTAGTCGACCTTCTCCAGTTTGGTGACCCCGTCCACCAGATAGGCGACCTCGGCGCCGAACTCGGCCGTCACCTGGTCGAGGGTCACCTCGGTGTCCTCGACGGTGTCGTGGAGCAGGGAGGCCGTCAGGGTGGTGGTCTCGGCGCCCAGTTCGGCGAGGATCAGGGTGACGGCGAGAGGATGGGTGATGTACGGCTCGCCGCTCTTGCGGAACTGTCCCCGGTGGGACGACTCCGCGAGGACGTACGCCTGGTGCAGGATGGCGAGATCGGCGTCGGGATGGTGCGCCCGGTGGGCTTCCGCCACATGTCCGATCGCGTCGGGCAGACGGTCCCGGCCCGCGGGTCCGAGGAGGGCCGCGCGGCCCAGCCTTCGGAGGTCGATTCGGGGACGGCCGCGCCTGCGGCTGTGGGCGCCAGGGTTGACGGCCTCTGCACTCATGGGGGGCACCTCCGGGCGGCATTCGACCGGCGGTGGGAAGAGCAGGGGTGCCCTCCGGGCCGGTGCTTGATGCTACCGAGCCCACCACGTGGAGCAGTCCGCCTCTCGCCGAGCGTGAAACGGATCACCCATTCGAGCGAAGCTCTATGGGGGCGGGGTTGAGCCGTACGCACGGAACCGCGGGCGTTTCGCGTACGCCGGGGGCTCGGGGCGGGGGCCGGGTGGTGACCGGGGGGCTCAAAAGGGAATGGGGGGCCCGGGTGATGGCCCGGGGGCCAGGGCCAGGGGCAGCCCGGGGCCCGGGTGGTGGCCGGGTGGCCCGGGTGCGCGGGGGCCCGGGTGGTGGCCGGGTGGCCCGGGTGCGCGGGGAATGTCGTGGCGGTGCGGGTGCGCCTGCCCGGACCCCTGGTGGTCCGGATGCGCCGGGGCCCCGGACGATTCGGGTGCGGCCGGCGCGCTCAGGGGGCGAGGAGGCCGCCCGGGTGACGGCGACGGGCGGCTCAGCGGAGGCGGGCGACGCGCCAGACGGCGAGCGCCACCAGCAGCGCGGCCACTCCGACGTACAGCGCCATGACCCGCCAGTCCGGCCGCTCGCCGGAGCCGCGGGCCGGCAGCCCCGGCCAGGTGTGGCCCACCCGGCGGGCGGCCATCACACCCCAGCCCGCCGCACAGCAGCTGATCAGCAGTCCGAGCATCGCGACCACCGCACCGCCGCCCGTGCCGAAGGCGAGGGGGAAGCCGAACATCAGGGAGCCGAGCGCGCCGAGCATCACGATGGGGGCGAGCTGCCAGATGCGCAGTCTGCGCGGCGGGCGCAGCTCCACCTCGACCTCGTCGGCGATGAGCCCCTCGTCGTCGGGTCCGTCGGGACTCAGACCGGGGGCGCCGCGCGCCGTGCCGCGATGCTGCTGGTCTGTGTCGTGAGGGCCGGCCTCCATCGCCACGCGCCCTCCCAACTCGGACTTCACAGTCGATCGATGCTCGATGATGGCACGGCCGGGGGCCCCTGTATGACGGGCAGGGCGTCCCGATGCCATCACGTGATCAGGCTGTAACCGCTCGTTCGATCAACGCCAGCGCCTGTCCGGGAAGTTCCCCGCGGTCGGCGACGGCTCCACTGAGCCAATGCACCCGCGGGTCTTTTCTGAACCATGAATCCTGGCGGCGCGCGAAGCGTTTGGTGGCGCGCACGGTCTCCTCGCGAGCCTCCTGGTCGGTGCACTCGCCCGCCAGCGCCCTGAGGATCTGCTGGTAGCCGAGGGCGCGTGACGCCGTGAGCCCCTCGCGCAACCCCCGCGCCTCCAGAGCGCGGACCTCCTCGACGAAACCGGCCTCCCACATCCGGTCCACCCGGAGCGCGATGCGCTCGTCCAGCTCGGGACGGCCGACATCGACGCCGATCTGGACGGTGTCGTAGACGCTGTCGTGGCCGGGGAGATTGGCCGTGAAGGGCTTCCCGGTGATCTCGATCACCTCGAGGGCGCGGACGATGCGGCGCCCGTTGCCCGGGAGGATCGCCCGGCCGGCCTCGGGATCGGCGGCGGCGAGCCGGGCGTGCAGGACTCCGGGGCCCCGTTCGGTGAGCTCCTCCTCCAGCCGGGCGCGGATCGCGGGGTCGGTGCCGGGGAACTCCAGGGCGTCGATGGCACCGCGCACATAGAGCCCGGAGCCGCCCACGAGGACCGGTGTCCGGCCCTCGGCGAGCAGCCGGTCGATCTCCGCCCGGGCGAGCCGCTGGTACTCGGCGACACTCGCCGCCTCGGTGACGTTCCAGATGTCGAGCAGGTGGTGGGGAATCCCGCCGCGCTCGCCCGGCGTCAGCTTGGCGGTGCCGATGTCCATCCCCCGGTAGAGCTGCATGGAGTCGGCGTTGACGACCTCACCACCCAGTTGCCGGGCGAGGAAGACGCCGAGATCGGACTTTCCGGCCGCCGTGGGGCCGACGACGGCGATGACCCGCGGGGCGGGAGCTGCACTTCTCACCGCCCCAGTCTCGCAAACCCCGGGGGATCTCCCCGAACGAGCGAAGTGACGGCACGGCTGGGGGGTCGTTGCCTGTTGCGAGGTTCCGAACGCCGGTTTCCCGACCGGTGCCCCCGGCGATACCGCGGCAAAGCGCTCCGGGCGGCGCGGAACATCCCTCCCACGAGTAAGCTATGGAGTAAATATGGGCGTTTTTGCACGGTTCCTTCGTAGGTCCAAGGAAGCCACGGGTGCCAAGGACGTCCCGGCACAGGAGAAGACCGCCGACAGTGTGGCGGTGGAGCCCGGGGCCGGGAGCGCAAGCAGGACCGAGGCGTCCGAGGACGCGCGGGCGAAGTCCCCGGCGGCCGAGGCACCCGAGGCCGAGCGGGCCGAGGGGGCGGAAGCCGCGGCGACCGAGGGCGTGGAGATTCCCCGGCAGCAGTCGGCCGGGGAGGCGGCGGACCGCGAGGCCGGCGAGGGCGCCCGTCAGTAGTCCCACGAGGAAAGGTGCCCCATGGGCTTCTTGGACAACCTGAAGGCCAAGCTCGCCCCGGCCAAGGACAAGGTCACCGACCTGGCGCAGCAGCACGGGGGCAAGATCGAGCAGGGCCTCGACAAGGCCGCTCACGCGGTCGACGCCCGGACCAAGGGCAAGTACAGCGACAAGATCGAGTCCGGCACCGGCAAGGCCAAGGAGGCACTGGACCGCATCGCGCACAAGAACGACGGCGGTACCACTCCGCCGCCGCCTCCGGCTTCCTGAGGCGGTTCGGCACGGTCACGGCGGACGGCCGCGGAGCGCATGCTCCGCGGCCGTCCGCCGTCGCGCGGGCCGGTCGCGCGGGCCGGTCCGGCGCGGGCCTTCAGGACCAGGCGGCGACGGAGTAGCCGACCCCGTAGGGCGCGTCCTCGTAGAGGAGCCGCCCGGCGAGTCCCGCGCCCTCGGCGGCACCGGCGAGCACCTGCCAGGTGGAGCGGCCCGCCGCCTTGAGTTCGTACGCCAGCGGGGCGTCCAGCGCCGCCAGGGCCCCGGTGTCGGCGTCCCCCAGCGCCCTGGTCGCCAGCGCGTCGAAGGCCTCGGCCCGCTCGTCGAGGTAGCCGGGGGCCTTCAGGGTGCGGCAGGCGCTGCCGTCCCCCATCGCCAGCAGGGCGACCCGGTCGGCCCGGGCCCCGGCCAGGCGCCCGGCCGCGAGTGCCCGCGCCGGTTCCATGTCCTCGGCGACCGCCAGCCCCTCGACGGGGGGCGCCCAGTGCGCCCGGCCCAGCAGCCAGGCGGCGACGGCCAGGGAGGGCGGCAGCTCGCGCTCCTGGGGCCGGCCGGTTCCGAGACGTACCGCGACGTCCACGCCGAAGCCCCGGAAGGAGCCCGTCGCCCCCGCGTGATGGGTGCCCCGGTCCGGGTCGGCGGCGGGGCCGACCACGAACAGCAGATCGGGGCGGGCGGCGGCGAGCACGCCCACGGCGTCGGCGCACGCGGCCCGTGCCGCGTCCAGTTCGGGCGCGGCGCCCGCGGCGACCTCGGGCACGAGCAGCGGAGGACAGGGGCAGACGGCGGCGGCGACAAGCATGATCGGCAGCCTAGTCCGTATCGGGGGGCCCGGCCCGGCCGGAGCCGCCGGCCCCGTGGACCCCGCGCCGGCCGGGGGTTCGGGGCGCGGCGCGGAGGGGGTATCGCGCCGGGGGGCGCGTCCGACGGGACGGGAGCGGGCCCGCGCCCCTGGGAGCGGTGCCAGTGGCCGCCGAGCGGCGCGGAGGAGGCCCGCCAGCCGTCGGGCCGGACGCGTCAGCCCAGGCCGCAGGCCGGGGCGGCGGCCGCCGGCAGCGGCTCGGGGACGCCGATCCGCGGCAGGCCCAGCATCACACCGGCGGGCTGGGCGGCCGGGGCGTCCTGGCGCTTCTGCCAGGCGTCCCCGGCGCGGGTGCGGCGCACGGCGGAGACCTGTCCCTCGGCGAGCAGATGGTGCGGCGCCGCGTAGGTGATCTCGACGGTCACCACGTCACCGGGGCGCACCTCCTGGTCCGGCTTGGTGAAGTGGACCAGCCGGTTGTCGGGGGCGCGGCCCGAGAGGCGGTGGGTGGCGCCGTCCTTGCGGCCCTCCCCCTCGGCGACCATGACCTCCAGGGTCCGGCCGACCTGCTTCTTGTTCTCGTCCCAGGAGATCTCCTCCTGGAGGGCCACCAGGCGCTCGTAGCGGGCCTGGACGACCTCCTTGGGGATCTGGCCGTCCATGGTCGCGGCGGGGGTGCCGGGCCGCTTGGAGTACTGGAAGGTGAAGGCGTTGGCGAAGCGCGCCTCGCGGACCGTGTGCAGGGTCTGCTCGAAGTCCTCCTCGGTCTCGCCGGGGAAGCCCACGATGATGTCGGTGGAGATGGCGGCGTGCGGGATCGCGGCGCGCACCTTCTCGATGATGCCGAGGAAACGCTCCTGGCGGTACGAGCGGCGCATCGCCCTGAGCACGGTGTCCGAGCCGGACTGGAGGGGCATGTGGAGCTGCGGCATCACATTGGGGGTCTCCGCCATCGCCGCGATCACGTCGTCGGTGAAGTCGCGGGGGTGCGGCGAGGTGAAGCGGACGCGTTCGAGCCCCTCGACGGCTCCGCAGGCGCGCAGCAGCTTGCTGAAGGCCTCGCGGTCGCCGATGTCGGAGCCGTAGGCGTTGACGTTCTGGCCGAGGAGGGTGATCTCGGAGACACCCTCGGCGACCAGGGCCTCGATCTCCGCCAGGATGTCGCCGGGACGGCGGTCCTTCTCCTTGCCGCGCAGCGCGGGCACGATGCAGAAGGTGCAGGTGTTGTTGCAGCCGACCGAGATGGAGACCCAGGCGGCGTAGGCGGACTCGCGGCGGGTCGGCAGCGTGGAGGGGAAGGCCTCCAGGGACTCGGCGATCTCGACCTGGGCCTCCTCCTGGACGCGGGCGCGCTCCAGCAGGACGGGCAGCTTGCCGATGTTGTGGGTGCCGAAGACGACATCGACCCAGGGGGCCCGGGTGACGATGGTGTCGCGGTCCTTCTGGGCGAGACAGCCGCCGACGGCGATCTGCATGCCGGGGCGCCTGGTCTTCATGGGGGCGAGCCGGCCCAGGTTGCCGTAGAGCTTGTTGTCCGCGTTCTCCCGGACGGCGCAGGTGTTGAAGACGACGACATCGGCGTCACCGTCGGCGTCCTTGGGGGCGCGGACATAGCCCGCGCCCTCCAGCAGTCCGGACAGGCGTTCGGAATCATGGACGTTCATCTGGCACCCGTAGGTGCGGATCTCGTAACTGCGCTGAACGTCCACTGCCTGGCTCCGGTCACTGCTGGTCATGTGACAAGGGTAGGCGGTGCCGGGGACAGCTCTGCCCCGGAACGGCGCTCCCCCGCTTCTGGCGTCCCCTGGACAGATCCTGGCCACGGCGGGAGACGACCTGGCAGGATCGCAAACATGTTCCAGGCCATGTCCCGATCCAGCCGCCGTCGCGCCCTTCAGGTGTCGGCGGCCGGGCTGACGCTGCTCGGGCTGCTGCTCTGGTGGCTGCTGCCCATGGGCGACCCCGGCCCCAGCGGCTCCGTCACCTTCAGCACCGGCCTCCAGAACGGCGTCTACCAGCGGTACGGCGTGCTGCTCAAGGAGGCCCTCGCCCGGGACATGCCGGCGGTGGACATAGACCTCAGGACGAGTGAGGGATCGCAGCAGAACCTGGCGAGGGTCGCGGCCGGCGAGGCGGACTTCACCGTCGCCACCGCCGACGCCGTCGCCAAGTACCGGCAGGACGGCAGCCCGGGCGCGGACCGGCTCCGCGGCTGCGCCCGGCTGTACGACGACTATGTGCAGCTGGTGGTGCGCAAGGGCTCGCCGGTGAAGGAGATCGGGGACCTGAGGGGTTCGTCGGTGGGGATCGGGCCGGAGGGGTCGGGGGTGCAGCTGGTCGCCAACCGGCTGCTCACGGCCGCCGGCATCGACCCCGCCAAGGACATGGAAGCGGTGCCCGCCGGGATAGACAAGGTGCCGGACCTGCTGGCAGGGGGCGAGCTGGACGCCTTCTTCTGGTCGGGCGGGCTGCCGACCGGCGCGATACAGAAGCTCTCCGAGCGGCTGCCGATACAGCTGGTGCCGCTGGAGGCGGACCTGATCGACAAGGTGCATGCCACCAGCGGCTCGGCGACGAGCCACTACCGCCTGGCGGTGATGCCGCCGGACGCCTATGTCGAGGCGCAGAGCGGGCTGCCGGTGACCACGATGGCGGTGCCGAACCTGCTGGTGACCACCGACCGGATGGACACGGCGATGGTCGAGGGCTTCACCCGCACGGTGATCGAGAGCCGGGACCGCATCGGCAAGACGGTCCACCCCGCCCAGCTGGTGGATCTGCGCACCGCGGTCTACACGGACCCGCTGGCACTGCACGAGGGAGCACGCCGCTACTACGCCTCGGTGAAGCCCTAGGAGCGGGCCCGCGCTCACGGGGGGCCGCTCCCCGGGGCCTGCCCTCCCCGGGGCTCCGGCCTCCCCGGGTCTGCCTTTCTCAGGGAGCCGTACGGGGCAGGGTGACGGTCACCCGGAGGCCGCGCGGCTCGTGATGGGCGTAGGAGATCCGGCCGCCACCGGCCGAGAGGAGGGCGCGGGAGATGGAGAGACCCAGGCCGGAGCCCTTGATGTTCTGGTGGCGCCCGCTGCGCCAGAAGCGGTCGCCGATACGGGAGAGCTCCTCATCGGTGAGGCCGGGGCCGCCGTCCACGACGGTGATCGTGCATTCGGTGCCCCGCGAGGCCACCGAGAGGGCGACCTCCGCTCCGCGCGGGGTGAACTTCAGGGCGTTGTCGATCACCGCGTCCAGGGCGCTGGAGAGCGCGATGGGATCGGCCC
Organism: Streptomyces sp. NPDC001889; assembly: GCF_053594535.1. Classification (NCBI taxonomy): domain Bacteria; kingdom Bacillati; phylum Actinomycetota; class Actinomycetes; order Kitasatosporales; family Streptomycetaceae; genus Streptomyces; species Streptomyces sp. NPDC001889. The sequence goes on from NZ_JBSFER010000023.1 coordinate 137,433, forward strand.
AGGCCGTGACCGCCGCACGGTGCTCCGTGAGGCGGACGCCCTTGTCGTCGGCGACCGGACGCCAGGAGGCGACCCGCTCGGCGGCGAGTGCGCCGATGTCCGTGAGCCGGAGGGCCGCCGAGGTGTGCTCCGCGAGCGCCAGGTCGAGGAGATCGTCCAGGACCTGGGCCAGGCGTTTGCCCTCGGTGCGGACCGAGGCGATCTCCTCATTGCCCTCGGGCAGTTCGAGTGCGAGCAGTTCGATGCGGAGCAGGAGCGCGGCCAGGGGGTTGCGGAGCTGGTGGGAGGCGTCGGCGACAAAGGCGCGCTGCTGTTCCAGCACCTCCTCGACATGGTCGGCCATCTCGTTGAAGGAGCGGGCCAGCCGGCGCAGCTCCGGTGGTCCGCCGGCCGCCGCGACCCGGGAGTTGAGCTGTCCGGTGGCGATGTCGTGGGTGGCGGCGTCCAGGATGCGCACGGGCCGCAGCACCCAGCCCGTGAGGCGGAAGGCGGCGCCCACGGCGAGCAGCATCGCCGCCGCCTCGCCCGCGGCGATCAGCAGCCAGCCGCGGAGGATGCGTGCCCGCAGTTGGCCGGTGGGGGAATCGGTGAAGACGACGGCGACCACGTCCCCGTCCCGTACCACCGGCGAGGCGACGACCAGACGGCCGTCGGTCTGCCAGGGCCACACCTGGGGCGGGTCCTGGCTGCGCCGTCCCGACAGTGCCTCGTTGAACGCCTTGAAGCCCTCGCCGGTCTTCGGGACGCGCCAGTTCTCCGGGGCGCCGGCCATGGTGCCGCCGTCGCGGTCGAAGACACCCGCGTTGATGCCGTAGGTGGTGTTGTAGCGGTTGAGCTGCCCCTGGAGGGTCGAGCGGCGCTCTCCCCTGCGGTCCGTCTCGGTGACGAACTGCGCGAGGGCGGCGAACCGCACGGTGTCGTCGATGCGGTCCACGACGACCCGCTGCTGCTGGGCGGCGGCGGTGCTCACGGCGAGCGGGAAGCCGAGCGCGAGCAGCACGCCCGCCATGAGGACGATCAGCAGGGGAAGGAGTCGGGTGCGCACGGGACAGGTCAGACCGCCGGCACGACGAGGCGGTAGCCGACGCCTCGGACGGTCTCGATCAGGGCCGGCAGATGGAGCTTGGAGCGCAGGGAGGCCACATGCACCTCAAGGGTGCGTCCGGTCCCCTCCCAGTTGGTGCGCCAGACCTCGCTGATGATCTGCTCCCGGCGGAAGACGACCCCCGGCCGCTGGGCGAGCAGCGCCAGCAGATCGAACTCCTTGCGGGTCAGCTGCACCTCCGTACCGTCGACGCTGACCCTGCGGGTGGGCAGCTCGATGGTGACCGGGCCGAGCCGCAGTCCGTCCTCGGCCACCGGCGCGGCGGGTTCGTCCCCGCTCACGGTGCGCCGGCTGACGGCGTGGATGCGGGCCAGCAGCTCCCCGGTGTCGTACGGCTTGACGACATAGTCGTCGGCACCGAGGTTGAGCCCGTGAATCCGGGAGCGCACATCGGAGCGCGCGGTCACCATGATCACCGGGGTGGAGGTGAGCTTCCGGAGCTTGCCGCAGACCTGGTAGCCGTCCTGATCGGGCAGGCCCAGGTCCAGCAGGATCACGCCGAAGGCCGGCTTGCCCGGGTGGGAGGCGGGCAGCACGGCGTGCAGCGCCTCCTCGCCGTTGCGGGCGTGGACCACGTCGAAACCGTGCCGGGCGAGCACCGCGGAGAGCGCGGCGGCGACATGGTTGTCGTCCTCGACAAGCAGCAGCCTCATGGCCCCCCTCGGTGGCGTGATCGGTCGGTGTCATCGGTCGGTGTCATCGGTCGGCGTGATCGGTCGGTTCATCGGTGGGCGCCGGTGCGGACGCGTCCGGCCCACGGTCCAGTGTGCGGTGCGTCCCGCCCTTCCGGGTGCCGGTGTGCGGTGTGGCCGACGTCACCACCCACCACGGAATCAAGGCCGATTCCCCGCCGGGGAGTCAAGGGACATTCCCCTGACAGCCGGTTTCCGTTATCCACCCGGTACGCCGCGCGTCACCTCCTTCACCCATAGTGTCCACCCGAAGCCATATCGTTATGCTCAATTTCCGCTCAGATGTAATGACGCTGATCGCACCGCGTCACTAATGTCCTCCCAACCGAGGAGGACGGAGCGATAAGCCGATGAGCGGAGTAGCAAAGACCAAGTCCCCAGGGGACGTTGTCCCGGTATCGGGCGACCTGGTCGTGCTGAACGGCGTGAACAAGCACTTCGGCGCGCTGCATGTGCTCCAGGACATCGATCTCACGATCGCCCGGGGCGAGGTCGTGGTTGTCATCGGACCCTCCGGGTCCGGGAAATCCACCCTGTGCCGCACCATCAACCGGCTGGAGACAATCGACTCCGGCGCGATCTCGATCGACGGGAAGCCACTGCCCCAGGAGGGCCGGGAGCTCGCCAGGCTCCGCGCCGATGTCGGCATGGTCTTCCAGTCCTTCAACCTCTTCGCGCACAAAACCGTGCTGGAGAACGTGATGCTGGGCCAGGTCAAGGTCCGCCGCACGGAGAAGCGGGCCGCCGAGGAGAAGGCACGCCGGCTCCTCGACCGGGTCGGCGTCGGCTCCCAGAGCGACAAGTACCCGGCGCAGCTCTCCGGCGGGCAGCAGCAACGCGTCGCGATCGCACGGGCGTTGGCGATGGACCCCAAGGTGATCCTCTTCGACGAGCCCACATCGGCGCTCGACCCGGAGATGATCAACGAGGTGCTCGAAGTCATGCAGCAACTGGCGCGGGACGGAATGACCATGGTCGTCGTCACGCATGAGATGGGCTTCGCCCGCTCCGCCGCCAACCGGGTGGTCTTCATGGCCGACGGCAGGATCGTCGAAGAGGCCGAGCCCGAGGAGTTCTTCAGCAATCCGCGCAGTGACCGGGCCAAGGACTTCCTGTCGAAGATCCTGCACCACTGACGCCGACCGACGAACCACGACGCAAGGGATGTTCACCATGAAGCTCCGCAAGGCATCGGTGGCCGTGGCCACGGGTCTGACCCTCTCCCTGACGCTCACCGCCTGCGGCGGTGACAGCGGCTCGGGCGGCGATGGGGACAAGATCACCATCGGCATCAAGTTCGACCAGCCCGGCATCGGCCTGAAGACCACGGACGGCAAGTACACCGGCTTCGACGTCGATGTCGCCCGCTACATCGCCAAGGAGCTGGGGTACGGGCCCGAGAAGATCGTCTGGAAGCAGGCCCCCAGCGGCCAGCGCGAGACCATGATCCGCAACGGCGATGTCAAGTTCATCTCCGGCAGCTACACGATCAACGAGAAGCGCAAGGCCGAGGTCTCCTTCGCCGGACCGTACTTCATGGCCCACCAGGACCTGATGGTGCGCACCGACGACGACTCGATCAAGGAGGCGAAGGACCTCAACAGCAAGAAGCTGTGTTCGGTCACCGGCTCCACCCCGGCGCAGAACGTCAAGGAGAAGCTGGCGCCCGACGCGGACCTCCAGCAGGTCGGCGGCTACTCGGAGTGCCTGACGGGCCTGGAGAACAAGTCCATCGACGCCCTGACCACCGATGACTCCGTCCTCGCCGGCTACGCCGCGCAGAAGGAGCACCAGGGCAAGTTCAAGCTGATCGGTCTGAAGCTGACCGACGAGCCCTACGGCATCGGCCTCAAGAAGGGCGACACGGAACTCCAGGGCAAGATCAACAAGGCCCTTGAGAAGATGCAGAAGGACGGCTCCTGGGAGAAGTACGCCAAGGCCCACTTCGGCCCCGCGGGCTACAAGTACGAGCCCGCCCCGCCGATCAGCGAGACCAGCTGAGGCCAGCGGTGACGTGCCACCGGCCACGGCCGGTGGCACGTGCCACGATCCAACCAGGAGAGATCGCGGGTCAACGTGTTCGACTTTCTCGATTCCGGGCAGTACGACCTGCTCGACGCGTTCTGGATGACGGCCAAGCTGGCCGTCTACTCGGCCATCGGTTCCCTGCTCTGGGGAACCCTGCTGGCCGGTATGCGGGTCGGTCCCGTCCCGGTGATGCGGGCCTTCGCCGGCGGCTACGTCAATGTGGTCCGCAACACCCCGCTGACGGTGTTCATCGTCGCGTGTTCGCTGGGGCTCGCCCACACGCTGGGCGTCAAGTTCGGCGCCGAGACCTTCGACGACATCGGCTTCCGGATGGCCGTCCTCGGCCTCACCGCCTACACCGGCACCTTCGTCTGTGAGGCGCTCCGCTCCGGTATCAACACCGTGCCCGTCGGCCAGGCCGAGGCGGCCCGGGCCCTGGGGCTCAGCTTCTTCCAGGTGCTGACCCTGATAGTCCTCCCCCAGGCGTTCCGCGCGGTCGTCGCCCCGCTGGCGAATGTGCTGATCGCCCTGACCAAGAACACCACAGTCGCCTCGGCGATCGGGGTGGCGGAGGCATCGCTGCTGATGAAGGAAATGATCGAGAACGAGGCCGACGCGGTCTACGCCGTCTTCTCGGTCTTCGCCTTCGGCTTCATCGTGCTGACGCTGCCGATGGGTCTGCTGCTCGGCTGGGTGGCCAAGCGCATGGCGGTGAAGCGATGACGTCCGTTCTGTACGACGCCCCCGGCCCCAGGGCCAAGCAGCGCAATCTGCTCTACACGGCCGTGTTCGTCGCGGTGCTCGGCGCGGTCGCGTGGTGGGTGCTCGGCACCATGGCCGACAAGGACCAGCTGGATGCCAAGAAGTGGAGCCCGTTCGTCACGGACTCCAAGGTGTGGACCACCTTCCTGCTGCCGGGGCTCTGGGAGACCGCCAAGGCGGCGGCCCTCTCCGTGGCGATCGCGCTGCCGCTCGGCGCCGCGCTCGGCATCGGCCGGCTCTCCGACCACGCGTGGATACGGGTACCCGTCGGAACCGTGGTCGAGTTCTTCCGCGCCATCCCGGTCCTGCTGCTGATGCTCTTCGCCCACGCGCTGTACGTGCCGATGACCGCGATCTCGTCGGACATCCGGCCGCTGTACGCGGTGGTCACCGGCCTGGTCCTGTACAACGCCTCGGTGATCGCCGAGATCGTGCGGGCCGGCATCCTCTCGCTCCCCAACGGGCAGAGCGACGCCGCGAAGGCGATCGGTATGCGCAAGGGCCAGATCATGGCCTTCGTCCTGCTGCCGCAGGCGGTGACGGCGATGCTGCCCGCGCTGGTCAGCCAGCTGGTGGTCATCGTGAAGGACACCGCCCTGGGCGGGGCGATGCTCGCCCTCCCGGAACTGCTCTCCCAGTACCGGGCGATCACCGCCAACTACGGGGCCAACACCATCGCCGCGTTCGCGGTGATCTCGCTGATCTACATCCTGCTCAACTTCGCGCTCACCAGCTTCGCGAGCTGGCTGGAGGGCCGGGCCCGGCGGACGAAGAAGAGCGCCGCCACCGTCGTGGACATCAAGAAGATCGACGCGGGGCTCGGCGGCGGGGTCTGACCCGGTACCGGCTCGGCGGACGGACAGGGGCGGTGGCGCACTGACGCCACCGCCCCTGTCCACGCCCGGCGACGAGGCGCGGCATCCGGCGGATCGGCGCACGCCATGCCACTCCTCGGTCACTTGACGCAGGCACCCCCAGTCGGTTGCATACGTTCTGTGATCACGCACCGGGCCCGCAGCACCCCTCTTGGCACGACCTCAGCGACTCCGGTGCCCCACGAGCCCCGCCGAGCCTCAGGAGTCACGCCGTGGACCCGGTGATCGTCGTCGGCGGGGGTCCGGTCGGACTGGCTCTCGCGCTCGCCCTCGCCCAGCAGGGGGTCCCCTCCGTGGTGCTCGACGAGAGCACCGGCGGCGAGGAGCCGCGCCCCGCCCGGACGGTGGTCCTGCGGGACGACACCGCCGCCCTGGCCGAACGGCTGGGCTGCGCGACGATCCGTGACGAGGGGAGCCGCTGGACGGGCTGGCGGTCGATGCGGCGCAAGCAGCAGCTCCGGCAGCTGGTCCTGGCAACCGCCCCGGGGGGCACCGCGGACGCCGATGTCATCCCCTCCCCGGTGCACATCCCCCAGCACGCTCTGGCCCGCGGGCTGCGGGACGCCGTCGGAGCCGAACCACTGGCCACCCTGGTCACCGGCAGCCATGTGGACGCGCTGGAGCAGGACGCGGACGGCGTGGCCGTGCACACCCGGGGAGCGGAGGCGACCTGGTGGCGCGGCAGCCATGTGGTGGGCTGCGACGGCGCGCGCTCGACGGTCCGCAAGCTCCTCGACATCCGTTTCCCCGGCCGTACGGCGGTGGAGCGGCACGCGGTCGCCACCCTGCGCACCCGGCTTCCCTGGCCCGACGAGGCGATGCTGCACCGGCAGCCGCCCTGGCGGTCGGGCGGCGACGAGATCACGGCCCGTCCGCTGCCCGACGATGTCTGGCGGCTGGACTGGCTGCTGCCGCCCAGCGGCGAACTGGTCACCCCGGACACCCTGGTCGCCCGGGTCCGGGACACGCTGGCCGGCTGGTGCGGCGAGACACCCCCGTACGACCTCCTCGACACCGGTGTCCACACGGTCCACCACCGGCTGGCCCGGCGCTGGCGGGTGGAGCGGGCCTTTCTCGCGGGGGACGCGGCGCATCTGCTCGGCGCGCTCGGCACCCAGGGGCTCGACGAAGGGCTGCGGGACGCCGAGAACCTGGCGTGGAAGCTGGCGCTCGCCTGGCACCACGGTGCCTCCGAAGCGCTGCTGGACAGCTATCAGTCGGAGCGCCGTGCCTCGATCGCGGCGCGGCTGCGCGCCGCCGACCAGGCGCTGCCGGCCCTGCGCGGCGGCGGTGCGCTGCGCGGCCGGCTCCCGGGCGCCGCGCGCGGGCACGACACCCTGCTGACCGACGGCCATCTCGGGCAGGGGCCGCTCGGCGCGCCGCCCGGCTACGCGCACTCCCCCCTCGCACCCGAACCCGCCCCCTCGCAGATCCTGGTCGGCACGGCCGACGGGGCTCCGGCCGCGGACGTCCGGGTGACCGCGCCGGACGGGACGGTCACCCGGCTGCGGGACCGGCTGGGCCGGGGCCGCTCGCTGGTGGTGCTGGTCGCGCCCGGCACCGGGGTCTGGGACCGGCGCCACTGGCAGAGCGCGGGAGTGATGCCACGGCTGGCCGCGGCGGTGACCGCGCTTCCGGTACGGGCGGAGCTGCTGGTGACGGAGGAGTACCCGGGCGCGTCGGCCCATGCCGTCCTGCTGGTCAGGCCGGACGGCCATCTGGTCGCCGCGTTCTCCGGCGTACGGCCCGCCGAGCTGTACGCGGCGGCGGACGCCGCCCGGGGCGGGGAGCGGTCCCCTGAACCCAGTGACCGCACCGCGGACGTCAATTGACCACTGAAGATCAGCGTGGTGTACTCCCGACTATGACCGACACCAATGTGCGCCTGTGGCGGAGGGTCCATATGGACCTGCTTCGCTATGCGGGCTGCGTGTGTCGGACGTCCTGCTGAATTCGCCTCCCTTCACCGCGCTGTGGGCCGCTGTGCCCCGCGCGCGCTCCAGCGAACTTCCAGGACGACTCCATGACCCAGCCCGTGCCTCCCCCTGTCTCCTCCCCCTCCGCTTCCCCGGCCGCTCCCGCGCCCCCGTCCTTCGGGCGGACCGGAGTGGTGGGGCCCACCTCCGCCGAACTGCTCGACTTCACCCGCCGGGTCGCCGCCGACAGTGAACTGATCGCCTCGCTCCCCCTCGACCCCGAGGGCCGCACCTGGGTGCGCCTGGACGGTCCGCGCGGCAGCGAGGCATGGCTGATCGGCTGGCCGCCCGGCTCGGGCACCGGCTGGCACGACCACGCCGAGTCGCTGGGCGCGTTCGCCACGGCGTCCGGCGAGCTGAAGGAGCACTCGCTCGCCGTGCGTCTCCCCGCCAGCGGCTGGAAGACCCTGGAACTCCACGACGGAGTGGACCGTGAACGGCGGCTGGCGGCCGGCCGGGGCCGGGCGTTCGGCACCCACCATGTGCACGAGGTGCTGAACGAGTCCGCCACCGAGCACGCCGTATCGGTCCACGCGTACTATCCGCCGCTGCCGCTGATCCGCCGGTTCAGCCGGACCGGCGCGGTACTGCGGCTGGAGCATGTCGAGCGCCCGGAGGACTGGCAGTGAGCATCCATGACGACCCCGGCCACGAGAGCCCGACCGGGATAGACGAACTGCTGGAGGAGGTCCGCGCGGATCTCGACCGCGTCGGGGCCGGGAAGGCAGCCGAGGAGGCTGCCGCGGGCGCCCTGCTGGTGGACATCCGCTACGCGGCCCTGCGCGACCGGGACGGTCTGATCCCCGGAGCGCTGGTCGTGGAGCGCAATGAGCTGGAGTGGCGGCTCGATCCCCAGGGCAGCCACCGCGCGCCGGAGGCGGTCAGCCATGATCTTCGGGTCGTGGTGATCTGCAACGAGGGGTACGCCTCCTCTCTCGCGGCCGAGTCGCTGCGCAGGCTGGGGCTCCACCGCGCGACCGATCTGATCGGGGGCTTCCAGGCGTGGAAGGCGGCGGGCCTGCCGGTGGAGCGGTAGGCCCCGGGCCGGGGGAGGCCCTGAACAGCGCTGCCCGCTCTCCTCAGAACCCCTCCCCCAGGTCCTCCATCTCCTCGCCCTCCTCCTCCAGCGCCCGTCTGACCACCCGGAGCGCCACTCCCTCTCCGTACCCCTTGCGGGCGAGCATTCCGGCCAGGCGGCGCACGCGCCGGTCGCGGTCGAGACCGCGGGTCGAGCGGAGCCGGCGGGCGACCAGTTCGCGCGCGGTCCGCTCCTCCTGGTCGGAGTCGAGCTGCCCCATCGCGTCATCGATCAGCGTCGGGTCGACGCCTTTGGTGCGCAGCTCGCGGGCGAGTGCCCGGCGGGCGAGGCCCCGGCCGTGGTGCCGGGACTCCACCCAGGCGTCCGCGAAGGCCGCGTCATTGATCAGGCCGACATCCTCGAATCGGGAGAGCACCTCCTCGGCCACTTCCACGGGGATCTCCCGCTTGTGCAGTGCGTCCGCGAGCTGCTTCCGGGTGCGCGGGGTCCCGGTGAGCAGGCGCAGGCAGATCGCCCGCGCCCGCTCGGCGGGGTCCTGGGGCGGCGGCTCCGTCCCGGCCCTCGACGGGCCGGAGCCGCCGCCCTGTCCTTCGGGTCGCCCCTTCGGTGAAAAAGGCACGGCGGGCCCTAGCTCTTGGCCACCGCCGCCTTGGCCGACTTGGCCTTGGTGGCGGGCGCGGGCACCGACTTGGCTGTCTCATCGGCCGCGGCACCCGCCGCGTCCGGACCCGGCTCGGCTCCAGGGGCCTCCGGCCTGACCCCGACACCCAGCTTGTCCTTGATCTTCTTCTCGATCTCATCCGCGAGATCGGGGTTGTCCTTCAGGAAGTTGCGGGCGTTCTCCTTGCCCTGACCGAGCTGGTCGCCCTCGTACGTGTACCAGGCACCGGCCTTGCGGACGAAGCCGTGCTCCACGCCCATGTCGATCAGACCGCCCTCGCGGCTGATCCCCTGCCCGTAGAGGATGTCGAACTCGGCCTGCTTGAAGGGCGGCGCCACCTTGTTCTTGACGACCTTGACGCGGGTGCGGTTGCCGACCGCGTCCGTGCCGTCCTTGAGGGTCTCGATGCGCCGGATGTCCAGCCGGACCGAGGCGTAGAACTTCAGTGCCCGGCCACCGGTCGTGGTCTCCGGCGAGCCGAACATCACACCGATCTTCTCGCGGAGCTGGTTGATGAAGATCGCGGTCGTCTTCGACTGGTTGAGCGCACTGGTGATCTTCCGGAGCGCCTGGCTCATCAGCCGGGCCTGGAGGCCCACGTGCGAGTCGCCCATCTCGCCCTCGATCTCCGCGCGCGGCACGAGCGCCGCCACGGAGTCGATCACGATCAGGTCGAGCGCGCCGGAGCGGACGAGCATGTCGACGATCTCCAGCGCCTGCTCGCCGTTGTCCGGCTGGGAGAGGATCAGGGAGTCGATGTCGACGCCCAGCTTCTTCGCGTACTCGGGGTCGAGAGCGTGCTCGGCGTCGATGAAGGCGACCGAGCCGCCCGCCTTCTGGGCATTGGCGACGGCGTGCAGGGTGAGGGTCGTCTTGCCGGAGGACTCCGGCCCGTAGACCTCCACCACACGGCCGCGCGGCAGCCCGCCGACGCCGAGGGCGACATCGAGCGCGGTCGACCCGGTGGGGATGACCTCGATGGGCTCGTTCGGCCGCTCGCCGAGGCGCATCACCGCGCCCTTGCCGAATTGCCGTTCAATCTGTGCGAGCGCGGCGTCGAGCGCCTTCTCGCGGTCGGTTCCTGCCATGGGTTCCACCCGATTTGCTTGTGTCGATCTCTTCACGTCAAAGACGCTAACCCCTGCCACTGACAATGGGCCCCGGCGTCCTCTCCGGCCTGTGGAAAACTCCCGGCGGCCAGGGGTCCCGCACTCCATGAGAATGGATGTTCGATTTCAGTGTCAAGCGCCCCCCTCGGCGCGTCGCCGGGAGCCGGCCCGGAACCACGGAGCCCCTCCCCCGGGACCGGAGGAGGGGCGGACGGCGGACGGGCTCAGACCCGGTCGGCCGGGGGCCGGGCGTTGCGGCCCCTGGCCAGGACCGCGCGCGCCCTCCCCAGCAGCTGCCGGCCGTTCCGCTGCCGGTGGCCCTGCACCCGGGGGTCGTCGGTGACGGTGTACCGCTTCACATAGGCCCCCAGGAAGGCCTGGAGCGTGGCGACCGCCGGGATCGCGATCAGCGCGCCGACCGCCCCCATCAGGGCCGTACCGGCGATGACGGAGCCGAAGGCGACGGCCGGGTGGATGTCCACGGTCCTGGCGGTGAGCTTCGGCTGGAGGACGTAGTTCTCGAACTGCTGGTACACCACCACGAAGCCGAGCACCCACAGGGTGTACCAGGGGTTCTCGGTGAAGGCGATCAGCATGGGCAGCGCGCCCGCCAGATAGGTGCCGATGGTGGGGATGAACTGGGAGACCAGGCCGACCCAGACGGCGAGGGCGGGGGCGTAGGGCACGCCGAGGAACTCCAGCAGGACGTAGTGCGCGGCGCCGGAGATCAGGGCCATGAGCCCGCGCGAGTAGAGATAACCGCCCGTCTTGTCGACGGCGATCTCCCAGGCGCGCAGCACCTCGGTCTGCTTGGCCGGAGGCAGTACGGAGCAGAGCGCGCGGCGCAGCCGGGGCCCGTCGGCGGCGAAGTAGAACGAGAACAGGAGGATCGTCAGCAGCTTGAACAGCCCGCCGAGGACGGTGGCCGAGACATCCAGAACACCGCTCGCGTTGTTCTCGACGTACTGCCGCAGCCAGTCCGAGCGCAGCAGGCTGTCCTGGACCTCCACCCGGGACAGCTCGGTGTCGAAGTTGGTGTTGATCCAGCTGATGACCGAGTCGAGGTACTGGGGAAAGTCCTCGACCATGGTGGCGATCTGGTCCGCGAGCATCGAGCCGAGGAGCACGACGAAGCCGACGCCCGAGACGACCACCCCGAGGAAGACCAGGAAGGTGGCGAGGCCCCGGCGCATGCCCCGGGCCGCCATCCTGCCGACGGCGGGCTCGATCGCCAGCGCCAGGAAGAAGGCGATCAGAATGTTGATCAGCAGCCCGATGAGCTGGTGGAAGGCCCAGTTGCCGAGCTGGAAGCAGGCGTAGAGGGCCAGCGCGAGCACCATCGCGCGGGGCAGCCAGCGGGGCATACGGGACGGACCCGTGGCCTCCGCGGGGTGCTCGGGCGGCGGGCCGGACGGGGGGACGGTCTCGTCCGCGGGGATGCCGCACCCCTCCTCGCGGGGACCGTCGTCCGCGCCGGCCTGCCGGGGGACGCCCGCGTCGGCCCGCGTACCGGTGCCGCCCCGGCCGTCGCGGCCGGTCCTGTCGCGGCCGGTCCTGTCGCGGCCGCGCCGGGCGGATCTGTCCCGGCCGGTGCTGTCGGTCCCGCCGTCGCCGGCGCTGCTGTCCTGGTCACTTCTGTCGGTCTTCGGGGCCACGGGGTTCAGTCTCGCCTACCGCGCGCGGTGCTCATGCGCCCGCCCGCTCCGCCGGGGCGGAGCGCGCGGGCGCGGTCACCTGCGGTCCGCCGGTACGCCGACGGCGGCGCAGACCGCCCGCCACACGTCCTTCGCGTCCCACCCCGCGTCCAGGGCCTCGTGCACCGTCCGTCCGCCCAGCTCGGCCATCACATGATCACGTGCGAAGGAGTCGGCGTAGGACGGTCCGAAGTGCTCCGCCATCCGTTCCCAGAAAATCGTCAACCGCATGACGCCAGTATCCCGCCCCAGGGTTGCGGTACCGCCCGTTCCGTATGCCAGGAGCACTTTCCACCCTACGGTCGGTGCCATGGCTGGAACCGGAGAAGAACGAGGCCCCGCGACCTCGCCCCCACCGCTGGCCCGCGCCGAGCGGTTCATCTGGCTGACCGCACGGGTGCTGGAGCAGCGGCGTTTCGCGTACCACTTCCTGGGCGGCGACCCGGACGCCGTCGAGGCCGCCCTGTCGGCGTATCTCAACGGGGACGGCGGCTACGGCCACGCCCTCGAACCCGATCTGCGCGGACCCGTGAGCCAGCCCCTGCACTCGGGGCACGCGCTGCGCGTGCTGGACTCCATCGGGCGCTGCGGCGGGCAGCGGGTGGAGCGGATGTGCCGCTACTTCACCGGCATCTCGACCCGGGAGGGGGCGCTCCCGGCGATCCATCCCTCGCAGCGCGGCTATCCGGCCGCCCCGTTCATCCCCCTCGTGGACGATCCGCCGGGCGAGCTGCTGGCCACCGGCCCCGTGGTCGGGCTGCTCCACCGCAATCAGGTCTGGCACGCCTGGCTCTTCCGGGCCACGGATTTCTGCTGGGCGGCGATCGGCGGACTCGACCGGTCGCATCCGTACGAGATCGAGGCCGCGATCACCTTCCTGGACGGAGTGCCCGACCGGGCGCGCGCCGAGGTGGCGGCGGACCGGCTGGGGCGGCTGGTCCGCGAGCAGCGGCTGGTGGTGCTCGACCCGGAGCGGGTCGCCGACTGTCCGGTGGCCGATGGCTACGCGCCGGGCGAGCACCACTATCCGTACGACTACGCGCGGACCCCCGGGTCGCTGGCCCGGCGCTGGTTCACGGACGAGGAGATGGAGCGCTCGCTGGACCAGTTGGAGCGCGAGCAGCGGGAGGACGGCGGGTGGCCGGTGCGGTGGCGCCAGTGGGCGCCGGGGACGGCGCTGGAGGCGCGGCCGATGGTGACGATCGAGGCGCTGCGGACCCTGCGGGCGCACGGGCGGCTGATCGGCTGACGGACCCGACGGGCCGACGGACCGACGGGCTGGTCGACCGGGCCCGGGGCCGGCGGGGCGCGCGCGACCGGGCCGCCGCTCGTGCCTCGGGCCCCGGCCCGGTCAGTCGGACGCGGGCAGTCGGACGCGGTCCCGCGCCCGGGCCCCGGTCAGCCGCTCAGGGCCCGCACCCCCGCCGTGACCGCGACCGCCGTGCCGACCACCACGAGGAAGGGGGCGCGCAGGACCAGCGCGAGCGCCGCCGCGCCGAGCCCGGCAGCCCGGGCGTCGACCACGAGGTCCGTGTGCACGCTGAAGGTCTGCTGGGCGGTGAGGGCGGCCAGCAGGGCGACCGGCACGAGGGCCGCCAGCCGCTGGACGAGGGGCCGTTCCAGGGCGTCGGCCGGTACGAGCAGGCCGGCGAGCTTGACGAGATAGCAGCCGAGGGCGGTGGCCGCGATGACGATCCACAGAGTCAACGGTTCTCCCCCTTCAAGCGTTCCCCGGACTCTCCGTGGCCCTGGGGCCCTCCCGGGGCGACGGGCTCTCCGTGACCGCCCGGCTCCGGCTCTCCCCGGCCGTCGGGCTGCCCGTGGTGGCCGCCGTCGCCCGCCCGGCGTTCGCCATCACCCGCCCGGCGTTTCCCGTCACCCGCCCGGCGTTTCCCGTCACCCGCCCGGCGGCCCTTGAGCCACAGCACGGCGGGTGCGGCGAGCGCGGCGAGCAGCACCGGCACTCCCGCGGGCAGCAGGGGCAGCAGCCCGAGGCCGATGACGACCGCGAGCCCGGCGACCATCCGCTCGGCCGGCGTGCGCAGCATGGGGGCGAGGAGCGCCAGGAAGACGGCGGGCCCCGCGGCGTCGAGTCCCCAGGCGTCGGTGTCCCCGATGGCCTCGGCGCCGAGCGCGCCGCCGAGGGTGGTCAGATTCCAGAGCACGTACAGCGTGAGACCGGTCACGGTGAAGCCGAGACGGGCACTGCGCCGGGTGTGCTGGGCGAGGGCGACGGCCGTGGTCTCGTCGATCACCCAGTGGGCGGCGAACGGGCGGACGAACCGGGGCAGCGCGAGCACCTGGGAGAGCCGCAGCCCGTAGAACGCGTTGCGGACGCCGAGGAAGAAGGCTCCGGCGACCGCGGTGAGCGGGTTGCCTCCCGCCGCGACCGCTCCGACCAGGGCGAACTGCGAGGCACCGGTGAAGACCAGCAGGCTCAGGGCACAGGTCTGCAGCACGCTGAGCCCGGCGCCCGCCGAGGTGACGCCGAAGGCGAAGCCGGAGAGACCGACCGCCACGCCGACGCCCAGCGCGTCACGGATGACGGACGAGTCCGGCTTCTCCGGCACAGACTCCCCCGGCACAGACTCCCCCGGCACAGGCTTCACCGGCACGGCGGGGGCCGGCAACCGGCCCGGCGCGCGCGGCGCGCCTTCCGGGAGTCCGGCGGCCTCCGGCGCGGCCACCGCCGGTGCTCCGTCCCGTGCGCTCAGTGTCCGCGCGGCCGGCCCGCCGCGAGGGAACGCGCCGGGTATGTCAGGGAGTGCCGGGTTCCGGCTCTCTGGATGGATTCTCTGTTCTGCCACCCGCCGGACCGTACGCGGGGTCGCCGGCCCCGGTCTTGTACGTTCTTGCGCCTCGTGAGCCGTCCTGCGCGCGGGGGGCGCGCGGCGCGGTGCCGTGCGCGGCGGCGCGTTCCTTGCGGTACGCGCCGGGCGGTACTCCCACGATCCGGGTGAAGTGCCGGTTCAGATGCGGCTGATCGGCGAAGCCCACGGAGACGGCCGCGTCGGCGACGGTGCTTCCGTCGTCCAGGAGGGCGCGGGCCCGGCGCACCCGGGCGTTGGTGAGCCAGGTGTGCGGGGGCATGCCGTAGGCCGCCTTGAAGGCGCGCAGCAGGGCGAAAGGGCTGGTTCCCAGCTCCTTGGCCAGCCGGTCCAGGGAGGGCGGCTCGGCCATGCGCTCCTCCAGCAGGGCCCGGGCCCGGGCGGCCGTGCGGGCGCCGGAGTGCGCCGCGGCACGGGAGGGCAGCCGGCTGCCGTGCCGGGAGAGGAGCCGGGCGACGGCGACCCGGAGCATGCTGTCGGCGGCGAGCGCGTTCCCGGCCTCGGCGGCCAGGTGCACGGCGCGTATCAGCTCGGCGGTCCGCGGGTCGTGGACGATCGTCCGGTCCAGACCGGGGGTGCCCCGCACGGTGGTGACCTCCTCCGCTATCCCCGCGACCAGCTCGACCGAGGGGTAGAGGGTGGCGTAGGTCCAGCCTTCGGGGATTCCGGCGTGCGCCGAGTGCGGAACCTCGGGGTTGATCATGACGACGCTGCCGGGGCGGGCCATGACGGGTCCCTCGGGCAGGACCAGCGCCTCCGCGCCCCCGCTGATCGCGCCGAACGTGAAGCCCTCGTGGCTGTGGAGACGGAAGGTGTGGCTGACGTAGCGGGCGCGGAGCAGATCGAGCCCCGGCAGTTCCTCGTACTGCCAGTGCCGGGCCCACTCCCGCTCCGCCGCCATGCGGACCATTCTGCC
Source organism: Streptomyces sp. NPDC001889 (assembly GCF_053594535.1). Lineage (NCBI taxonomy): Bacteria > Bacillati > Actinomycetota > Actinomycetes > Kitasatosporales > Streptomycetaceae > Streptomyces > Streptomyces sp. NPDC001889. Next base: position 153,118 of record NZ_JBSFER010000023.1, read on the forward strand.
GCCTCGCCCCGCCTGCCGACCCGCTTACCGGCGCTGACCTGCTCTTTCGCTGTGTGCTCGGGCGGTGTCGGGCCGGATGTCAGTGGGGCGGTGCACGATGGGGGACATGACCCGGACTGCGCTCGACTCCTTCTCCGCCGCGACCCGCGGCTGGTTCACCGGAGCCTTCCACGCGCCCACGGCGGCGCAGGAGGGGGCCTGGCGGGCGATCGGGGAGGGGTCGGATGTCCTGGTGGTGGCTCCGACGGGGTCCGGGAAGACCCTGGCCGCCTTTCTCGCCGCGCTGGACCGCCTCGCGACCGCTCCCCCGCCGGCGGACGCCAAGATGCGCTGCCGGGTCCTGTACGTCTCCCCGCTGAAGGCCCTGGCCGTCGATGTGGAGCGCAATCTCCGCTCCCCGCTGACCGGCATCCGGCAGGAAGCGGTCCGGCTGGGGCTGCCGGAGCCCGAGGTCCGGGTCGGCATCCGCTCCGGCGACACCCCGCCCGCCGAGCGCCGGTCCCTGGCCACCCGGCCGCCGGACATTCTGATCACCACGCCCGAGTCGCTGTTCCTGATGCTCACCTCCTCCGCACGGGACGCCCTGGCGGGCATCGAGACGGTGATCCTCGACGAGGTGCACGCGGTCGCCGGGACCAAGCGGGGCGCGCATCTGGCCCTCTCCCTGGAGCGGCTGGACGAGCTGCTGCCGCGCCCGGCCCGCCGGATCGGCCTCTCGGCGACGGTGCGCCCGGTGGACGAGGTCGCCCGCTATCTCTCCCCGCAGCGGAGGGTGGAGATCGTCCAGCCGCCGTCGGGGAAGGAGTTCGATCTGTCGGTGGTCGTCCCGGTCGAGGACCTGGGCGAGCTGGGCGGCTCCCCGGCGTCGTCGGGGTCCCCGGCGTCGTCAGGCTCCCCCGGCGCCCTGGGCCCGCCGGGTCCGGGAGGGCCGCCGGGCTCCTCCGGGGACGGCGACCGGCCGTCGATCTGGCCGCATGTGGAGGAGCGGATCGCCGATCTCGTCCAGTCCCACCGCTCGACCATCGTCTTCGCCAACTCCCGCCGGCTGGCGGAGCGGCTGTGCAACCGCCTCAACGAGATCGCCTACGAACGGGCCACCGGCACCCCCTTCGACCCCTCCGGTTCCGGCCCGGGCGCGCCCGGCGCGGGGACCCCGGCCGAGATCATGGCCCAGTCCGGGGCGGCGCAGGGCGCGCCGCCGCTGCTCGCCCGCGCGCACCACGGCTCGGTCTCCAAGGAGCAGCGCGCCCTGGTGGAGGAGGACCTCAAAGCCGGCCGGCTGCCCGCCGTGGTGGCCACCTCCAGCCTGGAGCTGGGTATCGACATGGGCGCGGTCGATCTGGTGGTCCAGGTCGAGTCGCCTCCTTCCGTCGCCTCCGGCCTCCAGCGGGTGGGCCGGGCAGGGCACCAGGTCGGGGCGGTCTCCACGGGTGTCGTCTTCCCCAAATACCGGGGCGATCTGGTGCAGGCGGCCGTGGTCACCGAGCGGATGCGCACGGGGTCCATCGAGGCGCTGCGGATTCCCTCCAACCCCCTGGACGTACTGGCGCAGCAACTGGTGGCGATGGTCGCCCTGGACACCTGGCAGGCCGACGACCTGCTGGCGCTGACCCGCCGGGCGGCCCCGTTCGCCGCGCTGCCCGATTCGGCGTTCACCGCCGTGCTGGACATGCTCGCCGGGCGCTATCCCTCCGACGCCTTCGCCGAACTGCGCCCGCGCGTGGTGTGGGACCGGATCGCCGGCACCGTCACCGGCAGGCCGGGAGCCCAGCGGCTCGCCGTCACCTCCGGCGGCACCATCCCGGACCGGGGCCTCTTCGGGGTCTTCCTCGCCGGCGCGGACCCGAAGAAGGGCGGCGGCAGGGTCGGGGAGCTGGACGAGGAGATGGTGTACGAGTCCCGGGTGGGCGATGTCTTCACCCTGGGCACCACCTCCTGGCGGATCGAGGACATCACCCGCGACCGGGTCCTGGTCTCCCCCGCGCCCGGAGTGCCGGGCCGGCTGCCCTTCTGGAAGGGCGACCAGCTGGGGCGGCCACTGGAGCTGGGGCGGGCGGTGGGCGCGTTCCTGCGCGAGGTCGGCTCGCTGTCCGAGGAGGACGCCCGGCTGCGTCTGCTGGCCGCCGGGCTGGACGCGTGGGCCGCCGGCAATGTACTGGCGTACCTCGCCGAGCAGCGCGAGTCCTGCGGTCATGTCCCCGATGACCGGACGATTCTGGTGGAGCGGTTCCGGGACGAGCTGGGCGACTGGCGGGTGGTGATCCACTCCCCGTTCGGCGCCCAGGTGCACGCGCCGTGGGCGCTGGCGCTCGGTGCCCGGCTCGCCGAGCGCTACGGCATGGACGCGCAGGTCATGCACGCCGACGACGGAATCGTGCTGCGGCTGCCCGACGCCGACCTGATGGGCTTGGACCTGCTGGACCAGGACCCCGCCCGGGCCGGCCACGCGGATACCGCGTTCGACAGCGAGCAGGCCCCGGTGGGCGCCGGGGACGCCGTCTTCGACCGGGGCGAGATCGAGCGGATCGTCACCGATCAGGTGGGCGGCTCGGCGCTCTTCGCCTCCCGGTTCCGCGAGTGCGCGGCCCGGGCGCTGCTGCTGCCCCGCCGCTCCCCGGGCAGGCGCACCCCGCTGTGGCAGCAGCGCCAGCGGGCGGCGCAGCTGCTCCAGGTCGCGAGCGAGTTCGGGTCCTTCCCGATCGTCCTGGAGGCGGTGCGCGAGTGCCTCCAGGACGTCTTCGACGTCCCCGGCCTCACCGAACTCATGGGCGACATCGAGTCCCGCCGGGTGCGCATGGTGGAGGTGACCACGGCCGAGCCCTCCCCGTTCGCGCGCTCGCTGCTCTTCGGCTATGTCGCCCAGTTCCTGTACGAGGGGGACTCGCCGCTCGCCGAGCGCCGGGCCGCCGCCCTCTCACTGGACTCCCGGCTCCTGGCGGAGCTGCTCGGCCAGGCCGAGCTGCGCGAACTGCTGGACGCGGAGGTGCTCACCGAACTGGAGCGCGAGCTCCAGTGGCTCACCGACGACAGAAAGGTGAAGGACGCGGAGGGCGTCGCCGATCTGCTGCGGGTCCTCGGCCCGCTGACCGCCGCCGAGCTGGCGGAGCGCGGCGCCGATCCTCGGTGGGCCGAGCACCTGGCGGAAGCCCGGCGGGCCATCCGGGTGCGGATCGCGGCGGTGGACCACTGGGCGGCCGTCGAGGACGCGGGCCGGCTGCGGGACGCGCTCGGCACCGCCCTCCCGGTCGGGGTCCCGGAGGCTTTCACCGAGCCGGTCAAGGACCCCCTGGGGGATCTGCTCGCCCGCTTCGCCCGCACCCACGGCCCCTTCACCTCCACCGCGGCCGCGGCCCGCTTCGGCCTCGGGGCCGCCGTCACGGACGGCGCCCTCCAGCGGCTGGCCGCCGGCGGGCGGGTCGTGCAGGGCGAGTTCCATCCCTCGGGCATCGGCCAGGAGTGGTGCGACGCGACCGTGCTGCGGAGGCTGCGGAGACGCTCGCTGGCGGCTCTGCGCCATGAGCTGGAGCCCGTGCCGCCCGCCGCGCTGGCCGCCTTCCTCCCCCGGTGGCAGCATCTCGGCGACAACAGCCTGCGCGGAATCGACGGGCTGGCCCGGGCGGTCGAGCAGCTCCAGGGGGCCGCCGTCCCCGCCTCCGCGCTGGAGAAGCTGATCCTGCCCTCCCGGGTCCAGGGCTACTCGCCCGCCCTGCTGGACGAACTGACCACGACCGGCGAGGTGGTGTGGGCCGGCGCGGGCTCGCTGCCCGGCAAGGACGGCTGGGTCTCGCTCCATCTCGCCGACTCGGCGCCGCTGCTGCTCGCTCCACCGCACCCGCTGGAGCCGACGGCCCTCCACGAGTCGGTGCTCACCGCGCTGGCCCCCGGGTACGGACTGTTCTTCCGCCAGATCGCGGACCAGGTGCGGGCCACCACGCACCCGGACGCCACCGATCCGCAACTCGCCGACGCCGTCTGGGAGCTGGCCTGGTCGGGCCGGCTCACCAATGACACCCTCGCCCCGCTGCGCTCCCTGCTGGGTTCGGGCCGGACCGCCGGGTCCACCGCCCACCGGGCCCGGCGGACCGTCCCCCGGGGCAGATACGGCGTTCCGGCCGCGGTGGCCCGCGCCGCGTCCCGCAACGGCCCGCCGACGGTCAGCGGCCGGTGGTCCCTGCTGCCGGCCGCCGAGCCCGATCCCACGCACCGCGCCCACGCCCTCGCGCGGAGCCTGCTGGACCGGCACGGAGTGGTGACCCGGGGAGCGGTGGCCGCGGAGGGGGTGGAGGGCGGTTTCTCCGCGGTCTACCGCATCCTGTCGGCCTTCGAGGACAGCGGGCAGGCCCGCCGGGGCTATGTGGTGGAGGGGCTCGGCGCGGCCCAGTTCGCGATGGACGGCGCGGTGGACCGGCTGCGCGCCGCCGCCACCGCGCGCGAGCGCGCCGGGGAGCACACGGCTCCGCACGCGGTGGTGCTGGCCGCGGCCGACCCCGCCAACGCCTATGGCGCGGCCCTCCCCTGGCCCGAGCCCCCGGACGGCGCGTCCCACAAACCGGGCCGGAAGGCGGGCTCCCTGGTCGTGCTGGTCGACGGCGCGCTGACGCTGTACATGGAGCGCGGCGGCAAGACCCTCCTCGCCTGGGCACAGGACCCCGATGACCCGGCTCTCCACGCCGCAGCCGAGGCCCTGGCGGGCGCGGCCCGCGCGGGCACCGTCGGGACGGTCACCGTGGAGCGGGCCAATGGCACCCCGGCGCTGACCTCGCCGCTGGCCCGGGCCCTGGAGACAGCGGGCTTCCACGCCACCCCCAGGGGGCTGCGCATACGCCCCTGAGCCTGAGCCCCGCCCCCTCCCCGGCTCCCGGCGTCCGGCCTCCGGCCTCCGGCCCAAGCAAGCGCTGCCCCGGCGGCCCCGCCCCGGCCGGCCCCCGGCCCGAGCGGCGCCGGCCCGGCCCGGCCCCGCCCCGCCGGCGCACCGCCGGAGCACCACCGCCGGTGCGCCCTCCCCACCCGGACACCACCACCGCGGGCGGGCGCCCGCCCCGTGTCTCGCGCATCATGGGTTCCGTGCCCGAAGGAGACACCGTCTGGCAGACCGCGCGGCGACTGCACACCGCACTCGCCGGGGAGCCGCTCACCCGGTTCGATCTGCGGGTGCCCGCGTTCGCCACCTCCGATCTCACCGGGCGGACCGTGGTGGAGACCGTGGCGCGCGGAAAGCACTTGCTGACCCGGGTCGAGGGCGGCTTCACCCTCCACTCGCATCTGCGGATGGACGGGTCATGGCGGATCTTCGCGGCGGGTGAGCGCTGGCAGGGCGGCCCCGCGCACCAGATCAGGGCGGTCCTCGGAAACGCCTCGCGGACGGCCGTGGGCTACCGCCTCCCCGTGCTGGAACTGCTGCGCACCGAGGACGAACAGCGGGTGGTCGGCCATCTGGGCCCGGATCTGCTGGGTCCGGACTGGGACGCGGACCTGGCCCGGGCCCATCTGCTCGCCGATCCGTCCCGCCCTCTCGGCGAGGCCCTGCTCGACCAGCGCAATCTCGCCGGAATCGGCAATGTGTACAAGTCCGAGCTGGCGTTCCTCGCCGGGGTGACGCCCTGGCTCCCGGTCGGCGAGCTGCCCGAGGGGGTGCCCGAGCGGCTCATGGCCACGGCCCACCGGCTGCTGGAGGCCAATAAGCACACCTTCGAGCGCCGGACCACGGCCCCCGGTTCGCGGGCGGCGGCCCGCTCCCGGCTCCATGTCTACGGGCGGGCGGGGCAGCCCTGCCCGCGCTGCGGCACACCCGTCCGCAGGTCCCCGGGGAGCGACGGGACCCCGGGCGCCCATCCGGCCCGGGCCCGGGGCGGGAACGACGACGAGCGCGTCACGTACTGGTGCCCCGGCTGCCAGTCCGGGCCCACTTCTTGACGCACCGTTAGATCCAACCGTACCGTCCCGGCATGCCCCTCACGGCGTACGACCTCAGCGGCAGGAGCGCGTTCGTCACCGGTGCGGCGAGCGGGATCGGCCGGGCCTGCGCACTGCTGCTCGCCGAGGCGGGGGCCCGGGTCCACTGCGCCGACCTGGACCGCGAGGGCCTCGGGGAGACCCGCGCGCTGATCATCCGCGCCGGAGGCGCGGCGTACACCCATCCGCTCGATGTCACCGACCGCACCGCCGTGAAGGACGCGGTCGACCGCGTGGTGGCCCGGGAGCGGCGGCTCGACATCCTCGCCGCCGTCGCCGGGGTCATGCACACCAGCACGGTCCTGGAGACCAGGGAGGAGGATCTGGACCGCGTTCTCGCGGTGAACTTCAAAGGGGTCTTCCACGCCTGCCGGGAAGCGGCCCGCGCGATGGTCTCCACCGGCACCCCCGGCGCGATCGTCACCATGGCCTCGGGGGCGGTGGACGCCGCACAGGCCGGTCTGGTCTGCTACAGCGCGGCGAAGGCCGCGGTGATCCAGTTGACCCGGACACTGGCGACGGAGCTGGGCCCGCACTCCATCCGGGTGAACGCGGTCGCCCCCGGCTGGATTCGCACCCCCATGACCGACCGCCACGACGCGGCCCGCCGGCGGCGGACCGAGGCGGCGATGGCCCGGATCTCCCCGCTGGGCCGGGTCGGCGAGGCCGGGGAGGTCGCCCACGCGGTACTGCATCTGGTGTCGGACGCGTCCGCCTTCACCACGGGCCAGATCATCCGTCCGAACGGCGGCGCGACGATGCCCTGGTGACGGAGGCCTCCACCGCGCCCCGGGCCTCCGCCACGGCCCGGCGGACACCTCCGCGGGCCCGGTGGGCCGTCACATGCACCGGCAGCAGGCTGAGTCCCCAGCCGCCGGCCGCCACCGCGCCCTCGACCAGCCCGGACCGCTCGGGAACGAGAACCAGCCGCAGCACGGCCCACCACCAGAGCCCACCGGCGGCGACCGCCGCCAGAGCCAGGGCGATGAGCCCGAGGGTGACCTCGCGACGCGCCATGGATGCCTCCCTCCGGACCACGCTAGACCGGGGCGATCACTCCGGGGAGGGCGCACCGGGTGCAGCACCGGCGCACCCACCGCGCCCGCCGTCGCCCTCGCGCGCCCGGGCGCGGGCCGGGGCCCGGCGGTGGCGCGGGCCACCGCCGGAGCCGCCCCGACGGGACGAGCCGGCACCCGCGCCGCGCCCGGAGACCCAGGTCGTCTCTTTCGGATGCTGCCGGGCTCGCGAGCCCCGGCACCGCGCCTCGCCGCGCTGCCGTCGGTCGCCGACGCTCCGCGTGGGCTCCCTCCTCCGCCTCGCGATCCACGGCACCGGACCCCGCTCACCGATCCGGCCCGATCCGAAAGAAACTCCCTAGGCACTCTCCGCCTGGAACATCCACGCGTGCTTCTCCAGGTCGGCGGTGAGGCCGATCAGGATGTCCTGGCTCACCGGGTCCGGATCGCCGGTGGCCGAGACGCGCTCACGCATCCGTACGATCACGGCGTCCAGCGCGCGCACGAGCACCTGGACCGCGTCACCGTCCTTGATCCAGCCCTCCGGGACCGTACCGATCGCGCTCTGCGACGCCACGGTCGCGGATCGGCCGTCCGGGGAGACCCCGATCGCGGAACAGCGCTCGGCGACGGTGTCGGAGTGCAGCCGGGCGGTGTCCACCACCTCGTCGAGCTGGAGGTGCACGGACCGGAAGCGCGGGCCGACGACATTCCAGTGGACCTGCTTGGCGACGAGCGAGAGGTCCACCAGATCCACCAGGGCCCCGCGCAGCGCCTCACCGACAGTCTTGAGGTCGGCATCGGACAACGGGCTCTTGACGACAGACATGCATGTCCTCCACTCGGTAGTCGGTGTTTTCCACCATGACATAGGCCCTCGAACCGGACACTCGGGAGGGGGGGGTGTGGTCCCACCCCGCCCGGACCGGCTTCGCTCAGCGCCTACCCGCGCACGCGGTGCGCAAAAGTCCCCACCGATACCGAAAAATCCCGCCTCAACCGCCCACGCCGCCCAGCCGCCCCACGCCGCCCCGGCCGCCCCGACTGTCCCCACCCGCCCCAGCCGCCCCAGCCGCCGCCCCGAGCGCCCGTCGCCCCGCGGCCACCCCGCCGCCGCCTCACCCACCACAAGCAGAAGCCCCGGTCCACCACCCCGTCCAGGGGGCGGCAGCCGGGGCCAGGGCCGACACCAAACCATGGGGGCGACGGGGCCGCGGGACCGTGGTCCGTACCGCTCCGGCGCCTCTCGTGCCACGGCGCGGGGCCGTGGGCGTCAGGCAGCGACGACGTCGACGGCCTCCGCCGGCGCCTTGATCGTCACCCGCTCCGTCGGTACACCCGCCACCGACGTCACAGAGACGGAATTCAGCATCGAGCGCACCGGCGCGGGCACCGGCTCGCTGGCCGCCGCCGAGGCGGCCAGTTCGGCCAGCGACAGTTCGTCGCTCACCTCGCGCATGAGCTCGGACATCCGTACGTCAAGCGCGTCGCAGATCGCGGAGAGCAGCTCGGAGGAAGCCTCCTTCTGCCCCCGCTCCACCTCGGAGAGATAGCCGAGCGAAACTCGGGCGGACGAGGAGACTTCGCGCAGAGTACGGCCCTGGCGCTGGCGCTGCCGACGCAGCACGTCACCCAGCAGGCGACGGAGCAGAATCATCGGTGGCTCCCTCCTCGGACCGCGTAGCCGCATCCTTCACGCCCCACCGTACCGCCTCGTGCAGCGGCCGTGCGGGGAGCGATGTCGTGTTCACTCAGGGCTGCAAACATCAATTCCCCCCGTTCTGTTCCGTATCCTGTGCCCCCGCCGTCCCCTGGAGTTCGTCCAGCAGCAGCCCGAGCACGCTCCGTACACTCTCTCTACGAATTTCCGCCCGGGTGCCGTTCAACCGCAGCGGGGCGACTTTCCGTATTCCGTCCGGTCCCGCGACGGCCACCAGAACGGTCCCGGCGGGCTGTCCGTCCTGGGGTCCGGGGCCCGCGACGCCGGTGGTGGCGATACCCCAGCCGGCCCGCAGCACGGTGCGCACACCGGCCGCCATCTGGAGCGCGACCGCCGCATCGACGGGCCCGCGCTCCGCCAGGAGGGTCCCGTCGACGCCCAGCACCTCGCGCTTGACGTCGGTCGCGTAGGCGGTGACGGACCCGCGGAAGGAGCGGGACGCACCGGGCACCCCGGTCAGCTCGGCGGCCACCAGACCGCCCGTGAGCGACTCCGCCACGGCGAGGCTCTCGCCACGCTCCGCGAGCACCGCGAGAACGCGGGCCGCCGTCGTCACAGCGCGCCCCCGGCCGTGCCGCGCTCCTTGGCGAGCCCTCTGCGCCGCAGCAGGATCGCCTGGCGCACATAGTCGAGGCCGGTGAGGACCGTCAGCACGACGGCGAGGGCCATCACCCAGAAGCGGAGGGTGGCGAGCGGCCCGGTCAGCGCCAGGACGTACATCCCGACCGCCGTGCCCTGCGCGAGGGTCTTCAGCTTGCCGCCCCGGCTGGCCGGAATCACACCATGACGGATCACCCAGAAGCGCATGAGCGTGATCCCCAGCTCGCGGAAGAGGATCAGCCCGGTCACCCACCAGGGCAGATCGCCGAGCGAGGAGAGACAGATCAGGCCGGCGGCCATGATCGCCTTGTCGGCGATCGGGTCGGCGATCTTGCCGAAGTCGGTGACCAGGTTGTAGGTGCGGGCCAGATGTCCGTCGAAGATGTCGGTGATCATGGCGACGGCGAACGCCGCCCAGGCCCAGGCCCGCCACGCCGGGTCGTATCCGCCGTCCTGGAGCATCAGCAGGACGAACCCGGGCACCAGCACCAGCCGCAGCATGGTGAGGATGTTGGCGATGTTCCACAGGCTGGCCTGATTGACGGCCGCAGCGCCCAGCTTGCCGCCGGGCGCGGGCCTGCCGGTGCCGCCCCCCGCGGATGCCGGCACTCCGGTCATCTGCCCGCCTCCTCGCCCGGAATCCGCCCTCCGGCCAGGGCCGCGTCGCCCGGGGTCCGGTGCCCGTCCCGGGCGTCGTCGTCCGGGGCGCCGTGACCGGACGCCGGGAGGTCCCCGAGGTACTCGGCCACCAGGTCGACACCCTCGGTGCCGACCGCCTTCGCCATGACCATACGGCCCGGGACCAGACCCTCGCCCGTGGTGAACACGATCTGGCCGTCCGTCTCGGGTGCCTGGTGCGCGGCGCGCCCCACGGCGCCGTCCTCGCCGTCCACCGATTCGACGAGAACCTCCAGGCTCTCGCCGAGCCGCTCCTCGGCGCGCTGCGCGGTGAGTTCCTCCGCGAGCCGCGAGAGATGCGCGAGCCGCTCGCCGATGACCTCGTCGTCGAGCTTGTGCTCGTACGTGGCGGCTTCCGTGCCGTCCTCGTCGGAGTAGCCGAAGACCCCGATGGCGTCGAGCCGGGCGTGCGTCAGGAAGCGCTCCAGCTCGGCGAAGTCGCTCTCGCTCTCGCCGGGGAAGCCGACGATGAAGTTGGAGCGCACACCGGCCTGCGGGGCCTTGGAGCGGATGGTCTCCAGCAGTTCGAGGAACCGGTCCGTGTCGCCGAAGCGGCGCATGGAGCGCAGCACGGCGGGCGCGGAGTGCTGGAAGGAGAGATCGAAGTAGGGCGCGATGCCCGGGGTCGAGGTCAGGACGTCGATCAGGCCGGGGCGCATCTCGGCGGGCTGGAGGTAGCTGACACGCACCCGCTCGATGCCGTCGACCGCCGCCAGTTCGGGCAGCAGGGTCTCCAGGAGGCGGATGTCGCCGAGGTCCTTGCCGTAGGAGGTGTTGTTCTCGGAGACGAGCATGACCTCCTTGACGCCCTGCTCGGCCAGCCAGCGGGTCTCGCCGAGCACATCGCTGGGCCGCCGCGAGATGAAGGAGCCCCGGAAGGAGGGGATGGCGCAGAAGGAGCAGCGCCGGTCGCAGCCGGAGGCGAGCTTGACCGAGGCCACCGGGGAGGTGCCGAGCCGTCGGCGCAGCGGGGCGCGCGGCCCGGAGACCGGAGCGACACCCTCCGGCAGGTCGGGCACGGCGGGGGTCTCGGGCGGGGCCGCGGGGGCTCCGTGGCCCGGCAGGGCCACCCCGCTGGCGCCCTGGCGGTCGGCGGGGCTCAGCGGCAGCAGTTTGCGCCGGTCGCGGGGGGTGTGCGAGGCGTGGACACCGCCGCTGAGGATGGTCTGGAGGCGGTCGGAGATATCGGCGTAGTCGTCGAAGCCGAGGACTCCATCGGCTTCGGGGAGCGCCTCGGCCAGCTCCTTGCCGTACCGCTCGGCCATACAGCCGACGGCGACCACGGCCTGGGTTCTGCCGTGGTCCTTGAGATCGTTGGCTTCGAGAAGGGCGTCGACGGAGTCCTTCTTGGCGGCCTCCACGAAGCCGCAGGTGTTGACGACGGCGACATCCGCGTCGGAGGCTTCCTCGACAAGCTCCCAGCCGTCCGCTGCCAAGCGGCCTGCGAGCTCCTCCGAGTCCACCTCGTTACGGGCGCAGCCAAGAGTGACAAGGGCGACGGTACGGCGTTCGGGCATGGGCTCAAGACTACTTTGTCCTGGCCCACGCCCCTGCCGCGAGGGCGCCCCGAGCGGCCGGACGGAGCGTACCGGCCGGTACGGGAGGGGGCGCCGCGGGCGCGTGCTCAGCCGACCTGGGGGTCGCCCTCGGTGTACGACAGGCGCTCGACCTGGCCCGGCCTGAACTCGTCCTCGATCTTCTTGCCGTTGACATACAGCTCGATCGCGCCGGCGTTGCCGAGAATGAGATCGATCCGCTCGTCGTCCTGGAAGGTCTTGGAGTCGCCGCGGGCGAGCGTTCCGTCGAAGATCAGCTTGCCGTTGTGGGACCTGGCGGAGATCCAGCTCTTGTCGTCGACGACGGTGAGCTTGACCGTGACCTTGTCCTTGGGCACGGCGGCGATGGCGCTGTCGGAGGGGTCGGGCTTGGGGTCGGCGGGCTTGGTGCTCGGCGCCGCTGAGGACTTCCCGGGCGCCGGTCCCTCGGCGACCTGGCCGCCGCGGCCCGGCTCGTCGCCGCCACCGCCGAAGAGGGTGAAACCGACGAAGCCGACCACGGCGACGATGGCGGCGACCATGGCCGCGGTCCAGTTGGGGCGCCGCGGCTCGGGCCTGATCCGCTCGGCCTCGAAGAGCGGCGCGGCGGGGGTCGGCGCGGGCCGCCCGCCGTGCTCGGAGTCGTACTGCGCGACGAGCGGGCCGGGAGCGAGCCGGACCGCCTGGGCGATCATGCGGATGTGCCCGCGCGCGTACACATCGCCGCCGCTGCGGCCGAAGTCGTCCTGCTCGATGGCCTGGATGATCGGGACCCGCACCCTGGTGGCGGCACTGACCTCGTCAAGGGTCAGACCTGCGGCGATACGGGCCTCGTGAAGGACACGTCCGATGGAGGGCCGGTCGTCCTCGAAGGAAGGCCGGTCGTCTTCGGGGGAGTTGCCGATGGACACGAGGGCGCCTTTCGAGCGTGTAACCACCTGCTGGAGGTTCAGTGTATGGCTGGTACGAAAGGGTGGGGCAACCGGGCGACCGGTGTTTGTACGCCATCGGAAGGGGCCGGTGCCCCCGGTGGCTCCGGGACGGTTCTCCGCCCCTTCTCTCCAACTTGACGTACGACCGGGGGAAACGGTTGCCCGCCAATCCCCCGCCGAGCCGAACCCTTACGGGTGAGGCTCCCCCCGGATCACGGCGAGCACTCCCTCCAGCTCCTCAGGTTTCACCAGAACGTCACGTGCCTTGGACCCCTCGCTCGGGCCGACGACGTTCCGCGACTCCATGAGGTCCATCAGCCGTCCGGCCTTGGCGAAGCCCACCCGCAGCTTCCGCTGGAGCATGGAGGTGGACCCGAACTGCGTCGACACGACGAGTTCGGCGGCCTGGCAGAGGAGGTCGAGATCGTCGCCGATCTCCTCGTCGATCTCCTTCTTCTGCCGGGAGCCGACCACCACGTCGTCCCGGAAGACGGGCGCCATCTGATCCTTGCAGTGCTGGACGACCACCGCGACCTCGTCCTCGGTGACGAAGGCGCCCTGCATCCGGGTGGGCTTGTTGGCGCCCATCGGCAGGAAGAGCCCATCGCCCTTGCCGATCAGCTTCTCCGCGCCCGGCTGGTCGAGGATGACCCGGCTGTCGGCGAGCGAGGAGGTGGCGAACGCGAGCCTGGACGGCACATTCGCCTTGATCAGACCGGTGACGACATCGACGGACGGCCGCTGGGTCGCCAGTACCAGATGGATGCCGGCGGCGCGCGCCAGCTGGGTGATCCGGACGATGGCGTCCTCGACGTCGCGCGGGGCCACCATCATCAGATCCGCCAGCTCGTCCACGATGACCAGCAGATACGGATAGGGCTGGAGCTCGCGCCCGCTGCCCTCGGGCGGTTTGACCTTGCCGGCGCGGACGGCCTGGTTGAAGTCGTCGATGTGCCGGTAGCCGTAGGCGGCGAGGTCGTCGTAGCGCAGATCCATCTCGCGGACGACCCACTGGAGCGCCTCGGCGGCCCGCTTGGGGTTGGTGATGATCGGGGTGATCAGGTGCGGGATGCCCTCGTACGCGGTCAGCTCGACCCGCTTGGGGTCGACCAGCACCATCCGGACATCCTCCGGGGTCGCCCTTATCATCACCGAAGTGATCAAACAGTTGATACAGGACGACTTTCCGGAGCCGGTGGCTCCGGCGACCAGGATGTGCGGCATCTTGGCGAGGTTGGCCATCACATAGCCGCCCTCGACGTCCTTGCCCAGCGCGACCAGCATCGGGTGGTCGTCCTCGGCGGCGTCCGCGAGCCGGAGCACATCGCCGAGGTTGACCATCTCGCGGTCGGTGTTGGGGATCTCGATGCCGACGGCCGACTTCCCCGGGATCGGCGAGATGATCCGTACGTCGGGACTGGCGACGGCGTACGCGATGTTCTTGGTCAGCGCGGTGATCCGCTCGACCTTCACCGCCGGGCCCAGCTCCACCTCGTACCGGGTGACGGTCGGGCCCCGGGTGAAACCGGTGACGGCGGCGTCGACCTTGAACTCCATGAAGACATTGGTGAGCGAGGCGACGATCGCGTCATTGGCGGCGCTGCGGGTCTTGCCGGGCCCGCCGCGCTCCAGCAGATCCAGCGAGGGCAGCGCGTAGGTGATGTCCCCGGAGAGCTGGAGCTGCTCGGCCCGGGCCGGCAGCTCGGGCGAACGCTCCGGCGCCGGCTTGGTCAGATCGGGTACGGAGCCCCCGGCGGTTCGGTCCGGTCCGGAGCCCTCGCCGGGGCGGCGGGCCGCCGGCCCGCGCGCGGGCGGCACCGGCGACGGGGCGCGGTCCCGGTCCGCCGTCACGTCCCGGGTCAGATCGGCGACCAGCGGCGAGGGCGGCAGCCCGTTGTACACCGCCCCGTCGAGCGCGGCGGCGGCTGCCGCCGCCACGTCCACGGCGTCCGGCGAGCGGTCGCCGGAGCCCTTGCGGGGCCGGCGGCGGCGCGGGGGCTCGTCGGAGCCGGCCGGGTCCTGGTCCTCCGGGTCCCCGCCGGGCTGCGCCGGACCGCGCCGCCTCCGCCCGGGGACCGCCTCGCGCCACTGCTCCTCGTACCGCCGGTCGTCATCCGGGTCCCCGGGAACGCCGTGCTCCACGGGCGCCACCAGCCCCAGCCGGGAGCCGAGGAGGCGCAGCCGCTGCGGGATGGCGGCGACGGGCGTGGCGGTGACCACCAGCAGCCCGAAGACGGTGACCAGCACCAGCAGCGGAACGGCGAGGATCGTGCCCACCAGGAAGATCAGTGGCGTGCCGGCGCCCCAGCCGATCAGCCCGCCCGCGTCCTGGATCGCCTCGGTCTCCGCGCGCTCGGGCGCGCCGCAGGCGATGTGCACCTGCCCGAGCACCCCGATGACCAGCGCGGAGAGACCGATCACGATCCGGCCGTTGGCGTCGGGCTTCTCGGGGTGGAGGATCAGCCGGACGGCGATGACACCCAGCAGTATCGGCACCAGCAGATCGAGCCTGCCGAACGCCGTGGTCACCAGCAGCTCGACCAGATCGCCGACCGGTCCGCGCAGATTGGACCAGGTACCGGCGGCGACGATCAGCGCGATACCGAGGAGAAGCAGCGCCAGACCGTCCTTGCGGTGGGCCGGGTCGAGCCCTTTCGCGCCCCGCCCTATGCCGCGGAACACGGCGCCCACGGCATGGGCGACCCCGAGCCAGCAGGCGCGCACGAGCCGGTAGAGGCCCCCGGTGGGCGAGGGCGCCGGCTTCGGCGGCGGTTTCCGGGCGGCCGTCTTCTTCGCGGGCGGCCGCTTGGCCGCGGCCTTCTTCGCGGGCGCGCTCTTCCTGGGGGCGGGACCCTTGACGGGGCTCCGCGCGGATTTCTTCGCGGCGCTCGCAGCGGCGGCGGCGCCGCTGGTACGGCCGGCGCGCGGTTTGGCGGTGCCCGCCGTGTCCTGAGAACCCTTGCCGGACGTACGTGAGGCCATGGTGGTGAGGTTACCGGTGCCGGGGGCGGTGGACACGTGTGCCCACACCTTCACCCGTTCGTGTCGCCGACTCGCTGCCGACGGGGTGACGCCCTCTCAGCCGGGAGAGAGCGCCCACGACCCACGGGCCCGACGCCCCCGGCTCCGCGCTCCGGCCCCGCCGCGCGGGTCAGTTCTGCGAGGGCGGGGCGGGGAGTGAGCCGGTGCCCGGCTCCAGGGCGTCCAGCGCCCGGCGGAGACCGGTGAGCTTCCGTTCGAGATGGGCCGCGGTGGCGACGGCGGCGCCGTCCGACGCTTCGTCGTCCAACTGTTTGGACAGCGCTTCCGCCTGCTCCTCGACCGCCGCGAGCCGCGCCGACAGCTCGGCGAGCAGCCCCACCGACTCCCGGCCGGCGCTCCCCACCCCGACCGCACTCGGCTGGACACCGCCACCGCTGTCGAGCTGGAGCCGCAGCAGCGCCGCCTGCTCACGCAGTTGGCAGTTCTTCATGTACAGCTCGACGAAGACCGAGACCTTCGCCCGCAGCACCCATGGATCGAACGGCTTGGAGATGTAGTCCACCGCGCCCGCCGCGTAACCACGGAAGGTGTGGTGCGGGCCGTGGTTGATCGCGGTGAGAAAAATAATCGGGATGTCGCGGGTCCGCTCCCGGCGCTTGATGTGCGCCGCGGTCTCGAATCCGTCCATGCCGGGCATCTGCACATCCAGCAGGATGACCGCGAAGTCGTCCGTCAGCAGCGCCTTGAGCGCTTCCTCCCCTGACGATGCCCGCACCAGTGTCTGATCGAGCGCGGAGAGAATGGCCTCCAGCGCCAGCAGATTCTCCGGCCGGTCATCGACCAGGAGGATCTTGGCCTTCTGCACCATGCCCCGTCCTCCTCGCCCCGGCCTGGGGTCTCCCCGGCTCCAGGAGCCGGAGAACGCGCCCTGCGCGGCCCCAGGGGGCGACTTGCTTGCGTCGCCCAATGTTGTGCCGGTCATGGTAGCCCCACCCTGCCCGTCGCCACACCCTGTCACCAGGATGTCACCGCGCACGTAGCGGAAACGTAAAGAAAGAGCGGAAGGTTCCCGTGTACGGCACCGTTCCGCGCCGCCGTCGGCCACGGTCGGTCAGCACGGAGCCGGTACGGGCCCCCCGGGCACCCCGCCGGGCGGGGCGGTCCGGGGGCCCTCCGCTCACCGCCGGCGCATCCACTGCTCCATCACGGAGAGCAGATGATCGGGGTCGACGGGCTTGGTGACATAGTCCGACGCCCCCGACTCGATCGCCTTCTCCCGGTCGCCCTTCATCGCCTTCGCGGTGAGTGCGATGATCGGCAGCCCGGCGAACTGCGGCATCCGCCGGATGGCGGTCGTGGTCGCGTACCCGTCCATCTCCGGCATCATGATGTCCATCAGAACCACCGTCAGATCGTCGTGCTGCTCCAGCACTTCGATGCCCTCCCGGCCGTTCTCCGCGTACAGCACCGTCAGCCCGTTCTGCTCCAGCACACTGGTGAGCGCGAAGACATTGCGGATGTCGTCGTCGACGATCAGCACCTTCTCGTTGTCGAAGTGGAAGGTGCGCCGCGGCTCCGGTGGCTCCGGCGCGGGCTGGTGGGCGGCCGCACCGGGCCGGCCCTGGCCACCGGCGGAGGGAGCCGGAGCACCGGCGGCGGGCAGCGCGGTCCGCTCCTCCGTGGCGCCGATCGCCTTCCGCCGCCGGCGGAAGAGGGTGGCCGACCCCGAGTGCGGCTCCATCAGCACCTGGTGCTCCGGCTGCGCGACACCGGTCTCCGCGCTCTGCGGATCGGGGCCCGTGCCATGCCCGTTGGGCGGCAGCTCGCTCGGGTGCAGCGGCAGATA
The DNA here is from genome assembly GCF_053594535.1 of Streptomyces sp. NPDC001889. Lineage (NCBI taxonomy): Bacteria > Bacillati > Actinomycetota > Actinomycetes > Kitasatosporales > Streptomycetaceae > Streptomyces > Streptomyces sp. NPDC001889. The sequence continues at coordinate 170,379 of NZ_JBSFER010000023.1, forward strand.
GAGCGTGAAGGTGGAGCCCCGGCCCGGCTCGCTCGCCGCGTGGATCTCGCCGCCGAGCAGCCGGGCGATCTCCCGGCTGATGGAGAGCCCGAGCCCGGTGCCGCCGTACTTGCGGCTGGTGGTGCCGTCCGCCTGCTTGAACGCCTCGAAGATCACCCGCATCTTGCCCGCGGCGATCCCGATCCCGGTGTCCGTCACCGAGAAGGCGATCAGATCGGCGTCCGCGTCCCGCAGCGAACCGACCTCCAGCAACTGCTCCCGGATCGACTGGGGCACATCCGCGTTGGCCGGGCGGATGACCAGCTCCACCGCGCCGGAGTCGGTGAACTTCACCGCGTTCGACAGCAGATTGCGCAGCACCTGCAACAGCCGCTGCTCATCGGTGTGCAGCGTCGCGGGCAGCTCCGGCGAGACCCGCACGGAGAAGTCGAGCCCCTTCTCCGCCGTCAGCGGCCGGAACGTCGCCTCCACGTAGTCGACGAGCTGGACCAGCGCGATCCGCGTCGGACTGACATCCATCTTGCCCGCCTCGACCTTCGACAGATCGAGGATGTCGTTGATGAGCTGGAGCAGATCCGAACCCGCTCCGTGGATGGTCTCCGCGAACTCCACCTGCTTCGGGGAGAGATTGCCCTCCGCGTTGTCGGCGAGCAGCTTGGCGAGGATCAGCAGCGAGTTCAGCGGGGTGCGCAGCTCGTGCGACATGTTCGCCAGGAACTCGCTCTTGTACCGCATCGACACGGCCAGCTGCTCGGCCCGCTCCTCCAGAACCTGCCGGGCCTCCTCGATCTCGGTGTTCTTGACCTCGATGTCACGATTCTGCTGAGCCAGCAGCTCCGCCTTCTCCTCCAGTTCGGCATTGGACGACTGGAGTGCCTTCTGCCGGTTCTCCAGCTCGGCGGAGCGCTCCCGCAGCTGCTCGGTCAGCTCCTGCGACTGCTTGAGCAGCACCTCGGTCTTGGTGTTGACGCTGATGGTGTTGACGCTCGTCGCGATCATCTCGGCGATCTGGTTGAGGAAGTCCCGCTGGATCTGGGTGAACGGCTGGAACGACGCCAGCTCGATCACTCCGAGCACCTTCCCCTCGAAGAGCACCGGCAGCACGATCACATACGCCGGGGACGCCTCCCCCAGCCCGGACGAGATCTTCAGATACCCCGGCGGCACATTGACCTGGATGGTCCGCTTCTCCTCGGCCGCCGTCCCGATCAGGGTCTCACCGGGCCGGAACGAGGTCGGCATCAGACCGGCGGAGTAGCCGTAGCTGGCCCGCATGACCAGCTCGTACGAGGAGTCCCCCGAGCTGCCGACGACATCCTGGCCGCCCGTCTGCATCGCCAGGAAGAACGCCCCGTGCTGGGCCGAGACGACGGGCGTCAGCTCGCTCATGATCAGCGAGGCGACGTCGTCCAGGTCGCGCCGCCCCTGCATCAGACCGGAGATCCGGGCCAGATTGCCCTTCAGCCAGTCCTGCTCCTCATTGGCGAGGGTGGTGTCACGGAGGTTGGCGATCATGGTGTTGATGTTGTCCTGGAGGACCTGGATCTCTCCGGCCGCGTCCACATCGATCTTCAGATTGAGATCGCCCCTGGTCACCGCCGTGGCGACGGCGGCGATCGCGCGCACCTGGCGGGTCAGATTCCCGGCCATCTCATTCACCGACTCGGTGAGGTCGCGCCAGGTGCCGTCGACGTCGCGCACCCGCGCCTGACCGCCGAGCTGTCCGTCCGTGCCCACTTCACGGGCGACCCGGGTGACCTCCCCGGCGAACGACGACAGCTGGTCGACCATCGTGTTGATGGTCGTCTTCAGCTCCAGGATCTCGCCCCGGGCGTCGATATCGATCTTCCGGGTGAGATCGCCCTGGGCGATGGCGGTGGTGACCGTGGCGATCTGCCGCACCTGACCGGTCAGATTGGACGCCATCGAGTTCACGGACTCGGTGAGGTCCTTCCACGTACCGGAGACACCCGGCACATGGGCCTGGCCGCCGAGCCGGCCGTCGGTGCCGACCTCGCGGGCCACCCGGGTCACCTCGTCCGCGAACGAGGAGAGCGTCGTCACCATGGTGTTGACCGTGTCCGCCAGCTCCGCGACCTCGCCGCGCGCCTCGACGGTCACCTTCTTGGTCAGATCGCCGCCCGCGACCGCCGCCGAGACCCGGGCGATGTTGCGGACCTGGCTGGTCAGGTTGTTGGCCATCAGATTGACGTTGTCGCTGAGGTCCTTCCAGATGCCGGTGACACCGCGCACCCGCGCCTGACCGCCCAGTACGCCTTCCGTCCCCACCTCGCGGGCGACCCGGGTCACCTCGTCCGCGAAGTCCGAGAGCTGGTCCACCATGGTGTTCACGGTCGTGACCAGTTCGAGGATCTCGCCCTTGGCATCGACGGTGATCTTCTTCGAGAGGTCCCCCTTGGCGACCGCGGTGGTCACCTCGGCGATGTTGCGCACCTGGGACGTGAGGTTGTTCGCCATGAAGTTGACGGACTGGGTGAGGTCCTTCCAGGTGCCCGAGACGCCCTGGACCTCCGCCTGGCCGCCGAGGATGCCCTCGGTGCCCACCTCGCGCGCGACCCTGGTGACCTGCTCCGCGAAGTTGGAGAGCTGATCGACCATGGTGTTGAGGGTGTTCTTCAGCTCCTGGATCTCACCGCGCGCGTCCACCTCGATCTTCTGGGAGAGGTCACCGCGCGCCACCGCCGTGGCGACCTGCGCGATATTGCGCACCTGCGAGGTGAGGTTGCCCGCCATCCCGTTGACGGAGTCCGTGAGATCGCGCCACACACCCGCGACGCCCGGCACCTGGGCCTGACCGCCGAGCCTGCCGTCCGTACCGACCTCACGGGCCACCCTGGTGACCTGCTCGGCGAAGGCGGAGAGCTGGTCGACCATCGTGTTGATGGTGTTCTTCAGTTCGAGGATCTCACCGCGCGCGTCGACGTCGATCTTCTGGGAGAGATCGCCGCGCGCCACCGCCGTCGTCACCTGGGCGATCTGGCGCACCTGGGAGGTGAGGTTCCCGGCCATGAAGTTGACCGAGTCGGTCAGCTCCTTCCAGGTGCCGCTGACGCCCTCGACTCGCGCCTGACCACCGAGCCGGCCCTCGGTTCCCACGTCCCGGGCCATCCCGGTGACCTGGTCCGCGAAGGACGACAGCTGCGCCACCATCGTGTTGACGGTGTTCTTCAGCTCCAGCATCTCGCCGGCGACATTGACCGTGACCTTCTGCGACAGATCGCCGTTGGCGACCGCCGTCGTCACCTGGGCGATGTCCCGGACCTGACCCGTGAGGTTGCGGAAGGCCGTGTTCACCGAGTCGGTGAGGTCCTTCCACGTGTTCGCGGCGCCGGGCACGTGCGCCTGGCCGCCGAGCCGGCCCTCGACACCGACCTCACGGGCCACCCGCGTGACCTCGGAACCGAACGACTGGAGCTGGTCGACCATCGTATTGACGGTGTTCTTCAGCTCCAGCATCTCGCCCGCCACGTCGACCGTGACCTTCTGCGACAGATCGCCGTTGGCCACCGCCGTCGTCACCTGGGCGATATCGCGGACCTGCGTGGTCAGATTGCGGAAGACGGTGTTGACCGAGTCGGTGAGATCCTTCCAGGTCCCGGCCGCGCCGGGCACCTGGGCCTGGCCGCCGAGCAGCCCCTCGGCACCGACCTCGCTCGCCACCCGGGTGACCTCGTCCGCGAAGGTGCGGAGCGTCTCGGTCATCTGGTTGATCGTCTCGGCGAGCTGGGCGACCTCGCCGCGCGCGCTCACCGTGACCTTCTGCGACAGATCGCCGTTGGCGACCGCCGTCGTCACCTCGGCGATCCCCCGCACCTGCGAGGTGAGGTTCCCCGCCATGGTGTTGACCGAGTCGGTCAGGTCCTTCCACACACCGGCCACGCCCGGGACCTCGGCCTGACCGCCCAGCTCCCCCTCGGTGCCCACCTCACGGGCGACCCGGGTGACCTCGGAGCCCAGGGACTGGAGCTGGTCCACCATGGTGTTGACGGTGTTCTTCAGCTCCAGCATCTCGCCGTTCACATGAACGGTGACCTTCTGGGAGAGATCGCCCTGCGCGACGGCCGTGGTCACCAGCGCGATGTCCCGCACCTGGGAGGTCAGCCGGAAGGCCATCTGGTTGACCGAGTCGGTGAGGCCCTTCCAGGAGCCGGACACCCCCCGGATCTGCGCCTGGCCGCCGAGCTTGCCCTCGGTGCCGACCTCCAGGGCCACCCGGGTCACCTCGTCGGTGAAGACCGACAACTGGTCCACCAGGCTGTTCACGGTCCGCGCGACCTTCAGGAACTCACCGCGCAACGGGCGCACCGAGCCGTCGTCCCCGTGCGAGCGCAGCTCCATCCGCTGCTGCAGATCGCCCTCCGCGACCGCGGAGAGCACCCGGCCCACCTCGGAGACCGGCCGGGAGAGATCGTCCACCAGCCCGTTGGAGGCGTCGATCGCCGCGGCCCAGGAGCCCTCGCAGGCCCCCGTCTCCAGCCGTTCCGTGAGTTTCCCCTCACGCCCCACGACTCTGCGCACCCGTGCCAGCTCACCCGTGAGATGCAGATTCCGGTCGGCGACCTCGTTGTAGACGGCCGCGATCTCGGCCATCACATCGTCGCCCGACACGGTCAGGCGCCTGCGAAAATTCCCGTCGCGCAGGGAGACAAGGCCGGCCAGGAGCCTGTTCAGGGCTGCCGTGTCGACCTCAGTTGTCCCATTGCTCCGGGATCGTCCGCCTTTCGTACGCGTGCTTGTGCCACGCGCCGCCGTGCCAGACTCCACCGTGTCCCTCCCGCAGGGGTTGACCGTACTGCCCGAGCTGTATCGGGCAGCCTGCCCAGTGTTTCACCCATGCGGAACCAGGCCATAACAGTTCGGCAGCTTCGCATAACAGTCCCCACCCCTCCCAGGGCGGAAACAGCGGTGACCGGCATCCGCTCGGACAGCGAAGGTAAGTAACCTGGCATCCGGCTGTCCAACCGCCCGGTCCGCCCGGCCGGGTCGGCGCGGGCACGGGAACCACCACCGGGCACCGGGAGGGGCAGGCCGATCATGGCGGAGCCGGGCGTCGAAACACGTACGAGGAGTTCTGTGATCACCGCCCGGGCGGCTGCCAGCTTCGACCCCGTCGGACGGTCCGTCGCGACGGCCCGTGCCTTTGTCCGCGACACCCTCCAGGGGTGGGGGTACAGCGAAGTCGTCGACGACGCGGTGGTCCTCACCAGCGAACTGGTCACCAACGCCGTGATCCACGCCGGGACCTCCGCCGATGTGCTCTGTCTGCGCGCGGCCGACAGCGTCCGTGTCGAGGTGGGCGACCGCTATCCCGAACGCGAGGTCCCCCTCCAGGCCGCCGGCCAGAGCTTCGCCGCCCTGGACAGCGAGAACGGCCGCGGGCTGCTGCTCTGCTCCGCCCTCGCCTCCCGCTGGGGCGTCGAGTACACCCCCACCCACAAACAGGTGTGGTTCCAGCTCGACCTCCCCCAGCGCCCCGTGGGCACCCGCTCCGCGGGCCCGGCCCTCCCCACCGCCCTGCTGCCCGTCGCCGACGAACGCGTCCGCGTCGCCGTCGCCCAGATCGACGCGACCGGCGCCATCGCCGTCTGGAACGCGGACGCGGAACACCTCTTCGGGTACGCGGCCGAACAGGTCATCGGCAAACCCCTCGGCGACTTCGCCGCCTGGCCGCACACCCCCGGCATCGGCACCGGGATCGCCGAGGCCCTCCAGCTCTCCCGCTGGGAAGGCAGCTACGGCATCCGGGGCATCGACGGCCGTGTCATCCCCGTGTACGCGTCCCATCTGCGGGTACGCGACTCCCACGGCGACCCCTCCACCGTCTGTCTGCTCGTCCGCGACGACGAGCGCGCCGTCCTCCAGACCCCGCAGCGCGTCCCGGTCACCGACTCCGGCAGCGAGAACAGCACCACGGACCCGTTCGAGGTCTTCATCGGCTCCCCCGCCCCCGACGACCTCGACGGACTGCTCCAGCGCACCGTGGAACGCGCCCGCGACATGCTCGACGGCGACGCCGCGTTCCTGCTGCTGGCCACCGACGACGAGACCGAGCTGGAGGTGCGGGCCACCACCGGGCTTCCCTCGGCCCGCCAGCGGTTCGCCCGCGTCCCCGTCGAGGCCGGCACCGGACGGTACGGCTCCGCCCGGATGCCCGCCGTCCACGAGGACCTGACCGCCGTCCCCGGCGCGGTCCCGCTGCTCAACTCCACCGGCATGCGCTCGGTCGTCACCGTCCCGCTCAAGGTCGAGGGCCGGCTCACCGGCTCCCTGGGCGTCGCCGCCGAGTCGGCCGGCCGGTACTCCAACGAGGAGGCCCTGCGCCTCCAGTTCGCCGCCGACCGCATCGCACTCGCCGTCGAGTCCGCCCGCCTCGGAGAGCTGGAACGGCTCCGCCGGGGCTCCCTCTCCTTCCTCGTCGAGGCGTCCGACCTGCTGGCCGGAACGCTCGACCGCGACCAGACGCTGGCCCTCATGGCCCAGATGACGGTCCCGACCCTGGCCACCTGGTGTGCCGTCTACACCATCGCCGACCAGGCATCCGACCCCTATCTCAGCTATGTGCTCCACGAGGACGAGGAGCGCATCGACGGTCTCAAGGCCCTGCTCTCCAAGATCGCCCCGCCGGACCCGGTGCCGACCCCCGGCGCCCGCGTCTGGAACGCACCCGCCCGGGCCGGCCAGCAGGCCGCCCTGCTCACCGCCAAGCGCGAACTGGGCCTCGGCTCGGCCTCCCCCGTCTCCTCCGGCATCGGCACCACCCGTGCCACGGCCGCGGCCGTCGGCGGCGAGACCGTCGTCCTGCCCCTGGTGGCGCGGAACCGCGTCATCGGCATGCTGACCCTCGGCAAGCCCTCGGACGACCACTTCCGCCAGGAGATCCTGGAGCTAGCCGAGGACCTCTCCCGCCGGGCCGCCCTCGCCCTGGACAACGCCCGGCTGTACTCGGAACGCGTGGCCATCAGCCAGTCCCTCCAGCGCAGCCTGCTCCCCCCGGAACAGCCCACCATCCCCGGCGTCGAGGTCGAGGTCATCTACCGCGCCGCCGGCGAGGGCAACGAGGTGGGCGGCGACTTCTACGACCTCTTCCCCATCCGCGAGGGCGTGTACGGCTTCGCCATCGGCGACGTCTGCGGTACGGGCCCCGAGGCCGCGGCCGTCACCGGCCTGGCCCGCCACGCCCTGCGTCTGCTGGCCCGCGAGGGCTTCGGCGGCCCGGCCGTGCTCGAACGCCTCAACGCCGCCATCCTCGACGAGGGCGCCCGCAGCCGCTTTCTCACCCTCCTCTACGGCGAACTGCGCCCCCAGGAGGACGGCAGCGCCCTTCTCAAGATCGTCTGCGCCGGCCATCCGCTCCCGCTCCGCCTCCGCCAGGACGGCACGGTGGAGCCGGCCGCCGAGCCGCAGCCGCTCCTCGGCGTCATGGACGACCTGGAGCTGTACGAGCAGATGGTGACCCTGGACCCGGGCGATGTCCTGCTCTGTGTCACCGACGGGGTCACCGAGCGCCGCGAGGGCACCCGCATGCTGGGTGACGAGGGCCTGACGGAGGTCCTCACCGGCTGCACGGGCCTCACCGCGGGCGCGGTCGCCACCCGTGTCCTGCGCGCGGTGGAACGCTTCGCGGCGGAGCCGGCCTCCGACGACATGGCCATCCTCGCCATGCGTATCCCGGAGCCCGAGAAGTCCTGAGAGAAGAAGAGGGCCGTCGCTCATCGAGCGACGGCCCTCTTTCCTTCGGATCTCCTGTGCCGGGAGGGACGCCGGGGAACGCAGAAAAGCCCCCGCCAGTGGCGAGGGCCTTCTTCATCTTTCTTCAGAGCCCCAATACGGAATCGAACCGTAGACCTTCTCCTTACCATGGAGACGCTCTGCCGACTGAGCTATTGGGGCGTGCTCAGCCCCTGGATCGTGAAGATCCAGGGGACTGAGGCTAAAAATTGTTCGGCGGCGTCCTACTCTCCCACAGGGTCCCCCCTGCAGTACCATCGGCGCTGAAAGGCTTAGCTTCCGGGTTCGGAATGTAACCGGGCGTTTCCCTAACGCTATAACCACCGAAACACTATGAAACAAACAAACACAACCCGCCGGCCAAAAAAAGGGGTTGTTCGTGGTTTCAGAACCAACACAGTGGACGCGAGCAACTGAGGACAAGCCCTCGGCCTATTAGTACCGGTCACCTCCACACCTCACGGTGCTTCCAGATCCGGCCTATCAAC